>DATKXP010000275.1:0-10801 GCA_035529015.1 Phycisphaerae bacterium | reverse complement strand
TCGTCCTGGAGACGAAGTACGCCAAAGATGACGAGGGCAAGTGGACCACGACCGTCATCTCACGCCCGGCCTCGCGGACTGAGGGAGGGCGACGCTAAGCGGACCGACATGAGTCTCTTAAAGTCCGTGCGCGGCGGGTCTGGAGTACCCGCCGCGGATGTGTGCTCTGATGCGCGGTGGGTGCGGAGACCCACCGCGCAAAACGTATGTCGGTCCGCTTAGAGCGGTTTCGGATGGCGTGGGGGGCCGCGGGGGTTGAATCCGCGAGGGGGGGCGGGTAGCATGACGTCAGCACGTTCAGGCTAGGGGAGCGGTATGTTCACACGGTGCACGTGGATTGGACTTGCGGCAGCCGTCGCTGCGGGGATGGTGTTTGCCTGCGCGCGGGCCGGGGCCGCCGGCCGGCAGTGGCCGATGCGCAAACAGGGCGACTATCTGATCGTGGACACCCCCCATTTTCACATCCGGACGGACCATGACCCGACCATCGCGCACGGCGTGGCCACGCACCAGGAGTTGCTGTACCAGGAACTGGCCCGGCGCATGGGGGGGGGCAAGCCACAGAGCGCGATGAAGCGGATGCCCGTCATCCTGTGCACCACCGAGGAGAAAACCAGAGAGGTGGCCCGGGCCAAGGTTCCGGGGGCAACCGGGTTGTACGAGATGGACCTGTCGGGGTGGGGAACCGCCGAGGACATTGACGCGCTTCTTGCGACGTTTCGTCGCGAGGGCACGCAGCAGTGCGTGCACCAGTTCCTGGATGGCCGCGCGCCGGTGTGGCTTGTGGCCGGCCTCAGCACGTATTTCCAGATCGCCAAGTACAAAGGGGGCAGACTCGTCGCGGGCCAGGCGCCGCTGCTGCTGGTCCAGTCGCTCCAGAAGGCCGCCGAGGAGGGCAGGCTGCTGCCCGTCTCGAAGATGGTGTCGATGACCGTGAGCGATTGGAACGCGGCCGTCAAAGCCAAGTCGGCCCAGAGCAAGGTCCAGTCGCAGCAGGCGTGGTCCATCGTGCACTTCCTTGAACAGGGGGAGAAGGGAAGGTTCCAGAAGGCCTTCGTCCAGTACATGACGCTGCTGGGCCAAGGGCGGACCTCGCAGGACGCGTGGGCCCGAACGTTCGGCACCAACATGGCCGCCTTCGGCAAGAGTTGGCTCGCCTGCCTCAAAGCCCTTCAGGCCACCGAGCAACTCGATTGCCGGACCAACTTGCGGATGGTCACCGCGATGGCCTTCTATGCAAGGGGCCGGCCGGACATCGTCGGCAGCATCGAGTCGCTTCGAGACGCGGCGTTGCGCGGGGACTTCACCGGGTGGACCGCAACGCAGTACGGCGCGGAAATCAAGATTGAGGGCGCCGAGACGTTCAAAAAACTCTTCCATTGCTCGCAAGATAAACGCGAGGGCGACCCCATCAGTTATCAACTGGTCCGCACCAAGCCGGATGAGCCGCCCATCGTCCGATGCCTTCATCACGAGGGGATGATCCTGGAGACGCAGTACCGCAAGGACCCCGAGGACGAGAAGAAGCTTACTCTGATGGTGGTCTCGCGCCCGGCCAAGCCGGGCGAGAAGGAGGCGGCAAAGGCCAAGGACCAGGCGGCCGAGCCGAAGTAGGGCGGCGACGCGACCCCAGGACATGCCCGAGGGGTCCCACGAAGGGGAGAGCGACGGCCATGATTGACGGAGTTCGAGTCACGCGCCTGAAACCGATTCCTGACGAGCGCGGGCGCCTGATGGAGATGTTCCGATCCGACGAGGACGACTTCGAGGCGTTCGGCCAGGTCTACCTGACGACCGCCTGGCCGGGCGTCGTCAAGGCGTGGCACTACCACAAGAAGCAGACCGACCATTTCATTTGCGTCCAGGGCATGATGAAGGTCGCCCTGTACGATCCGCGCGAGGGGTCGCCGACGAACGGCGAGGTGAACGAGTTCTTCATGGGCATCTGGAATCCGATCCGCCTGCGCATCCCGGCCGGCGTGTATCACGGGTTCAAGTGCATCTCGACCGGCGAAGCCATGATCGTCAACGTCCCCACCGAGCCGTACAACCGCCAGGAGCCCGACGAGCACCGCCTGCCGGCCCACACCGACGAGATTCCGTACGACTGGGGCAGGCAGGACCGGTGACGTTCGTTCGATCCCGTCGCGGAAGCGGCGGGTGACCCAACCCGCGGGGGTGCCCATGCCAAGTTACGTGTTCCTGCTTGCCGCCGTTCTGATTCTGCTTGCTGCCCTGATGCCTGCCCTTGCGGCCGAAGGTGACCCGCCCGCCGCAGGGGCCGACGGTCGGCCCGGTGCCGGCAACGTGTCGCCGCCCGACCCCGCCGGCGAGACGCCGCAGCCGACGAGCATCAGCGGCGTGTTCCCCCACCTGGCGGTCAGCGTGGACGAGGTCCCCGGCTCCGAGACCGGCATCGGCGCCCTCATGCCGTGGGCCGACCGCCTGTGGATGGTGACGTACGTGGCCCACATCCGCGGTTCAGGAACGGGCCTGTTCGAGATTGATGCAAGTCTGAACATGACGAAGCGGCCCGAGAGCGTCGTGGGCACGTACGCCAACCGCATGATCCATCCCGAGTCGAAGCAGTGCATCATCGGGCCGCACTTTATCGACGCGAAACGCAACGTCCGAACGTGCGCCGGCATCAAGGGCCATCGCCTGACGGCCACAATGACGCACCTGAAGGAGAAGGCCGATAAGGTCTACTTCCTGACCATGGAAGGCCTGCTGTTTGAGGTCGACGTCCACTCCCTGGAAGCCACACAGTTGTGCAACGTCAAGAAGGAACTCGGCATCAAGGGCCAATGCCACTTCAAGGGCGGTTTCACGGGCGCCGGCCGCGTCGTCGTCGCCAACAACTCCTACGCCGAGGAGGACGTCCTGGGCGCAAAGCACGACGGCCGACTCGCCGAGTGGAACGGCAAGACGTGGACCATCATCGAGAAGACCGCCTTCTGCGAGGTCATGGGCACCCGCAGCACCATCTTCGCCACCGGCTGGGACCCGACGTCGGCCATCCTCAAGGTCTTCGCCAAGGGCAAGTGGGCCACGTACCGCCTGCCGAAGGCCAGCCACTCGTTCGACCACGCCTGGTTTACCGAATGGCCGCGCATACGCGAGGTCGAGACCGAACGGTTCCTCATGCACGCCCACGGCATGTTCTACGAACTCTCGTCGCTCGTCTACGAAGGCCGGCCGTGGGCGCTGAAACCCGTCTCGGTGCACCTGCGGATGATCCCCGACTTCTGCTCCTGGCGCGGCCTGACGGTCCTGGCCGGCGACCAGGCCACGGCCTGCGGCGGGAACCTGCTGGCCGGCCAGCCGCAGTCGAACCTCGTGTTCCTCAAGACCGACGACCTGTGGCAGTTCGGAAAGCCGAAAGGGTTCGGCGGCGTGTGGCGAAAGGCCGACGTCAAGGCGGGCGAACCGTCGGACCCGTACCTGATGACCGGCTTCGACCGGAAGTGCCTGCACCTGGCGCACGAGACCGACGCCGACGTCGAATTCACCGTCGAGGTGGACTTCATCGGCGACGGCACGTGGAAGGTCTACGAAAAGATCACCGTGCCGCCCAACGGCTACGTCCACCACGAGTTCCCCGCGGGTTTCAGCGCCCACTGGGTCCGCGTCACGGCCGGCGCCGACTGCCGGGCCACGGCGTGGTTCACGTACAACTGATCTGCCATGCCCGAACCCCTCATCCTCGCCACGTGGACCTACGGCCGCCAGGCGTGTGCCGCAGGGTGGCCGCACATCGTGCGCGATGACGGCGGCGCACTGGATGCCGTCGAACACGCTTGCCGCGCCGTCGAGGCCGATCCCGAAAACATGACCGTGGGCTACGGCGGCCGTCCGGATGCCTCGGGCGAGGTGACGCTCGATGCGGCGGTCATGCTCTCGCCCTCACGGTGCGGGGCCGTCTGCTGCGTCCGCAACTTCCGGTACCCGACGTCGCTCGCGCGGCTGGTCATGGAACGCACGCCGCACGTCATGCTGGCCGGCGACGGGGCCGAGCGCTTCGCGCGGCAGCAGGGGATGGAGCCGACGGACCTGCTGACCGAGGCGGCCCGCGCGGCGTGGCAGGAGTGGCGCCATGCGCACCCTGATGCGGGCGAGCCGGCTGCACCGAAGGCGAACATCGAGGAGGCCGATCACGACACGGTCGGCGTTCTGGCCCTCGACGCGCGCGGCACGCTGGCGGGGGCGTGTTCGACGAGCGGCCTGGCGTTCAAGTTGCCCGGCCGCGTCGGCGACTCGCCCATCATCGGCCACGGCCTTTACGTGGATCCGGCGCGCGGCGCCGCCGTCGCGACGGGCCACGGCGAACTGGTCATGGGCGTGTGCGGCACGTTCCTGGCGGTCGAGCGGATGGGGCAGGGGGCCTCACCCGCCGAGGCCGCCGCCGATGTGGTCCGCCGCATCCACGAGACCTATGGCCTGAAGGACGACCACCAGGTCGGCGTCATCGCGCTCGCCCCGTCCGGCGAGTGGTCGAGCGCGGCCCTGCGTCCCGGTTTCCGCGTGGCCGTCCGGACGCCCGACCGCAACGACTTGCTGGACCCGGAACACGTCCTGCTCCCATGAAAAAAGGTGCCAGGCACCTTTTTCGGCAAAACCCCCTTCTTGCCACGAAGAACGCCGAAAACGACAAAAAGGTGCCAGGCACCTTTTTTTGGAACCTTTTTGTTCCCTGCCGGCCCGCGCGGCTTACTTTGAGCGGCCCTTGACGCGCTTGCCCAGGCGTTCGCCCAGGCGGACGAGGGCGGGGGAGACGTCCCACGGGTCCAGGTCCACCTCGATGAGGCTGAAACTGTCGCGGTTCGCCAGCGATGCTTCCAGCGCTTTGCGGACGTCGCCGACGGTCCGCGCCACGAAGCCCCACCCGCCGCCCAGGACGTCCGGCACTTTACTGAAGTTCCAGTTGTGGAGGTCGTTGAACGGTCCGTCCATGATCATCCGCTCGGTGCTGTAGCCGTGGTTGTTGAGGACGACGACCACGGGGTTCAGGCCCAGCCGGACGACCGTCGAGAGTTCGAGGCCCGTCATCTGAAACGCCCCGTCGCCGACCAGCACGAGCGGCCGCAGCGAGCGGTTGGCCATCTGGGCACCGACGGCCGCCGGCACGGCGAACCCCATCGACGTGTAGTACGCCGGGCTCAGGAACTCGGTCCGCCTGTGAATCGTCAGGTCCGCGGCGCCGAACAGGCAGTCGCCCACGTCCGAGATCACGACCATGTCATCCGTCAGAAAGGAGTTCAGCATCGGGTAAAGCGTGCGCATGGTGATGCGGTCGCCGTCGCGAGGTTTGCGTCCCTTCGCCGTCGCCGGCTTGGGCATCCGGGGTTTGCGTCGGTGCCGCAGCCGCGACTTCAGGAGGGTCTTGAAGAAACTGCGGAACGGTACGTTCTCGAACGAGTGGTGGCGGATGGAGGTCTTCTCCGAGGTGGCGGAGATCGTGCGGCCGGGATCGAGGTGGGCCGTGTACACGCCAAGGTTGATGTCGGTCATGAAACATCCCAACGCCAGGACGCAGTCGGCCGACTCCACGACCTTCTGGACGGCGCTGCGGCCCATGGCACCTTCGTAGATGCCCAGGTACAGCGGATGCGTCTCGCTGATGACCGACTTGCCCATGATCGTGGCGGCTACGGGCACCCCCATCTTGTCCACGAGTTTGACGAGCGCATCCTGGAGGCCGAACCGGTGGACCTCGACGCCCGCGAGGATCACCGGGCGGCGGCTCTCGTTCAGCATCGCCGTGGCTTCGGCGATGCACTCGGCCAGGGCGTCGTCGTCGGTCTCCTCCTGGAGGCTCCGCTCGCGGTGGGCGTGGGGGTGGACCACATCGACCATGTCGCGCGGCAGTTCGATGTAGCCCGGCCGCTTGTACCGCTCGACGGCGTGGATGACCCGGTCGATCTCGTGGTACGCCGTGACGGGGTCTTCGAGCGACGTGGCGGCCACGGTGATCCGCGCAAAAATCTCGCGCTGCGTCGCGAAGCCGCGCACCCGATGGTGAAGCAGCGGATTGTGCTCGCGTTCCTTCAGGCCCGGTGCGCCGCTGATGACGATGACCGGCGACTTCTCGGCGTAGGCGCCCGCCACCGGGTTCGTCACGTTGAACCCGCCCACGCAGTACGTGACGCAGACAGCTCCCAGGCCGCTCACCCGCGCGTACGCATCGGCCGCAAACCCCGCCGAGTCCTCGCGCGTGGTGCCGACGCACTCGATGGGGCTCTTTTCGATGAGGTCGTAGAAGGCCAGCACGTAGTCGCCCGGCACGCCGAAGATGTGCCTGACGCCGTGACGATGGAGTTGGTCGAGCAGGTACCGGCCGATGGACAATCGCTTGGGCATGGGCGCGCCTCCCCTGGACGGTGCGGAACTCCAAGCCGGCGGCATTGTCGCAAGTCGGTCGGCGCCAGGCAAGGTTTTCGGCGGAAGTCCTGGTGGTTGCGTGGGCAGGCGCGGCCGGCCTGCCGGGGCCGCGCGTCGTGCGGTTCCGATGGACCCGACTGGGTCCGCACGTCACCGCCGCGCAAGGAGGACGGGCGGCCCGCTCACGAGCCGCCCGCCTGAGTTCTCGTCAATCGCCTGCCGCGCCGCTCACTTCCGCCGGCGGCGGGCGAGAAGGCCTGCCCCGCCGATGGCCAGCAAGGCGAGCGTGGCGGGTTCGGGCACCGGGTTCGCCAGGTTCACCGCGCTGGTGCCTTCGAGGTAGATGTCGTCGATCCAGAGGGGATCGCCGCCACTGCCGCCGCTGGCCGCCTTGATGTAGAACTTGACGAGGTCGGTGTTGGTACTCGTGCGGAAGCCGAACACGGTTTGGCCGCCGGAATCGAGCTGGTCTGCGGGCGTGGCCGCCTCGCCGGGGCGATCATGCAACCAGACTTGAGTGTTGTCGGCGTCGTTATCGATCAGGGCCCAGAGGTTGTACCAGGTGGCCGGCACAAGCGTGGTGAGGACGTCGTAGTTCAGGCCGTTGTGAATCTCGAGGCGGTTATCCGCACTGACTCTGCGAAGTTCCGGGCCGAAATGATCGATTTCGAACGGCGACTCCAAATGCGACATGCCGAACGAGTAGGCGTGCTGGCCCTCGAAGCGGAACCGCAGGAAGAGCATCCGAGTCTCTTGGTGCGGGATCGTCGCACTCTTGTGCAGCACGCCGGGGGTGGCCGTTACCTTGAGGGACTGATTGGGACCTTCGGCCGGGAGCGTCACCACCTGGCTGGTCGAACTGGTGGCAACCCAACCGTCTTGGCCGTCGATCGCGGCGAGATTGAGGCCCTCGAAATCCTCGACGAGCAGGAACCCTCCCCGTGCCGCGCCCGTGGCAAGGCCCAGTGTCACACACACGATGCAGACAACCTGCCGCCCCGTCCGGTAACCGGTTCTCATCGTCCCCGCTCCTTTCTGTAGGGGAAGCCCGTCCACGGGGTGGATCGGGTTTCCCACGTGTGGCCCGTAGTACTACTATGCTACGTTCCGCGCGGCGGCCTTCCCAGGCCGCCGCGAACGCAGTTCATGCCTGTTCCTGGTGGCCTGGGAAGGCCACCAGGCGGACAAAAAGGCGAAGTAGCGTAGTAGTAGGCCTCTCCGACGGAATCCCCCATTCGGCCTTTGTGTATGCGCCAGCGTTCCTGACCTGCTACCGCGTCGCTTGGGCGCAGCAAAAAGGGCCGCGCCCCGCTCGCACGCAGGCCCTGCCCCAGAAGGTCACACGTCCCCTACAACTCCATACAGATTATACCCCCAAGACGGTAGCGAGGCAACCCTGAAATCTGCTCTCGGCCGTCCTGGGTTGTGACGCCGGCGGAAACTTCCCTGGTTTCGCTGCCCTCATCCGGCGGCAGTTGCTCGGCCCAGCCCAGCCCCGTCGGCGGCCCATTCAGGTCGGCACCAAGCCGGCGGTTCAGACTCCGGGGGTGACTGGGGTGGGTTTGAACGGTGCGCAAACACAAAGGGCTTCGGCACGTGCCGAAGCCCTTGGAGTGTGTGGTCGGGGGGACTGTACAGAGTTCGACCCGGCGGGCCAACACCTTCGACCACTCGTGGCCGCCTTCCTTGAGCCGCCGGAGCCCCATGTTGTCAGCGCGACCCGAATATGGCGGCAGTCCGCCTGAGTTGGGGGCCGATGCCGCCGATCAGGGAACTGCTTTGGGGGTCACCTATGGGGTCATCCTGGTGGCGGACGGCGATCTTCTCGTTCAGGCGGTAGCCCCTCCCTCAAGAGGCCGTCTTGCGCTCGCCCGGCCGCAGGATGTCCGGCTCGCGGCGCCACGTTGCCTTCGGGCGTCATTTCGCCGGCATCTTCTCGATGGCCGTGCGGTAGTACGTGTCGTCGTGCTTCTGCTTCCACCCGTCGGTCGGCGCCGCGAGCGCCGGCCGGTGCTTCGCCCACATCTCCTTGACGAACGCCTCCTTCTCCTGCCAGGCCCAGCCGTGCCGTGACCATTCGTGGTCGTGGTCCTTGCCGGTCGCCTCCTTGATGGTCTTGACGAAGGCGGCGTCGTCCTCGAACATCCAGCGGTCCACGTAGTCGAGGAACGCGTCGTGGCCCCAGGCCTTCTCGGCCTTCATGAGCCTGAGGGCCAGGGCCTGGGCAACCCAGCCGCCGCTCGTGCAGGTCCGGCGATAGGCCTCGCTGGTGTTCTGGTCCCCCTTCCACTCGGAGGGAGGCATGTGCTCGTAGGGACCCCAGGCGTGGCCTCGCCCGCGGTTGCGGCCCATGCCGGTCACGACGTCGATGCCTGAGTGCCCGGTGAAGACCACCTTGGCCCCGGTCCAGCAGTCGCCGTAGGCGGTCTGATCGTCCTCGCCGAAGCTCGCCTTGGGGAATGACGCGTTGATGTTGGCGAGCTGCTCATCGCCCAGCAGGAGCCCGGCGAAAACGATGGGCAGCTTGCGACCGCTGCCGTGCCCGCCCCAGCCCGTCCAGCCGGGATGGCCCGCGCGGACCACGCCGCCCAGGTCGATGCCCACCTGGACGTAGTTCACCAGGAGCGGCTCCTTCTGCTCCGGCTTGAAATCCGCGCATAGCAGGAGGGCCGAGATGCCGGCCACGCGGCCATACTCCATGCCGTACTGCGGCATGTTCTCCACGGGCTCCTCGAAACCGAAGAAGCAGGTGCCGACCCAGGGACGCTGCGTGAAGCGGATGAACAGGTCGAGCTTCTTCGGGACGGTCGGGGTCGCGGGCGCGGTGGGCAGCAACTCGCGCCTCAGGTTGCGGGCCAGGTAGATCCTCGATCGGCGGTCGCAGAAGGATGGGCGGAAGGCGTCCGCCGGCTGCGGCTCGCCCACGCAGGTGAGCACGGCGGCCGTGCGAATGGGGCTGGAGTCGTCCACACCGCGCTCGATCTTGTTCCTCAACTGGGCGTTAAGAATCAGGCCCTTGGGCATGCTGATGGTGGAGACGAGCGAATCGCCGGCCTTCATCGGCACGGGCAGCTTCTGGATGAGCGACGGGTCGAACCAGTTCCGCACGCCGCTGTCGTAGGCGACCTTCATCCGGGCCGGCGGATTGAGCATGAAACCGTTCCGGACCCGCTGCTCGACGCTGCGTTCCTTGTCCATGTGGTCCAACTGGCGCTTCGGGATCTCGTTGCCGTAGAGCGGCTTGGGTTCGATGGCTGTGACCGTCGCCGGCCCGACCACGTACCAGTCGCCGTTGATGAACTGCCCCACGCGGGCCGGCTTCGCAAACGTCCAGGTCATGCCGTACTGCGAGACACTCTCCTTCAGGGGCAGGTCTTCGAGCCTGGGCGTCGCGGGGGCGTTGTCGCGGGTGTAGACGACAACCGGCCGATGGATGCTCGCGTCCGCGGCCAGGGCCTTCTCGTCGTAGGGATCGGCCTCGATGACGGGGACGGTCTTCACGGGCCCCCCGAGGGTCACCGACACGTCGTCCACCCAGATCGTCTGCGCCTTGCCCTGGCCGTCGTCGCCCCAGATAGCCAGGGCGCTGAAGCCCTTCAGGCCGGTCTTGCCGGGATCGACCGCACCCAGTTCCTTATCGTTGTGGAGGACCTGGATCCCTGCCTCCGGGTCGAAGTCGAACGTCCACTTGTGCCAGTCGGCCGGCGCGCGCTTCGTGCTAAGCCAGAAGAGCTGGTCGAACCAATTCCGGGCGTCGCAGGCGGTGGCGGTGTACCCTTCGTTGCCGCCCAGGTAATTGGCGTAGAGGACGCCGACCGCCAGCAACTTCCCGTCGCGCTGGACGAGGCCCCATCGCGGGCCGACGCGGCTGGCCTTCGGGTCTGCGGGCGTGGTGCCATCGTCGTAGACCCACATCTCGACCTTGCCGGAGTTGTCCTGGTCGCGAAGCTTCAGGACGGCCTTTCCGCCGGGCCCGATGCGCAGGGCACCGCCCTTGCCCTGGCGGCCCTTGGTCGGGTCGAGGGCGACGTCGCCTTCGACCGTCCAGCCGTTCAGGGAGTTGCCGTCGTCGAAGGTGAACGTCCGCGGCTCCGCGCCGGGAGAGGGCGCCGCTGCGACAGGCGTCTCGGCGGCGCAAGCCGACCCCGCAAGGCCCATGGTCGCCGCCGCCACCAGGCCCCACGCCAGTGCCTTTCTCACGGGTGCCTCCTTGCTCGGGATGCTAGCCGATATATTCCCGCATCATCCGCAGGTAGTTGCGGCACGTTTCCTTCATGTCGCCGGGATACCGGTCCTGCTCGAGCGAGGCGAAGCCGGTGAAGCCGACGGTCTTGAGCGTGTCGACGACGGCCTTGAAATCCATGACGCCCTCGCCCGCGAGGACGAATCGGCGCATGGGCCCGTCAATGTCGCGCAGGTG
>DATKXP010000274.1:0-13303 GCA_035529015.1 Phycisphaerae bacterium | reverse complement strand
GGGATTCCGGAGCGTCAACGTTCACCTGAGGCAGACGTTCAACCTGTACGCGTGCCTGAGGCCCTGCAAGTCGTACCCCGGCGTTCGCAGCCGCTACGAGGACATCGACCTGGTGGTGGTTCGCGAGAACACCGAGGACCTGTACGCGGGCGTCGAGTTCCGCAAAGGCGACGAGGCCACCCGGACGCTGCACCGCACGATCAACGACCTCTCGACCGACAAGAAAATCCGGACCGGCGAGGACACCACCGGCATCAGCATCAAGCCCATCAGCGTCGAGGCGACGGAGCGGATTCATCATTTCGCGTTCCGCTACGCCCGCGAGCACGGCCGCCGGAAGGTCACGACGGTTCACAAGGCCAACATCATGAAGCACACCGACGGCCTGTGGCTCGACGTGGCCCGCGAGGTGGCCAAGCAGTACACGGACATCGAGTTCGAAGACCGCATCGTGGACAACATGTGCATGCAACTCGTGCAGAAGCCCGAACTGTACGACGTGCTGGTCCTGCCGAACCTCTACGGCGACATCCTGAGCGACCTGTGCGCGGGCCTGGTCGGCGGGCTCGGCGTGGCACCGGGCGCGAACATCGGCGACCACGGCGCCGTCTTCGAGGCCACGCACGGCTCCGCCCCGAAATACACGGGACAGAACAAGGTGAACCCGACGGCGCTGATCCTCTCAGGGCTCCTGATGCTCGACTACCTGGGCGAGAAGGACGCCGCCAGACGCCTCGAAGCCGCCGTGGCCGCCGTCATCGCCGAGGGCAAGTCGGTCACCTACGACATGAAGCCCAACCGCGACGACCCCACCGCCGTCGGCACCCGCGAGATGGGGCAAGCGATCATCGAGAAACTGGCCGGGCAGTAAGACCTCGCACCGCGTCTGGACGAGCCTCATGGACGCCGACCGATCTGCCGCCACGTCCCAACCGCCGCGAGATCGGCAAGGCCGGTGGCTGGCTCTCGTCTCGGGCCGCACGCAAGGCGTCGTGGCGTCGCTCGCGCGGGCCGGCCTGTGGGTCCTCTCAGGTTTCTACCGTCTCGGGCTTGCGGTCGCCAACGTGCGCTGGCGTCTTCCCGGCATGGTCCGCCGCGCCCCCTGCCCCGTCATCAGCATCGGGAACCTGACCGTCGGCGGGACCGGCAAGACGCCGATGGCGGCCTGCCTGGCGGACCTGGTCATGCAACTGGGCGGCGCGCCGCTGATCGTCAGCCGCGGCTATGGGGGCGGGGAAGGCCAACCCAACGACGAGGCACGCGAACTCCAACGCCTCTGCCCCGACGTGCCGCACGTCCAGGATGCCGACCGCGTCCGGGCGATTCGCCGGTGGGCGGGGCGCCATCCGTGCGACATCGCCATTCTCGACGACGGGTTCCAGCACCGCCGGTGCGCGCGGGACCTCGATATCGTCCTGATCGATGCCTTGCGGCCGTTCGGTTACGGTCACCTGTTGCCGCGAGGTCTGCTGCGCGAGCCGCTGTCGGCCCTTCGGCGTGCCGACGTCGTCGTTATCACGCGGGCGGATTCGCTCGCCGCCGCTGCGTTGGCGGCACTGAAGGTTGAGGTCGGCCGTCTCGTGCCCGGCGACACGCCCGTTCTTCTAGCCGAACACCGTCCGATCGCTATCCGCCTTCCGGATGGTTCCCAGCGCGATCTCGCGTGGCTTGCCGGCCGCGAAGTCGCTGCCGCCTGCGCCATCGCCAACCCGCAGGCCTTCCGGATGACGCTCGAACAACTGGGGGCACAGGTCGCGCCGTTCAATGCGTTTCGGGACCACCACGTTTACACACACGAGGAGTTGAACCGGCTCATGGCCGGGGCCGAGGCCACAGGGGCCAAGACGCTTGTGACCACGGGCAAAGATTTTGTAAAATGGTTCCCCATGATCGATACCGGCCGGATCGTGCCGTGCGTTGAAGTGGCAGCCGTTGAGATTGCCCTTCGCGTGACGGGGGGAGAGGACGTGCTGCGTCGCCGGGTCGCCGCCCTTCTGCCCGGCTCCGAGGACCAGGGGGAACCGTGATGCGCCAACCCAAGGCATACCAGCCGGCTGACCTGGCGCGGCTCGAGGCGTTCCCGATCGCCGAGCGCCGGCACAAAGTCCACCTGGACGATCTTGCCTCGTCCGCCGGTGCCGGCGCGACGCTCGCCGAGTTTTTCGATTCCCTTCCCTCGACGCCCGTGACGGCAGGCCTCCGCAACCTCGCCACGGCCATCGCCCACGCCGTCAAGGCCGACGCGCCCGTCGCGGTCGCCTTCGGCGGACACGTCGTCAAGTGCGGACTGGGACCCGTGCTCATCGACATGATGGAGGCCGGCATCATCACGGCCGTGGCCACCCACGGCGCGGGCGCCATCCACGACCTCGAACTCGCGTACCACGGCGAGACGAGCGAAGACCCCGCCCAGACCATTCGCGACGGCCGCTTCGGCATGGTCGAGGAGACGCCGAGTTACCTGAACGACGCGGCGCGGCTCGGACGCCACCGCGGCCTGGGCCAGGCCATCGGCGATCTCATGAACGAGGATCCCGAGGACTTCCCCCACGCCGGCGTCAGCATCCTCGCGGCCGCCAGCCGCCTCGGCTGCACGGCCACCGTCCACGTCGCCATCGGGACCGACACCGTGCACATGCATCCCGAGGCCGACGGCGCCGACATCGGCGAGGCCACGCTCCTCGACTTCCGCAAACTCTGCGCCGTGGTCGCCGACATGAAGGAAGGCGTCTGGCTCAACCTCGGATCGGCCGTTATCCTGCCCGAAGTGTTTATGAAGGCGTACACCGTCGCCACGAACCTGGGGGCGACGCTCGACGCGATGGTTACCGCCAACCTCGACCAGATCCAGCATTACCGGCCGCGAGAGAACGTCATCGGGCGGCCGACCGACCGCGGCGTTGCCCTGACCGGCCATCACGAGATCCTGGTTCCCCTGCTCAGGCATCTCGTGCTCCTGAAACTCGAAACCGCGTAGGAGCGACGTGTGTACCGGCAACTCGTTCAGATCGTCGAGCAACTCGGGCGGCCGCGCCTCCTGGTCGTCGGCGACCTCATCCTCGATCGGTACGTGTACGGCGACGCCGAGCGCATCAGCCCCGAAGCGCCTATCCAGATCCTCCGGGCCGACGAAGCAGAGAGCCGCCTGGGCGGCGCGGGCTCGGTTGTCGCTAACCTCCGGGCCCTGGGCGCGGGCGTCAGCGTGTTCAGCGTCGTCGGCCGCGACGCCGCAGGCGATGACGTCAGACGCGAACTGAACGACGCCGGCGCCCGGACCGGCGGCGTCCTGCGCCTTGCCGACCGGCCGACCACCATCAAGACGCGGTTCGTCGGCCGTGCCCAGCACCGCCACCCGCAACAGGTTCTGCGCGTGGATCAGGAAGACACCCGTCCCGTCAGCCGCCAGGTCGAAGACCGGCTGCTCTCGAAGATCGAGCCGGCCCTGAGAACCGCCGATGGCGTGGTCCTCAGCGACTACAACAAGGGCGTCCTGACGCCGCGCCTGACGCAGGCGATCATTCGACTGGCCCGACGCCGCAAGGTGCCCGTTGTCGTCGATCCGATCAAGGCGCCGGACTACAGCAAGTACCGCCGCGCAACGCTCCTGACGCCGAATCGCGCGGAAACGGAACTGGCATCCGGCGTCTCGCTGACCGGCCGGGACGCCGTCCGACGGGCCGCGAAGCAGTTGCTCAACGGGCTCGCGCTCGAGGCGCTGGTCGTGACGCTCGACAGGGAGGGCGCCTGGCTCGCTGCCAGGGGGAGGCCCGGCCGCATGGTCCCGACACGCCTCCGGCCCGTTTACGACGTCACGGGTGCCGGCGACATGGTCATCTCGGTCATCGCCGTAGCCCTGGCCGCCGGGGCGCCGCTTCTGGACGCCGTGCGCCTGGCGAACGTGGCCGGCGGCCTCGAGGTCATGAAGTTCGGCGTCCAGACGGTCTCGCGCGACGAGATCGTGGCGGAACTCGTCGAAGAGTCCCGCCGCAGCGGCGACAAACTCCGGACGCTCGACGCCCTGCTCGCCGACCTGGCGCGGCACCGGGCGCGGGGCGAGACCGTCGCCTTCACGAACGGGTGCTTCGACCTGATTCACGCCGGTCACATCGAGTACTTCGACTTCGCCGGCAGGCAGGGCGACGTGCTGGTCGTCGGGCTCAACTCCGACCGCAGCATCCGCGCCCTGAAGGGACCGGAGCGGCCGATCTGCCCGCAGGAGCAGCGGGCCCGCGTGCTCTCAGCCATCGAAGTCATCGACTACATTGTCATCTTCGACGACGACACGCCGCAGAAACTCATCGAGGCCGTCCGCCCCGACGCGCTCATCAAGGGCGAGGACTGGCGACACAAGGGCGTGGTTGGCCGCGAGTTCGTCGAATCGCACGGCGGCCGCGTCGTCCTGGCGCCGCTCCTGAAAGGCCTGAGCACGACCGACCTGGTGAACCGTATCCGAGGCGGCGCCGAAGCCTCCAGGCCGCCGAAAGGAGGATCGTCATGATCGAAGCGATCCGGGCGCACCTTCAGATGAGCGCCGACGTGTGCACCCAGATGGCCGACGAACTGGCCGAGCCGACGGCCCGTGCGGCCGAGATGCTCACCGAGGCCATCCGCAGCGGACATACGGTTTATGTCTGCGGCGACGGGGGCAGCGCCGCCCAGGCCCAGCACATTGCCGGTGAATTCATCGGGCGGTTTCTCAAGGAACGCGACGCCATGCCCTGCGTGGCGTTGACGACCGACACGAGCGTCCTGACGGCCATCGCCAACGACTACGACTTCGAGGACGTGTTCGCCAGGCAGGTCAAGGGCCTGGTCAAGGAGGGCGACGTGCTCTGGGCCCTTTCGACCAGCGGCAACAGCGTGAACGTTCTGAAGGCCGCGTCGCTGGCCCGCAAGCGCGGCGCCAAGGTACTCGGCATGGCGGGCCGGGGCGGCGGCAAGTTGAAGGAGCTCTGCGACGTGGCCCTCTGCGTGCCCGCCGACTCCAGTCCCCCGATTCAGGAGGGGCACCTCGTGCTCCTGCACATCCTCTGCGGGCTCGTCGAACAGAACGCGTTCGCCGAAGAGCCGTTCGAACAGCAAGGGTGATTCCCATGGCCGACGCGGCGGTATTCCTCGACCGTGACGGAACGCTCATCGACGAGGTGGGCTTTGCCAGCCGTCCGGAGCAGATTCGTATTCTCGGCGGCGCCGCTCGCGCGCTGGCCGACCTGGCTCGGGCCGGCTACAGGCTCATCGTCGTCACGAACCAGTCCGGCCTGGCACGCGGGCTCCTGACCGAAGAGGCCCTCGAACGGTTCCACGAGGCCCTCGACGCGCAACTCGACATGCTCGGCGTGCACCTCGACGCCTACTACGTCTGTCCGCACCATCCCGACCTCCGGGACTCCCCCCGGCCGGACCTGGTCGTCGAGTGTCAGTGCCGCAAGCCCAAACCGGGACTGATCCTTCGGGCCGCCGACGATTTCGACATCGACCTGGCGGCATCGTGGATGGTGGGCGACACGTGGCGCGACATCGCGGCCGGCCAGGCCGCCGGCGTCAAAACGATCAAGGTCCCGGCCGATGCCGACCACGACTTCGCTCGACCGCCGCACGTTGAGCCGCCCACCGCCGAGGCCGACAGCCTGGCCGGCGCCGCACGCATCATCCTCGGCATCCCCGACGCCGAACCGGACGTCGCGGACACGGGCCCGGAGACCGAAGCGGAACAGGTCGAAACGCCGCCGGACACCGTCGCGGAGGAGCCCACGTCCGCGGAGGAACCCGAACCCGAAGAGGCCGGAGAGTTGGTCCAGGTCGAGGACGTGGAGGAGACCGAGGCCCCCGATGATGTCGCGGCCGCGGATGCCGTCGAAGAGGCGGCAGCCAGAGAAACCCCAGACGAGCCGCAACCCGAGACGCCTCTGGAGGCGCGTGGGATGCCGTCGGAGGACGCTCCCCCGCCGGCAACGGCCGCAGGCGTTTGCGCCCGCTGCGGCCAGGACGTACGGGAGTCGGACCTGGCCGACGGAGGGGCCGGCGAGCGCGACGGCCTCCTGCTTTGCGCCGAGTGCCTCGCGCTCCAGCCGCGCGAAACCGCACGCGGACCTCCAGGCAGCGAGACGAACCTGCTTCGCTCGATTCTTGTGGAGATGCGGCAACTGAACCGGGCCCAGCGCGCCTCGGCTGTGACGTGGCTGCGGCTGCTGGCATACGTGGTCCAGGCGGGGGCGCTCTTCTGCGGCATGGTCCTGGGATTGGTGGGCGATGACAAGGCCCTCTACTTCCAGATCGCCATGTTCCTGCAACTCGTCGTCATCGCGCTCCTGCTCTTCGAGAGGAAGCCATGACGCTGGCGGTGGCATTGCCGAACTGGGTAGGCGATGCCGTCATGGCGACGCCGACGTTGCGTGCCCTTCGGGCGTGCTTCCCCGATGAGCGTCTGGTGGCCGTCGCACGTCCGTACGTGCGCCCGGTCCTGGACCCCAACCCGTGGACCGACGCTTTTCTGGAGGCCGACCAGTCGGCCGGCGGGTTTGGTGCAGCCGTGCGGGCGCTGCGTCGCGAATCCGCCGAGACGGGCGTTCTGCTGCCGAACAGTTTTCGCAGCGCCCTCGTGTTCCGGCTCGGCGGCGTCCGACGGCGGGTCGGCTATGCCCGCGGCGGGCGCGGCTTCCTGCTGACGGACCGCCTGGAGCCCGCGCGCAGCGGCGGCCGCTTCGTCCCGACGCCGCAGATCACGTACTACCTGGCGCTGGCCGAGCATCTTGGCGCGCCGGCCGACGACCGCCGGATGGAATTGCTCACGACCGACGAGGACGAGGCTGCAGCCACGGCGGCGTACGAGACGGCCGAACTCGACCCGGGCGCCACGCTGCTGCTCTGTCCGGGCTACGCCTTCGGGCCGTCGAAGGCGTGGCCCGTGCCGCATTGGGGCGAACTCGTTCGCGGCGCCCAGGCACGGTTCGGCCTGGCTTCGGCCGTCCTGTGCGGCCCGAAGGAAGAGCCCCTGGCAGCCGCCATCTCAGATGCGGCCGGCGGATGCGCCACCTTCTGCGACAAAGGCATCGACCTGGCGTCGGCCCGGGCCGTGGTCAAACGCGCCCGTGCCATGGTGGCGATCGACAGCGGCCTCAGACACTATGCCGCAGCGTTCGAACGGCCCGTCGTGACGCTCTTCGGGCCGACGCACACCGAGTGGACCGAAATCTGGTACGCCAAGGAAGTGCGCCTTCAGGGCGCGGCGCCGTGCGGGCCGTGTCAAGAGCCGGTGTGTCCGACCGGGACGGCCGAGTGCATGTGGAAGATCAAGCCGGACGAGGTGCTCGACGCCCTGGCCGAAGCCTTGGCGCGTGACAGCCGCGAGGCGGCCCCTTAGCCGCCCGCCTCCTCGGGCGCTGTTCCACTGGGGCTTGGGCAAGCCATGCTTGACCGTCAACAACTCGAAGCCATTCGCGACGGGCGCGAGACGCCCGACGACCTGGCGTCGATCGTCATTCCCCATTACCAGACGGCGGATCTGGCCAGGCTGTGCCTTCGGGCGATCCGTCGCCTGACCGACCATCCGTACGAGGTAATCGTCGTGGACAACGACAGCCGCGACGGTTCGCTCGACGCCCTGCGCCAAGTAACGTGGATCCGGCTGATCGAACGCGGGCCGCACGCCGAGTCGGAGCCGGTGTACGCGCACGCCGGTGCCATGGACGCCGGAACGGCCGAGGCGCGGGGACGCTGGCTTGTCAGTTTCCACACCGATACAATCGTGCGGCGGGAAGGGTGGCTCGGCGAGATGATTGCCCGGCTCAAGGCCGGTCCGAAGGCGGCGGCACTGGGGTCGGGCAAACTCGAGACCGCCCCCGGCTGGTACCGTGCGATGAAACGCCTCTGGGACACGCACCGGATGAAGTCGGCGGCGCGGCGGGCGGCCGGCCTGCCGCCCGATCCTCGGCACGAGCCCAGGGACTGGTACCCGCGGTCGTATTGCGCGGTCTACCGGTTGGATCTCGTCCGCGAACTCGGCCTGACGTGGCAGCCGGCGCCGGGTCACCCGACGGGCGACCTGCTGTATCGCGGTCTGGTCGAGGCGGGATACGAGGGCGTGTGCCTGCCCGCCGACCAGATGCACGCGTACGTGGAGCACGTGTCTCACGCGACGGCGCTGCTCGGGCGCCGGGGCATCGGACACTGGCGCGGGAACCAGAAGGTCCGCCGCGCCCTTCGCCGCATCATGGGCACGGACCTGGCCCGGGAACTGATGAGCGATGACTCGCTCGACCGGTAGACGACATGGCCACGCTCGAGATCCATCCCGACTATCGCGCGCTGCTCCAGACGTTCGGTCTGGCAACGTTTGATGCGCTTTTCGAGGCCGGCGCGGACAACCACGTCAACGGGCACCATTGCCGATCGGTCTCGCGGCTGGAACTGGGCGAGGGGGATCGGAAGGTCGTCATCTACGTCAAACGCCAGTGGGGCGAGGCCGCAACCGCTTCCTGGCGTGACCTGGTCCGGTTCCGCCGGCCGATGGTACCGGCCAAACGCGAGTGGCAGAACACCACACGACTCGTTCGGGCCGGCATTCCGGTGGCGGCGCCGGTCGCGTGGGGAAAGCGCACCGCCGCCGACGAGCGGCGGACGCTGATTGCCTTCTGCGAGGTGCAGGGCCCATCGCTGGCGGCGTGGCTCCACGGGGCGCGGGCGAATCCTCCTGCCCCTCGCCTTCGCCGCGCCGTGGCGCAGGCCGTGGGCCGGGCCGTCCGCGCGCTGCACGACTCCGGGTTCTCGTTCCCCGACCTCTACGGCAAGCACCTTTACCTTGAGAACCTGGAAGCCGGTTGGCCGCGAGTCGTTCTGATCGACATCCAGCGGCTTCAGCGGCGCACCATCGGACGGATGCAGAAGGACTTGGCAGCGCTGCTCGTATCGACGGCGGCGC
The DNA here is from genome assembly GCA_035529015.1 of Phycisphaerae bacterium. Classification (GTDB taxonomy): domain Bacteria; phylum Planctomycetota; class Phycisphaerae; order FEN-1346; family FEN-1346; genus JAUVZF01. Next base: position 4,386 of record DATKXP010000274.1, on the reverse strand, counting down.
TGGGCGTGAGCCGGACGGACCGCCTGCGGGTTCTCCTGGCCTACCTCGACATCGAGGCGCTGGATCACGACGCGAGGGCGTTGGCCGTGTCCGTCGAGTGGGCGGCGACGAAGATGCCCGGACGCGGGCAGGACCCCAATCTGATTGCCGCGCGGCAGACGGCGCCGCCGGGCGTCATCCCCCTGGCAGAGGAGCAGATGGTCGAGGTGGACGGCGGGCGGCTGCGCGTCAACGAGGCGTTTCGGCCGATGCTCCAGGCGGCTGGCCTTACGACGCTCGACGCCGTCATGGCCGCCGAGGGCGGGGAGCCGTTTCGCCTGGCGCCCGGACGCTCCACCGTCCGGCTCGAACTGGACGACCCGGCGGACGGCAGGCGGGCCGTGTACGTCAAGCGGCACACGGGGGTGCCGTGGCGGACGAGACTCAGGCGGACGCTCAGCCTGAACCCGCCCATTTCGTTTGCGAAGCACGAGGCGCGGGGCATCGTGCGGCTGGCCGACATCGGCATCGCCACGATGCGGCGGGTGGCGGTGGGCGAAGAGGTCACCCACGGCGGCAGGCGGGAACGCAGTTGCATCATCACCGAAGAGATTCCCGGCGCCACCCAGGCCGACGACTACGTCGAAGCCCATTTTTCGGGCGTTCTGTCGGCCGATCAGGTTGCGGCCAAGCGGCGCCTGATTCGTCAGATGGCCGACCTCGCCAGGCGGCTGCACGGGGCGCGGCTGTCGCACCGCGACTTCTACCTGTGTCACATCATGGTGCGGCCAACGGAGACGGGCGAGGCCGTGCTTCATCTGATCGATCTCCAGCGGCTGACGCACCACCGGCGCGGCATCGGCCGGCGGTGGGTCGTCAAGGACCTGGCCGCCCTGCTCTTCTCATCGTGGCCGTCGCCGGCCACCGGCATCCGGTCGCCGGTGTTCACGCAGACGGACCGTCTGCGCTTCGCCCGTGCCTACTTCGAGACCGACCGTCTGACGGAGACGCACAAGCGGCTGCTGCGCAAGGTCGTGATCAAGGCCAGGGGCATTGAGCGACACGACGCGCGGCGCCGTGCGCGGAGGGGAGGGAGCGCGTGAGGATCGGCTTCCAGATCGAGCATCTCGACCCGGCCCGCGGCGGTGCCGAGACGTACGTTCACCGATTCGCCCGGGAACTGCTGGCGGCCGGGCACGAGGTCCATCTGTTTGCGACCGATTTCGGGGCCGAACTCGAAGGTGCCGTCGCGCACCACGTGCTTCAGCGTGGTCTGAGCCGTCCGGAGCGGGATCTGCGTTTCGCCCGCGCCGCCGCCAAGGCCGCACGCCGCAGCGACCTCGACGTGGTCGTGGCGGTCGGACGAACGTTCGGTGCGAGCGTTCTCCAGCCGCACGGCGGCACGCTCCCCGGGAGCCGGCGGCAGAACATCCGCCGCCTGCCGAGCCCGGCCCTCCGTCACCTGAAGGGAGCGTTCGACTGGCTCAACCCGCGCACGCGGATGCAACTGTGGATCGAGCGGCGGCAGTACGAGGCCGACCCGCCGCCCGAGGTCGTCGCCATCAGCAAGATGGTCCGAAGCGACATGCGCGAGTTTTACGGCGTGCCCGACGAGCGGCTGCACCTCGTGTACAATGGCGTGGACACCAAACGCTTCTGCTTTGAGGCGTGCGAAGCGGTCCGCGACGAGACGCGCGAGGCGTGGGGCCTGGCGCCCGACGAGACGTGCTTCCTGATCGTTGCCCACAACCTCAAACTCAAGGGCATGCGGGAACTCGTGGAGGCGGCGGCGGGCCTCGACAAGAGCCGGCCGTGGCGCATCGTCGTTGTCGGAAAGGGGAGTCCGCGGCCGTACCTGGAGCGGATTGAACTGGGCGGTTGCGGCGGGAGGTTTCAGTTCGCGGGCGCGATGGATGACGTGGTGCCGGCGTACGCGGCCGCCGACGTGTACGTCCAGCCGACGTGGTATGACCCGTGCAGCCTGGTGGTGCTCGAGGCCCTGGCGTGCGGGCGGCCGGTCATCACCACGCGCTTCAACGGCGCGAGCGAACTGATGGAAGACGGCCGCGAGGGGCTCATCCTGGACACGCCGGCCGGCATCGACGCCCTGGCCGAGGCCATGCGGGAACTTCTCGACGCCGACCTCCGCCGCCGCATGGGCCGGGCGGCACGCGAGACGGCCGAGTTGCACCCCATCGAGCGGAACTTCGAGGAGATGATGGCCGTCTTCGAAGAGGCGGCTGCACGCAAGGAGGCACGCGGATGATGGCCTCGACGTTCGGCGCGATCGCGGCACTGGTGGCATGCGGCTATCTGTGCGGGTCGATCCCGTTCGGCTGGCTCATCGGGAAGATGCGCGGCGTCGATATCCGCGAGCACGGGTCCAGAAACATCGGGGCGACCAACTGCGGCCGCGTGTGCGGGTGGCCGTGGGGCGTGCTGGCGTTCCTGCTCGACGTCGCCAAGGGATTCGGGCCCGTCACGGTCGCGGTGACACTCGCGCCCGGCCTGGCACGTGACTGCGGGCCGCAGACCGTCTGGCTGCTGAACGTCGTGGCGGCGTTGGGGCCGATCCTGGGACACACCTTCCCCGTGTGGCTCAAGTTCCAAGGCGGCAAGGCTGTGGCGACAAGCCTGGGCGTGCTGCTCGCGCTGCCGCCGCTGTGGTGGATCGCCCTGGCGGCCCTCGGCGTGTGGATCGTGGTGACGGTGGCGGCGGGATACGTCTCGGTCGGTTCGACGGCGGCGGCCCTGGCGTTCGGCGGCATCTACGGCGGGTACTACCGGGCCGAGGCGCTCGCGACGTACCTGCCCGTGACGGTCTTCGTGGCGCTGATCATCGTGCTGGTCATCGTGCGTCACCGGTCGAACTACGCGCGGCTGATGAAGGGCACGGAGAATCGCGTGTGGGGAAAACGGCGAGGCGACGATGCGGCGTAGGCCGCGGCGCGCCGCGGCCTACATGAGGCGGCGCGTCACCCGCGGAGTTTGCGCACGAGGATGTCGCGGACGACGTTGGGGTTGGCCTTGCCGCCCGTCTTCTTCTTGGCCATGCCGATGAGGCGACCGACGGCCTTGTCCTTTCCGTCGGCGAAATCCTGAGCCGGGCCGGGATTCTCGGCGATGACCTCATCGACGATTCGCTCGAGTTCCCCCTCGTCACTCGTCTGGGCCAAGTTCAACTCTTCGATCACCTGCTGGGCGGACTTGCGCTCGCTCTCTCGTTGTTCCTCAGACAACTCAATGGCAAGAACCATATTGTCCAACACGTCCTTCGCGGCATTCCGGTTGATAATCCCCCTCCGCACACTCTCAATCAGGTCGGCCATCTCCTTCGGACTAACCGACCACTTGAAGGCAAGGATTCCGATTCCTTTCTCGTTCAAGAGTCGCATCACGTCCTGCATAACCCAATTGGAGGCTGTCTTCGGATCGCCGGTCAACCCGGCCAGCGCTTCGAAGTAATCCGCTATGTCCCGGTCGGCCGTCAGGACGCCGGCGTCGTAGTCCGGCAGGCCGTACTCATCAATGAATCGCCGGCGACGCGTCTCGGGCAGTTCCGGGAGGGCGGCCCGCATCTCGTCCACCCACTTCCGGTCGGGAACCACCGGCACGAGGTCCGGCTCCGGGAAGTAGCGGTAGTCGTGGGCCTCTTCCTTGGACCGCTGGAGGAACGTCTGTTCTTTGTCATCGAGCCAGCCGCGTGTCGATTTGCCGAGCCGCTCAAGCGTATACCCCTGGGGGTCGTCCTCGTACTCCTCGCGGTGGCGGGCGATCTCAAAGGCGACGGCCCGTTCGACGGCGCGGAACGAGTTGAGGTTCTTGATCTCGGAGATGGGGGTGTAGCGCGGCGTGCCGTCGGGTCCCTCGCCGATCCGGAGGCTGATGTTCGGCTCGAAGCGCATCTGGCCCAACTGCATGTTGCAGTCGCCCACGCCCAGGTAGACCGCGAGTAGCCGCAGGGCTTCGCCGTAGGCGCGGGCCTGGGCGGCGCTGTGGATGTCGGGCTCTGAGACAACCTCCAGCAGCGGCGTGCCGGTGCGGTTGAGGTCCACGACGCTATAGTTGCCGTCTTCGGCGTGCATGAGTTTGCCGGCGTCCTCTTCGAGGTGGACGCGCGTGATGCCGACGCGGAACGTCTCGCCCTCGAGCGGCACGTCGAGGTATCCGCCGACGCCAAGCGGCTGGTCGTACTCGGAGATCTGGTAGTTCTTCGGCAGGTCCGGGTAGTAGTAGTGCTTGCGGTCCCACTTGGCGAAGTCGGGGATGGTGCCGCCCAACGCCAGGGCCATGCGGATCGCGAGTTCCACGGCCCGCTTGTTCATAACCGGCAGCACGCCCGGCATGCCCAGGCACACGGGACAGACGCAGGAGTTAGGCGGCGCATCGTACTCGACCGCACACGCG
>DATKXP010000273.1:0-3293 GCA_035529015.1 Phycisphaerae bacterium | reverse complement strand
CCGCACCGTCGATAAGCCCTGGGCCAACGCCTCGAACACGCCTTTCCGCAAGTACAAGTCGTGGGACCACGAGGGCGGCATCTGCACCCCCTTCATCGTCTCGTGGCCGAAGGTCATCAAGGAGGGCGGCACGATCAGCCGCCAGGTCGGCCACATCATCGACATCATGGCCACCTGCTGCGACGTGGCCGGCGCCGAGTACCCCGACGAGTACGCCGGCTCCAAGGTCCTGCCGCTCGAGGGCAAGTCGCTTCGGCCGGTCTTCGAGGGAAAGACGCGCCCCGGCCACGACGCCCTTTACTGGCAGTTCGGCGGCAGCAAGGCCGTCCGGTGCGGCAAGTGGAAACTCGTCAGAAACGGCAGCAAGCCATGGGAACTCTACGACATCGAGGCCGACCGCTGCGAACTCAACGACCTGGCCGCCAACCATCCCGACCGCGCCGAAGCCATGGCCAAACTGTGGGACGACTGGGCCAAACGCTGCCGCGACCAGGCCAAGTCGTAGGGGCGAGGCACGCCTCGCCCGCGCTGCGACGCGCGCCGCGGCACGAGGCAAACGCGGTTCCACACGAGCCGCGACCAGGCCGAATCGTCGTAAGCGAGTCGGCGGGTGGCACGGCTGGCTTGTCCAGCCGTGAACGGGCCGGTAAGCGAGTCGGCCTCATCGGCGGGGAGCACCGTTAGCCGTCGGGCTTGTCGAAGACCCGAGCCGCGACCTCTGGTCGCGGGTACGTTCAAGCGAGGGTATCCATGCCCCACACACAAACCCGTCGCCGATTCCTTCAAGCCGCCGCCGGCGCCACGCTCGCCGGCCTCCTCGACCGCCGTGCCCGCGCCGCCGATGCTGCCACCAGGCCCAACATCGTCCTCATCATGGCCGACGACCTCGGCTACGAGTGCATCGGCGCCAACGGTGGCACGAGTTACCGGACGCCGAACCTCGATCGCCTTGCGGCCGAGGGCACGCGCTTCACCCACGCCTACTGCGCGCCGCTGTGCTCGCCCACGCGGGTCCTCCTGATGACCGGCCGCTACGGCTTCCGCAACTATCGAGGCTGGGGCATCCTCGACCCGGCCGAAAAGACCTTCGGCCACCTGCTGCGCGAGGCCGGTTACGCCACCTGCGTCTCGGGCAAGTGGCAACTGTGCCGATTCGACAAGCCCGAAAACGCCGACCAGCCGAAGCGCGCCGGATTCGACGAGCACTGCGTCTGGACCTGGCAGTACGCCAAGGGCAAACCGTCCCGCTACTGGGACCCGTCCATCTGGCAGAACGGCAAACTGCTCGAAGGCGCCAAGGGCAAGTTCGGCCCGGACATCCACTGCGACTTCGTGTGCGACTTTATCGAGCGAAACAGGGCGCGACCGTTCTTCGCCTACTACCCGACGAACCTCGTCCACGCGCCCTTCGTCCCGACGCCCGACAGCAAAGGAGCGCCAGCGCCAAGCGGCGGCAACAAGAAAGGCACAGGTGGCCAGACCAACTACGCCGCTATGGTCGCCTACCTCGATAAGTGCGTCGGCCGCGTCGTCGCCACGCTCGACCGCCTCGGCCTGCGATCCAACACCCTCATTCTCTTTACCGGCGACAACGGCACGCCGCGCGGCATCAACTCGAAGATGGGCGACGCGACCATCCCCGGCGGCAAAGGGCAGATGACCGACGCCGGCACGCATGTCCCGCTCATCGCCAACTGGAAAGGCACGACGCCGGCCGGCCGCGTCCTGGATGACCTCGTGGACTTCAGCGACGTCCTGCCGACGCTGGCCGAGATGGCCGGCGCAACGCTTCCGACCGACCGCACCATCGACGGGCGCTCGTTCCTGCCCAGGCTTCGCGGCGAAAAAGGCAGCCCGCGCGAGTGGGCCTACATCCATCACGGCGGGGCGGGGGTCAAGGGAAACCTGCGCGCCGTCCGGACACAACGATGGAAACTCTACGGAGACGGACGACTGTTCGACGTCCAGGCCGATGCGTTCGAGAAGACGCCCATCGCCGAGGGCGCCGGCGGCGACGAGGCCGCCGCCGCACGGAAACGCCTCGCGGCCGCACTCGCCTCGCTCAAGTAGGCCGCGGCGCGCCGCGGCCCGAAACTCGGTTCGCCACGAGCCGCGAGCCTGGCTCGCGGGCACCTTCGCCACGAGCCGCGAGCCTGGCTCGCGGGCATCTTCGCCACGAGCCGCGAGCTTGGCTCGCGGGCATCTTCGCCACGAGCCGCGAGCTCGGCTCGCGGGCACCTTCGCCACGAGCCGCGAGCTTGGCTCGCGGGCAACTTCGCCCGTGCCGAAACAGCGAACCAGGAGAAACCATGCTCCCGAGAACCGTCCTCGCCCTCGCGCTGATTGCCCTGTGCGCCGCTCCCGCCCAAGGCGCCGACCCCTGGCGGCGGCACACCATCGACGACTCTTCCCGCGGCGCCGACGGCGTGCGCCTGGCCGACGTGAACGCCGACGGACGCCCGGACATCGTCACCGGATGGGAACAGGGCGGCGTCACCCGCGTCTACCTGAACCCGGGACCCGCGAAGGCGAAGGAGAAGTGGCCCGCCGTCACGGTCGGCAAGACGCCCAACGTCGAGGACGCCGTCTTCTCGGACCTCGACGGCGACGGCGCCACCGACGTCGTCACCTGCTGCGAAGGCAAGACCCGCGCCATGTTCGTCCACTGGGCGCCGAAGGAAAAGGAACGCTTTCTTGTGCCCGACGCCTGGAAGACCGAGGCGATCCCGGCCGCCAAGGGCGTCATGATGTGGATGTTCTGCGTCCCTGCGCAGATCGACGGGGTGCGTGGCGTCGATCTGGTGGCCGCCGGCAAAGGCGGCGGCGCCAAACTCGGATGGTTCGAGGCGCCCGAGAACCCCCGCGACCTGGCCGCCTGGAAATGGCACCCCCTCCTGGACGTCGGCTGGATCATGTCGCTCGTGCTCTTCGACATGGACGGCGACGGCGACCGCGACATCCTCGCGACCGACCGCAAGGGCAAGGCGTGCGGCTGCTTCTGGATCGAAAACCCCGGTCCCGGCCCTGCCCTGACGAAGCCGTGGCCCCGGCACGACATCGGCGGCGCTGGCCGCGAGGTCATGTTCCTCGCGCCCGTCACCGGCAACGTCGCCGACGGCCTCCGCGATATCCTCGTGGCCACCAAGCCGCGCGACATCCTTCACCTGCGCCGCACGGCGCGCGACACCAAGACGTGGCAGGAGCAGACCATCCGCGCCCCCGACACCGCCGGCACCGCCAAGGCCGTGACTTTCGGCGACATCGACCTCGACGGCCGGCCCGACGTCGTCTTC
>DATKXP010000272.1:0-4501 GCA_035529015.1 Phycisphaerae bacterium | reverse complement strand
GTAGGCGAGGCCTGGAAGTCCGCATCAAAGATCGCGACCTGCCCCATGTACGGATCGCCGCCCTGGATCACGAGCGTGCCGTTGTCGAGGGTAATCGGCTGGCCCGCGAGGGCGTTGCCCTTGCCCTCGAGCGTGGCGCCGCCGGTCACGTAGAACGAGCCGGCGATGTTGTTCGGCGTGCTCGGGTCGTTGTGGGTGATCCGCAGCGTCGAGCCGGCGCTGATGATGGCGTCGAGCGGGACGGTCGTGACGTCGTCGCCGATGCGCCCGGAGAGCGTCAGCGCACCGGTCTGGACGTCCACGGTCAGGCCGTCGCCGGCGTCCATGAGGTCGCTGGCGATGGTGTTATCGGCCACGGGGCCCGATCCGAAGGCCTGCTCGATGACGCCCGGCATGCCGAGACCCTCTCCGAGGGTCAGCGTGGCCCCGCCGAGCAGCGTGTAGTTGCCCAGGTGACCGACCGTATGCCGGAACGAGACCGTCCCGGCCGCGGCCCCGGCGCCGAGGTCAACCTCCATGTGGCCGGGAAAGGCCGTGATGCCGAGGTTGTCGAAGACAGCGGTGTCGCTGGCAGTGGGCACGGCACCCGGCAGCCAATCGGGCGGCGGTGTGGGATTGGGCACGACCCAGTTGCCCCCCGTGCCCCAGAACTCGTCCGCGTTGCCTTCCCACGTGTACTCGGTCTGGCCACGTGCCTGCGGGACGGCGATGGATGCAACCAGGACCGCCGCAACCGCTGCACCCACGACTCTCCGGAAACTGTGACTAAACATGGCGTTCTCCCTCATCGGACGCGAACGTGCCCCTCAGTTGGCAAACGACAAAAAGACGCGCGGAGAGGGCGCACACCCTCCCTGCTGCCGCGCGGCGATAGCCGGAAACACCGGCTCTCATGCGAGCCTGGCGAAAACATACCCTTCTCTTCCGCGAAACCGGCAGGACGACGGCCCACAAGCGACGTGAACGCGGGTCCCCTGCCGCGTTTCTGCGGTTCAAGTCACAGCGAAAGCCTGGCAAATATACCACAGATTACGGCAAAGTCAAATCCAGGGGGCATTACGGCCGTTTTCCTCCTCATCGCCCGGCCCAGTTCTGTCTCAAAGTAAATAAAATCGCCACGTTATACGCTATAACGTTGATGGGCTCCGCTTAGCCCGATGCCACGGCCGAACGCCCGACCGGCATGGTCCTGGACCTACCCAGGGCTATAGCAGTTAACGCGTTCCTGTAGCACGTTGCGCGGCGGGCAATCCTGCCCGCCGCGCGAGGGAGGCGCCGCGCTACGCGGTGGGCAAGATTGCCCACCGCGCGTGGATCTGCACCATTCAATCGTGAACTGCTCTATGAAACCGGCACGCCGAGCGCGCTTTTGTGCCAGGGTAGGTGTGGGACCGCCGGCAGCGGCCTTACGAGACGGTGAGAACGTCCAGCGCCGGCGCGGCCAGGAGGTCTACCAGGCCGCCGTCGGCGGTGAGGGCGGAATCTGTCGAGCCCGTGTCGGGCGTTGCCGGCGACCAGGGCGCGGCCGTCTCGGCGGGTGGCATGGCCACCTGATGTCGGGTGGCCATGTTCCCGATGGGCCGCTGCAGCGCATGGCCACGCGTGTGGCACGGCTGGCTTGCCCAGCCGTGGGTGGCACGGCAGCCCGAAGGGCGGCCGTGTTGGACACCGGGGGCCCACGGCCGCCCCGGCGGGGCTGCCGTGCCACCCGCCGGCTCAGCGGACGTCCGGGTGAGCAGGCCGATCTCCGGCGCGGCGGCCAGCATCGAGACTGTCTCGTCTGCCTGCACGGCTGGACAAGCCAGCCGCCGGCCACGGCACGAGCCGTAGCCGTGCCAGGGTGCCACACTCAAAGGTGTTGCCGTCTCAGCGGTCCCTGCCGCTAGCGGCAGCGGCGCGGGCGTGCCGACGGCCAGGCCTTCGCCGCCCGTCGGAAGCAGTTCCAGGTGCGTGCCTGCCGCCATCGCCGCCGAGTAGCGGGACGTGAAGCCGCTGATGTCCCACGGATTCACGTCGGCGTCGGGCTCGGCCTGACCCGGACCGTACCCGGCCATGTCGGCGTCGAGGTTGTCCGAGAGGTACTTCTGCGTAAAGCCCGTGATGTCCCACGGGGTGATCTCGCCGTCGGGCTCGATTTCGCCCGGACCGTAGCCGCGCATGTCGCCCCGCAGGCTGCCGACGTAGAAGACCGCCGCGCCGCCGGCCACGCCGTCGCCGCTCGGAAGGTCAAGGTCGGCGCCGTAGATGTATCCGAGGCCGCTGGAGTTGGTTCGCGGCTCGCCGTCCAGCGCCTGGCCGCCCCCATCGGTGATCGTCTCGGCGAGCGTGATGCGGACCCACGTGTCCACCATCGTCTGCCACGAGTTGGCGAAGGTGATGACCATCTCGGCGTTCGTCCCGCCGTAGGCGACGCTCTCCGGGGTGACCGCGACGGCGCCCGTTTCGTTGCCGAGGGCGTCGAAGGTGACCTTCTCTGCGATGACGTCGGTGACGAGGAACGTCACGTCCTTGCTGAAGGTCACCAGCACCGTCCCGACGCCCAGGCCGCCGGGGTCGATCTGGCCCAGGCCGCGCGCGGTGCGGTTCGGGTGCGGGTTCAGGGCGACGCCCGTAACGACGGGCGGCAGGTTGTCGTTGTCGGCAATGGTGACGGCGGCCGAGGAGGTGCCGACCAGGTACGACGACGGGTCGGGCGTGATCGTCAACTGAATCGTCTCGTCGTCCTCGAGGTCGGGGTCGTCCACGGGCGTCACGTCGAAGGAGACGTCGTTCTCGGTCGGCAGAATGACGACCGTCCCAGTGAGCGTCTCCTGGTAGTCGGCGGGTCCTGCCGTGCCGCCCACCGTGTAGTGGACGGTGAGCGGGCCGGGGGTGCTCCCGACGCGGTAGATGGTGAACGTGCCGGCGTCGGTGTCCTGCTCGGCGGCGCTGGGGTCGGTCGCGACCATGTGGACGGCCACGTCGGGCGTGGAGCCGTCGTTGTCCTCGATGGTGACCGCCGCGTAGGCGTCTCCGATGCCGTACGCCGCGTTGCCCACGAGGGTCAGGACGAGCGTCTCGTCCTGCTCGGGGTCGGTGTCGTCGAAGGGTGTGACGACGATGGTGGCGGACGCCGAGCCGGCCGGGATCTCGATCCACCCCGGCAAGGCGGGCTCGTAGTCGGCGCCGACGGCCGAGCCGCTGGCGCCGTAATAGACGATGAGCGGGTCGGCGGTGCTTCCGGTGCGCGAGATCCGGAAGGTGCCGGGATCGCGTCCCTGTTCGCGGGCGTCGGCGTCGATGGCCGCAATGCTGACGGTGACCGACGGTGGCGCCGCCCCGTTCGCCCACCCGAACGTGCCGGTGGCCAGGGGGCTTGTGCCCCAGTTGGCGACGTCGTTTCCGTAGGCGTCGGGGTCGAGGCGTTCGAGCGAGGGTCCGTTGCCGTCGGGCGTGGTCGGCCAGGGGGGCCTGTCGTCGTAGGTGATCTTCTCGGCCAGGACGTAGGGGATGTAGGGGACCGGCTCGCCCGGTGGCGGGTCCGTCCACTCCGGTGCGCCCGGGAAGCAGAGTTCGATGCGCTCGCCCTCGTCGGCGAGTGCCCCGTCCCACGGTCCATACACGTTGACGCCGGCGGGCACGGGGCCGTACACCGATTCGAAGGTGGTCTGATCGACGCCGATAACGAGGGCGTAACCGCCGGCCGGCACATAGGCGCCGGTCGGAAACGTGTAGGTGACGCCGTCGGTGAATTTCCAGGGGTTGGGGGTGGGCTGGTCGTCGTGAAGCGGCACGTCGGCGGTCGTGCGGTTGTAGAGTTCGATGAACTCAAGGCCGCCGGTATCGGGGTTGTACATGATCTCGTTGATGACGACGTCGTGGATGACGGGGGCGGCGTTGGGTGCGTTAAAGGTAGGGCTGGCCAGGGGGACGAAGTCCTTGCCTCCCGAGGGTTTTTCGTAGCGGCCGAAGGAGACCTCGCCCAGCGAGGGCCCGTAATACTCGTCCTCGCGGTAGCCGCCCGGGTGGATGCCGTCGGGCGAGGAGGTGAGGAAGAGGGCGTCGCCGACGACGTCGCCGAACTCGCTGAAGGCGAAGGGGACGAGCCGGCCGGGGTCGGCGGCGGTGTCGCCGAAGTTGGCCGCCTGGGTGAACACCACGAACCCGCCGCCGGAAATGCTGACCGGAGCGACCGCCCCGATGCGGTACTTGAGGAGATTGCCGGGATCGTCGCTCAGGAACCAGCCGGTGATGTTGATGGCCGAGGCGGTGGTGTTCCCGAGTTCGACCCAGTCGCCGTCGGCGCCATCGGTGTGGGCCAGGAGTTCGCTGAGGACCACGTCGCCGGGGTTCAAGGCGCTGGGGTCGGCCTGGCCGGGGTTGCCGTGGAGGGCCCAACTGGCGCGCCAGCCGTCCTTGGAGTCCCAGAGGTCGATGTCCTGGGCCGCGTCGCGTACGACGAGCGAGAATCCCTCGCCGTCGGTGTGGGGGAACCAGCCGTCGGCGTAATCGAAGTCGTGGA
>DATKXP010000271.1:0-10914 GCA_035529015.1 Phycisphaerae bacterium | reverse complement strand
CAGATGGCGTCTTTCCAGATGACGGCCTGACCCCTTCGCAGGTCGATGGCTTTGGTCGGCATGGCACGGCCTCTCCACTGTCGCGTTCGGCTTCGGAAAGCACTTACACGCCCGACGGCGGCATTCTACCGCGCACCGGGGCCCCTTACCCTATCGGGAAACGCGCGCGAGGTCAACGGCAAATGGGGCGCGACGGGGACGCTCGAAGGGCACAGGCTGGCATATACTGAGGACACAGGCGGCGACCGGCGCCCGGCACAATGATCTTGACGCGGCCCGGGCCGTGTGTATAATACACACAGGATGAACAGCCGCGAGGTCATCAAGAGGCTTGAGGCCGACGGGTGGGTGCACGTGCGGACGAAGGGCAGCCACCGGCAGTTCAAACACCCCCACAGGCCCGGCCTGGTTACCGTGCCACACCCGAAGAAGGACTTCCCTGCGGCCACGCTTCGGGCCATTGCGAAACAGGCAGGATGGAGCAAGCCATGAACTACCCTGTCGTCATCCACAAGGACGCGGACTCGGACTACGGCGTGACCGTGCCGGACCTGCCGGGATGCTTCAGCGCGGGCGGCACCATGGACGAAGCCCTTGCCATGGCCCGGGAGGCCATCGAACTGCACCTTGAGGGGCTGATCGAGGACGGGCAACCTGTTCCCGCAGCGGGCCGCATCGAGGACTACCGGACGCGCCGCGAGTATCGAGGCGGCACGTGGGCCGTGGTCACGGTCGATCCTGCCGATTTGCGCGTGAAGGCGAAGCGGGTGAACATCACCATGCCCGAGCGCATCCTCGACGCCGTGGACCGCTTCGCAGAGGCGGAGAACGAGACGCGCTCCGGCCTGCTCGTCAAGGCGGCCACCGACTACATGGCCCGGGCGTCGTCGGGCTCCGCACGGTCACGTTTGCGCGGCCGGCGCCGGGGCGCCGGGAAGCGCGGGCGCTGAGTGCGGGGAAGAGCGCGGCGGGTCGGGAGACCCGCCGCGCAACGTGTGAACCGAGGAGCACTGGCTGGCAAGCAGCCAGCCAGCCACGGCACGAGCCGTACCCGTGCCAGGGTGGCACCCTGCCATCGAACGGCAACAGGCTGTTATTCGTCGCCGGTCTTGCGGTCGATGAGGTCGCCGAAGCGTTTGTTGATGGCCAGGGCCGGGTCGAGCGGCACGGCGACCGGTTGGCAGTCGTCGGGGATCACGATCGTCGGCTTCGGGGCGATCTTCTTTCCCTTGAACTGGGGCAGCCAGGGGCGCTGCGCTTCGAGCATCTCGCTGCACATGTCGCGGGTTTCCTTGAGCGTCAGGACCGCGGCGGTGAGCGGATCGAGGGCGGCGGCGTGGACGACGTGTTCGGTGTCGCCCGTGAGGGCCGCCTCGGCCGCCAGGATCTGGACCTGGACGTTGGTCATGCAGCAGGCGGCCAGTTGCGGCGGCAGGGCGCCGATGCGCGTCGGATGGAAGCCGGTGGCGTCGGCGAAGGTCGGCACCTCCACACAGCACCCGTCCGGCAGGTTCGTGATGTAGCCCTCGTTGCGCACGTTGCCCATGAGCCCGAAGGGCTTGCCCGTGGTGACGGCCTCCATGATGTAGGAGCAGTATTCGACGCTGCGCGACTCGATCTTCGGGTCCTCGAACTCGAGCGGATCGTGCTTGGCGTACTTGGCGGCCAGGGCCTTCGAGTACTTGTAGTAGGCGCCGCTTTCGCCGCCGAAGGCCGGCTCGTCGCAGTACAGGTCCAGGGCCTTCTGATTCTTGCGGAACCACGGCAGGTATTCCGAGAGGTGCCCCGTGCTCTCGGTCATGAAGTAGCCGAACTGGCGGAACACCTCGCCGCGCACCTTCTCGTTCTTGTAGTACTCGGGTTTCTCGAACACCTCGCGCAGGTGCGGATACAGGTCGCGGCCCTTGTGCCGGAGCGTCAGGAACCAGTCCATGTGGTTGATGCCGCCGCACGTGAAGGTGATCTCGTCCTTCGGCACGCCGCAGTACCCGGCCAGCAGGTCGAGCGTCGTCTGGACGCCGTGGCACAGGCCGACGAAGGGCACGCCGGTCGCCTTGCCCAGGGCCAGGCAGTTGGCCGCCATCGGGTTGGCGTACTGGAGCATGACGGCGTCGGGCCTGGCCACCTCTTCCATGCCGCGCGCGACTTTGAGGAGTTCCGGCATGACGCGCAGGCACCGGAACAGGCCGCCGGGGCCGAGCGAGTCGCCGATGCACTGGTCCACGCCGTACTTCATGGGCACCTCGTAATCGACGGCATAGGCGTCGTAGCCGCCGATCTGGAAGATGACCACGATGAAGTCGGCGTCGGTGATGGCCTCGCGCCGGTCGAGCGTGGCCGTGACGGTGCCCGGCACATCGTTCTCCTTGAGCATGCGCTGGGCGAACTTCTTCATGCGCTCGATCTTGGGCATGTCGAGGTCCATCAGGGCGAACTCGCTGCCATGCAGGGCAGGCGTCGCCATGATATCGCTCATCAGGGTCTTCGTGAACACGACGCTCCCGGCGCCGATGAAGGCGATCTTCTTGGACATGGCAGGTCTCCTGTTCGATTGGGACGCCACACACGATTGAACGTGCCCCCGACCTTCCGGTCGGGGCTCGGGTCGCCTCACGCGACGTCTCGCCTCGCCGTTCTCACTTCCCCTTCAGATCCGGCGACACCGGGAGGGTCACCTTGCCGGTGGCGGCCCATTCGGCACCGCGCCAGAGGAGCGTCGCGCTGCCGGGATGCACGGTCTGCTCCACGTGATGACCCAGCAGCGTGACGAACACGCGGCCTTTGCCGAAGGGCACCGTCCAGGCCATCGGCTCGTGCATGCCCGTGCCCTTGTGGTCCTTGGCGGAATAGGCGGTCGCCAGGATGTGCATGTCCTTCGCCGGGCCGCGCTGACCGTGATACAGTTCGTCGCTGGCGTGGGTCCACTCGGCGGGGAAGCCTTTCATGATGGGGTGATCGGCGTCGCGGACCCTGACGTCGAAGACGTGTGCCGGGCCGTGCCCCTTGCCGGGACCCTCGCCTTTGGGCCGGCGGACGATCTTGCCGTCGTCGTCAAGGCAGATGCCTTCGCCGAACTTGTTGTCCTTCCATCCCATGCCGATCATCTGGTTGTAGGCGTCCCACTCGGGAAACGCCGCCACGGCAAAGTGATAGGCCACGAAGCCGCCGCCGCCGTTCACGTACGTCTCGAAGGCCTTCTTGACCTCGTCGGGCCACGGCTGGCCGCAGTAGTTGGTCAACACGACGCCGTACTTCGAGAAGTCGGGGCAAAACTTCTCCCAATCCTCCTTCGGCGCCTTTTTGTCCGGGCTGGTGGCAACGTCCACGTTGAACCGGCCCGTCTTCAGCAGCAGGGCCTTGATGGCGGGCGTGGTGGCCTTCCAGTCGTGGCCGTTCTGCCCGTCGATGATGAGCAGGTTGATCTTCTCGGCCGCATAGGCCGGGCAAACCGCTGCCGCCGCCACCGCCAGCAGCGCCGTCAGAACGATCCATCGGTAGGTTCGGGTCATCGTCGGCTTTCCTTTCATTCCGCGTGCGTGGGTTGCGCTCACACTTGTCCGGTTCCTGGAACTGGTGGACGCCCCATCCGCTGGGGCGCCATACGGTCGAAGGATAGGGCTATCCCGTGAAACACACAAGGGATTTGTGCCCTCAGAGGTGAGACCGTCACCGCAGGGCCACCCCGAGCCAGTGTGGCACGGCTGGCTTGTCCAGCCGTGTTTCCCCCGCGACGGCGGCCTTACGCTCAGAGGACACGGCCTGAAACCTGGAATGGGGCCTCAGCGGCGTCTGCGTCGCCGGCGTCGGCGTTTGCCCGGCGTCTTCGCGGCACCGCCGTTTCCACCCGCGGCCGGCCCGGCCTCTGCCTTGGGCGATCCGCGGCTCGCCGTGGGCGCGCGGCCCCCGGACTTGCGCGACCCGTGATGGCGCGAGCCGGCGCGGGTGCCCGGAGCGGGCGTCAGCGGCAGTTTCGAGTCGATGAGATGCTCCAGCGCCGCCACGTGCTGCCGATCGTGCGGCGTGACGAAACTCGTGGCCCGGCCCGGCGCCGCCAGCCGGGCCGTCCGCCCGATGCGGTGGATGTAGTCCTCCGGCGAATGCGGGAAGTCGTAGTTGATGACGTGCTCGATGTCGGCCACGTCGATGCCCCGGGCCGCGATGTCGGTCGCGATCAGAACCCGGTACCGCCCCTCGCGGAAACCCTCCATCGATTCGTCTCGCTCGGCCTGAAGCCGGTCGCCGTGCAGCCGCGCCACGCCCAGGTGCCGGCCGTGGATGCGGCGGGCCAGGCGGTCCACGCCGCGCTTCGTCCTGGCGAAGACGAGGACGCGGCCGGTTTCCTTCCTCAACAGGCTCTGCAGCAACCGCGTCTTCTCGGTCTCTTCGAGGTAATAGAGTTTCTGCTCGGTCTGCTCAACCGGCCGCGACGCCGGGCCGACCTGAATCTTGACCGGGTCCCGCATGTTCTGGCGAACGATCCGTTCGACGTCGGGCGGCATGGTCGCGGTGAACATCATCGTCTGGCGCTCGGCCGGCAGGGCGGCGATGATCCGCCGGATCTGGGGAATGAACCCCATGTCGTGCATCCGGTCGGCCTCGTCGATGACGAACATCTCGATCTCGCTCAGACTGACCGACCCCTGCTCCAGGTGGTCGATGAGGCGGCCGGGGGTGGCCACCACGACGTTCGGCCACGAACTCAGGGCCTTCCAGTCGCCCTCCATGGGCATGCCGCCCACGATCTGCGCCACCCGGATGCCCACGCCCGAACCCAGGTCGTTGAAGACGCCCACGATCTGCTTGGCGAGTTCCCGCGTGGGCGCAAGGACCAGGGCGCCGAGTTCCAACTTCCAGTGCAGCCGGTGGATGATCGGCAACGCGAACGCCGCCGTCTTGCCGGTGCCCGTCTGGGCGGTGCCGATCAGGTCCCTGCCTTCAAGCGCCGGGCCGAGCGCGCGGACCTGGATCGGCGTGGGCGTCCGGTAACCGGCCGCCTCCAACTCGGCGCGCAGCGTGTCGTAGAACGGGTAGCCCGAGAAACTGGATACATCAGGATGTGTGGACAAAAGAACCAACCTTTTCGACAAAGGCGCCGCAGAGCCCATCGGCTCCCGGCGACCGGGGCGGGCGCCGGCGGCGTCACCTCATTTAGGTGCCGCGCCGCGTGCGCCAAAAACGGGAAAGGCGAACGCCACAACGGTGTCCGGCTTCTTTCCCTGTGCGCCCGTTGGTCGTCTCGAATTCGGGCGCCTTCGCGAACGTGTCCGTCTGCCGACCGAGTGCAGCGCCGGAGCGTCGGGTGGACCGACAACGGCCTGCGGACTCGGCGCAGGGGGATGACGGGTGGGCCAAACAACGTCAAACGACCGTCCCAACAGCCATACCTGCATCGCTTTGCACGGCAAACGCCACGCAACGTCTTGAGAAAGTATACGTGCCACGGAGCGAAAAGCAAGGGGTAAACCCGGCCCGGTCGGCCCTGCTTACCCCCGAAGACGGGGCCGCGGAGCCTGTTGCACGAACCGCGCGGCGGCCTTCCCAGGCCGCCGCGAGACGCCCTGAATCACACGTGGTGGCCCGGGAAGACCACTACGCACAAGGCCAGGATGACTTGTGCAACAGGCTCCGCGACGTTTTTTTTGGTTTTCGGTCATCCCAGGCTTGACTCCTGCCGATTTTGAGCATATGCTCAAAATGGGGACGCGGCAACAGCCGCCCCGCGTCGGGGCGGAGCCGCAGGACAAGAGGCGCGAAAGATGGGCCGACCCCCAAGACCACGCATTGTCCGCCACTGGCCGGACGCCGTCTACTACAAGCCTCAGGGCGTACCGTTGCGGGTCCTGGCCGAGGTCACCATCGGGCTGGACGAACTGGAGGCCCTGCGGCTGGCGGACCGGGAAGGCCTCTCGCAGGAAGAGGTCGGCCGGCAGATGCAGATCTCCCGCCCCACCGCCGGGCGCATCCTGGCCGAGGCCAGACGGAAGGTGGCCGATGCCCTCGTCACGGGCAAGGCGCTTCGGATCGAGGGCGGGCCGGCGTTTCCGCCGCCCGTACCGCCCACAGGAGCGATGCCGGGCTTCGGGCCCGGATGTGGACGGCGCAGACGCCGGGGCAGGGGCCGCGGGCACGGACACGGACACGGCCCGGGCGGGCCGCCTGTCGGCCCCTGATCACACGCAACCGAACGAACCAGGAAGACGAAAGGAGACGTACGATGCCACGTGGAGACGGAACCGGCCCGATGGGAATGGGCCCAATGACCGGACGCGCAGCCGGTTACTGCGCGGGTTATCCTGTGCCCGGATTCATGAATCCGATTCCGGGCGGGGGCTTTGGGGGAATGGGGCGAGGCTGGGGTCGCGGACGCGGTCGCGGTCGCGGCTGGGGATGGCAAGCCGGTTACGGAGCGGCAGCATACGGGCCGTATGCGGGCGCACCCTACGCCCCGGCGTACGGACCGTATCCGGGCGCACCCTATGCCCCGGCAGTGCCCCCTGAGACCGAACTCGATGCCCTGAAGACGCAGGCGGATTACTTCACGAAGGCCCTCGAAGAGATCCGCCAACGCATCGACGAGTTGCAGGCCGAGCAGAAAGACGCCTGAGAACCAGGCACGCACAGCGCGGCACCGCATCAAGGGCGCTGCGCCCCTGAACCCGTAACCGCGCAAGCAAGGAGTCTATCATGCCACAAGGAGACGGAACAGGCCCGTCGGGCCAGGGACCCCGAACCGGTCGCGGCGGCCGCGGGGCAGGCGGCGCCGGGATGGGCGGCGGCCGAGGACAGGGCGCCGGAATGGGAGGCGGACAGGGCGCCGGACCGGGCGGCGGCCGCGGCCGCATGGGCGGCTTCGCCGCCGGCCCGGGCGGCCAGTGCGTCTGCCCGCAGTGCGGCGCCACGGCGGCCCACCAGCGCGGCGCACCGTGCACCCAGATCGCGTGTCCGAAATGCGGCGCCGCCATGACCCGACAGGTGTAGACCATGCGAATTGCCATCGCCAGCGGCAAGGGAGGCACCGGAAAGACCCTCGTCGCCACGAATCTCGCCGCCGCCCTCCGGGGCGCCACCTATCTTGATTGCGACGTCGAGGGGGCCAACGGACACCTGTTCCTGAAACCGGCGATCCGGATCCAGCGCCCGGCCGAGGTGTCCGTCCCCGTGGCGACAGACGCCTGCACGGGGTGCGGCGCCTGCGCCGAGGCCTGCCGGTTCGGCGCCATCGCCTCGCTCGAGACCGGGCCGGTCGTCTTCAACGAGTTGTGCCATTCGTGCGGCGCCTGTCTGGAGGCATGTCCCCAAGGCGCCCTGAACGAGGTGCCGCACGCGCTCGGCAAGATCCGCATCGGAGACTACCGGATCGCAGACGCGCCGCCCGCGCCCTTCGCCGACGGCGAGTTGAACACGGGGCAGGTCCGGGCCGCCGCCGTCATCGAACAGGTGAAGGATGAAGCCGACCCCGACACGCCCGTCACCGTTCTCGACTGTCCGCCCGGCGCCGGCTGCGCCGTGGCGGAAGCCCTGCGGGGCGCGGACCTCTGCCTCCTGGTGACCGAGCCGACGCCGTTCGGCCTGTCGGACCTCGACAAGGCCATCGGCCTCGCCGATTACCTGGGCATCCCCCAGGCGGTGATCCTGAACCGCAGCGACCTCGGCGGCGCCGACGCCCGCGCCTTCTGCGCCGAGCGGAACCTGCCGATCGTCCTGGAAATACCGTACGACGCCGAACTGGCCCGTCTCTACGCCGAAGGGCAACTGGTCTACACCCGAATCCCGCGTTACCGCGAGATCTTCGACGCCCTGGCCGACGCCATCCGCAGCGGACTCTTCGAGCGCAGGACCCCGCCCGCGGAACGCCAGGCGCTGCCCCTGTTCGCAGACGGCGTCGAACCCGACACCACACGCTGCACCGAGGTGCAGCGGCCCGCCGGCCTCGTCCAGGTGGCCGTCATCAGCGGAAAAGGCGGCACCGGCAAGACCAGCCTCGCCGCATCCCTGGCCGCCATGGCCGACAGTCTCGTGACGGCCGACGCCGACGTCGATGCCGCCAACCTGCACCTGCTGCTCGGTGCTCACGGTGAGACCCGCATCCCGTTCAGCGCAGGCTATCTTGCACAGATCGATCCGGACAACTGCCGCGGGTGCGGCGTGTGCGCGAATGAATGCCGGTTCGAGGCCATCAGCCTCACGCCGCACGCAGAAGTCGATCCGCTGCGGTGCATCGGGTGCGGCCTGTGCGCGTTGGTCTGCCCGCTTCAGGATACCGGCGAGATGCCCGTCCGCCTGGTCCCGCGCCTCTCCGGGTACGCCTACTCGGGCGAAACCGACCGAGGCGGCGAGGCGCGAGGCGAACTGCTGGCCGGGGGCGAAGCGTCCGGCAAACTCGTCACCCTCGTGCGCAACCTGGCCGAGACCCGGACCGTCCAGACCCACGCCGCACGCATCCTCATCGACGCACCGCCCGGCATGGGGTGTCCCGTCAACGCCGCCCTCACGGGGACCGACCTCGCCGTGGCCGTCACCGAACCGACGCAGAGCGGCCTGCACGACCTGAATCGCGCGCTGGACCTGGCGGCGTGGTTCAAGGTGCCGACCCTCGTGGTCATCAACAAGGCGGACATCTGCCCCGAGATGGCGGCCTCGATCCGGGAGGCGTGCGCCGCTCGCGGTCTCGAGGTGATCGGCGCCGTTCCGTTTGATCGGAGCGTTCCGGAGGACGTCGCGGCCGGGAGGGTCCCGGCCTTCGGCAAGGGGCCGGGCGCCGCGGCCCTGCGCGATGTCTGCCGCGCCGTCCTGAAACGCCTGCCCGGGCCGGCAGAAGCCAACGCCGCCGAAGCCAATGTCCCAGGAACCTTACCAAGGAGCCGACCATGAAAGTCTGTATTCCCGCTGAATCACCCGATCTCGATGCGCCTGTGGACGCGCGTCTGGGGCGAGCCGCGTGCTTTGTCCTCGTGGACAGCGAAACGCGCCAGGTGCTCACGTCCGTCCCGAACAGCCAGAACAAACTGGCCGCCGCCGGCGCCGGGGTCCAGGCCACACAGACCATCGCCCAATCGGGAGCCGAAACCGTCTTGTGCGCCAACGCCGGCCCCAACGCCTTCCGCGTCCTTCACGCCGCCGGGATCAGCGTGTACACCGGTGCCGCCGGCACCGTCGCCGAGGCCCTCACCGCGTTTCTCGACGGGAAACTCGAACAGGCCGACCAGGCCAACGTGCAGGGACACTGGTAAGATGACCGACAGCCACTCACGCGCGGCGACCGACCCGTCCGCCGCCCAGCAGCAGCGCCTCGCCACCCAGAAGCGCCGCGACGCGAACCTTGCCCGCATCGGGCGCGTCGTGGCGGTGATGAGCGGCAAGGGCGGCGTCGGCAAGAGCACCATCGCCACGTCCCTGGCCGTCGGCCTGGCCCGGCTCGGGCGGGCCACGGGACTGCTGGACATTGATTTCCACGGGCCGAGCGTTCCCGCGCTTCTGGGTCTCGGCAACGGCCCGCCGGCATCCGACGGCCAGGCCCTCAGCCCCATCGTGTTGGATGGCGGGTTGCGGGTCATGAGCCTGGGCCTGCTTCTGGGCGGGGCCGACGAGGCGGTCATCTGGCGGGGCCCCATGAAGATCGGCGTCATCGACCAACTCCTGGGCGACGTCGCCTGGGGCGACCTGGATTTCCTTGTCATCGACTGTCCGCCGGGGACGGGCGACGAGCCGCTCTCCCTCGGCCAGGTCATCCCGAGGGCGGAAGTCCTGATGGTCGGCACGCCGCAGGAAATCGCCATGGCCGACGTACGCAAGGCCGTCGCCTTCTGCCGCAAACTCGGCCTGCGCCTGCTCGGGTTGGTCGAGACGATGGGCACCGTGCAGTGCCCGCACTGCGGCGAGCGGATTCCGCTGTTTCGCCGCCGAGACGCCGCCCGGCCCGCAGACGTTCCGCTGCTGGCCGAGATCCCCTTCGACCCGGCGCTTCACGCCGCCTGCGATGAAGGCCGAGCGGCACAGTTCCTGGCCGACGAAAACCCGACGGCAAACACGTTGGCAGACCTGGCTCGGCGCGTCGCCGAAGGCGCCGGGATGCCGCAAGAAACCATCGGCCGCGACAAAAAAGGAGGTCAGACCCCCATGCGGTACGCCATTCCAACGGCCGACTCGCAGTTGGCCATGCACTTCGGACATGTGGACGCATTTACGTTGATCGACGTGGCGGACGGCGCCGTGACAGGCGTCCGGACGGCCACCCCGCCGGCCCACGCGCCCGGCGTGCTGCCGGCCTGGCTCAAGGAGAACGACGTGAACATCGTCATCGCCGGCGGGATGGGCCAGCGGGCACAGGGCCTGTTCGCCCAGCACGGTATCGAGGTGATTGTGGGCGCGCCCGGCGCACCGCCGGAAGAACTCGTGCGACAACACCTGGCCGGCACGCTCGTTGCCGGCGAGAACATCTGCGACCATTGATGCGACTACGCTGCTTTGCGCGGCGGGTGTGTAGGGGCGTAGCATGCTACGCCCCTACGGGCGCGACACAACAGGCTCCGACCCGGTCTGCGGTCACCGTCCGGAGGCGCCCTACGGCCCGAAGACCTCGATGCCGTTGATCTCCGGATTCTGAACGTTCGCGACGAACTCGATGAGCAGTTTGCCGTCGGTCACCTCGATGCCGGTCACCTCCTTGACGAGCGGCGTGGCAAACTTGCCGGCCTCCTTCATCACGTCGAGGTCCTTGACGGCTTCCTTGCCCTGAATGTTGACCGTAAAGACCCTCTCGCCCGCGGCCGTGATGCCGTCGTACGTCTCGGCGAAGTGCAGCCGCACCGCGTACACCCCGTTCGGCACGTCGAACCGGTAGCCGTCCATGCTGTAGCGTTCCGTGAGGTAGACGTCGGGAGCCTTGGTGCCGGGGACGCTGGCGATCTCGGTCCG
>DATKXP010000270.1:0-9033 GCA_035529015.1 Phycisphaerae bacterium | reverse complement strand
TCACTTCGCCGTGAGCCGCCGCAGGGCGCGCAGGTTGACGGGGTCCATCTTGCGGCCGGGAGGGCCTTCTTTGGGCGTTTCGAGGATGAACGGCAGGTGGCGAAGGGCGGGGTGGTTGACGATGCGGCGGAAGCCTTCGCGTCCGATCCGGCCGCGGCCGATGTGCTCGTGACGGTCGAGGTGCGACCCGCGGTCGCCCTTGGCGTCGTTGGCGTGGACGACGGCCACGCGTGCCAGGCCTACGGTCTCGTCGAGCCGCCCGAGCGTTTCGTCGAGGCCCGCGCGCGACCGCACGTCGTACCCGGCGGCCCAGAGGTGGCAGGTGTCGATGGCCACGCCGAGGCGCGGTCCGGTGCACGGCCGGGCAAGACCGGCCGCTGCCCACGGCACGAGCCGTACCCGCCGGCCACGGCACGGGCCGTACCCCTGCCAGGGCGCCAGGGTGGCACACCCTGAATCGCAGGTCTCAATGAGATGCTGGAGGTGCTCGAACCGTCCGCCCAGGACGGTCCCGGCGCCGGCGGTGGTTTCGAGCAGGATGCGGCAGTCGTGGTCCGGCCGGCGGCGGTGGAGCCAGTCGATCGCCCGCGCGATGCGCGCGAGGCCCGCCGCCTCGCCGCTTCCCATGTGGGCGCCGGGATGGAGGACCAGCCCGGCCAGGCCGAGCCGCTCGGAGCGGTCCCACTCCTGGAGGACGCAGCGTCGCGACCGCTCGTAGAGCGCCCGGTCGGGGCTCGCGAGGTTCACGAGGTACGATGCGTGACCGAGCAGCGGCGCAAGGCCCGCGTCGCAAGCCGCCGTGCGGAACCGGCCGACCGTCTCATCGGAGAGCGGCCCGAATCGCCATTGGGAAGGCGACTTGAGGAAGATCTGGAGGCACTCGGCCCGGACCGTGCGCGCACGCTCGACCGCCTTGTCCACGCCTCCCTGTATCGAAAGATGCGCGCCGAAGCGGGGCATGGGCCGGTCGGCCTTTACTGTGGGATGACAACGACTGCCGCCCGGACCTTTTCGGAGAAGACTGCCTCGGCCGCGCGGCGAAGGTCGTCGGTCGTGACCGTTTCGATGGACCCTTTGAGGGCTGCGGAATCGACGCCCATTTGGGCCCGGCGGCCCATCCCGAACGCGACGCCGTAGAGGTTCTGGGCGAGCATCTGGTCCGGCACGGAGAGCAGGCCGAAGGCGAAGTTGAAGGTCTGGAGCGTCACCATGCGGTCGGAGGTGGCGAGTTCGGCCTTGGCGGCTTCGGCGACGAACGCTTCGAGCCGCGCCACGGCCTGGTCCGGCTCTTCGCCGTCCTTCATCGGCGCGCAGACCGACACGACCGCCGGGTCATCGAGCGCCGCAAAGTGGATCGGCATCCCGCCGGGCGCGGCGCCGAGTGCCTGGGCGCGGTGCCACAGCCGTCCGACGAGCACCAGGAACGGGGCGTACAGGTCGCTGTCGGTCTTCGGTGCCGCGTAGGCGAGGCCGACGACGGGGCCGGCTTGCGGCAGGGGGGACCGGACGCGGACGGTCTCGGCGGCGGGGAGTTTCGGCTTCGGCCGGTCGGGCGGCTTCGCAATGGCGTCGCCGGGCGGGATATCGCCGAAGTGCTTCGCGATGGCGGCCCGTGCCGCGGCCGCGTCGAACGCTCCCGCCAGGACGAGCGTGGCGTTCGTCGCCTTGTAGTAGCGCTCGATGCGCTGCTGGACCGTGGCGATTTGCAGGGTGTTGACGTGGTCGGCCAGGCCGCCCTTGCGTCCGTCGTGTGGGCTCGGGCAGACCTTCTCGCGTGCCAGATTCCTGGCGGCCAGGTGCGGCATGGCGGCATACATGTTCCGCAGTTCCGCGAAGATGCGTGGCTTCTCACGATCCAGGTCGGAGTCGAGCACGTGCAGGTGGTTCATCCGTGCGGCGGCGTCGGCGAGTTCACGGCCGAGGGCCTCGCGTTTGAAGACGCCTGCGATGACGGTGTAGTCGTCGCCCGTCTGGGCGTTCCAGCCGTCGGGGTAGCGGGCCATAAAGCCCTGCATGTCGCGCTGAGGTGTCGAACCGGCGGCCGCCGTCACGTAGCAGTGTTCGATGAGGTGCGCGAGGCCGCTTTGGCCCTTCGGGTCGTGCAGTCCGCCGACGGCGTAGAGGACGACGAGCGCCACCTTCTCGGTGCCCTGCATCGGCCGCAGCATGACCGTCAGACCGTTGTCGAGGGTGAACGTTTCGGGCGGCTGGGGCGGCGGATCGGCGTCGGCGCATCCGGTGAGCAGCGTTGCGGTCACCAAGACAATGCTGAGGCGACGCATGCGATTCTCCTGTTTGGGTGCCATGGTGTGTGAGGATGACCGGGAGCTGCCGCTCCCGGCTCGAAGGCGTGTATGAAACGTAAGTCCAAAGTCCAAACTCACGCGCCCGTAACCATCATCTCGTCAAACTTTGAACCTTGAACTTTGAATCTTGAACTGTCGTTATGTTACGGCCCGCTCGCCTTGGCGTCTTTGCGCAGGCTTTCGGCCCGCTGCCGCAGGGCTTCCGCATCGACCGGCTTGGCCTCGCGCATGGCGAAGTGGAATTCGTGGGTGTCGAAGTGCACGCCCGGCACCACCGTCTCGAAGGCCAAATCGAGCGGAATCCACTGGCTGGCCGGCGCCCGCACCTTCGCCTCGGTCACCAGCGTCTCGTAGCCCGGATGCTCCAGCCGCACGGCGTACGTGCCGTACCACGTGAAGGGCACCGTAACGGGTGTGCGGCCGACCTCGTTATCGTTGAGCCAGCAGAGGGCGCCGGGGGGCTCGGAATCGACGGTGATGGTCCGCTGGACCTGTCCGTAGCATCCGGCAAGCGCCGCGGTTGCGAGGAGCCCCGTCAGAAGGATGGCACGTTTCATCGCCGGTCAGGACCTCGCCTGTTTGTAGACCTCTTTGATATCGGCCGTGAGGGTGTCGGTGTTGATGATGGCGACGGTGCACCGGCCGGTGAGCCAGCCGGCGCATTCGCCGGGGTTGATGACGAGGCGGCCCTCGTGCCGCTCGACGAGCGGTTCGTGGGTGTGGGCGAACAGGAGGATGTCGGACGCCTCGAAGACCTCGTGCTGGAGGCGGGTGCGGTCGTGGGTCACGCAGATCTTGACGCCGCCCAGTTCCAGGTGCCGGGGGCCGTTCATCAGGGAGGGGAGGAGTTTGGCCAGGCCTTCGCGTTCGCCGTCGCAGTTGCCGTAGACGCCCTCGAAAGGGATACGCGTCTGGAGCAGCCGCTTCAGCGCGAAGGGGGCGCAGTAGTCGCCCGCGTGGAGGATCGTCTCGACGTTCTGCTCCTGGAAATACTTGAGCGCAGCCGAGATGGCCGGCAGGTTGTCGTGCGTGTCCGCGATGGCGCCGATCTTCATGGCTTCCCGCCTCGTGTGGCCGCAGTATAGGCGGCCCCGAACGTGAGGTCAAGCAAAAGCGGCACAGGCCAAGTCTCCTCGTGACGGCTTTTCTGGACCCAGTCGATCCTTGCTGCGCGCCGTTTCCGTGGTAGAATGGGGTGTGCTGGCCGGCGGATCTCTTCGGTGGGCTTGCCGATGCGCGAGAGAACATGGAAATGGCGGGCTGCGGTTGCCGTTCTGGCGGCAGCGTCGGCTCTGGCCTGGGGGCCGTTGGCTCTCGGCGCGGCGTCCCGCAAGGCGACGGCGGCCAAGAGCAACGGCGACCCGGCGGCCGGGCTGAAGGACCCCCGACGCGTCATCGAACAGCGTTTCGAGGGCCTGACGCACCAGTACGTCAACCATCTCAACAGCCCCGACTGGATCACCCGGAGCGTGGCGGTGATCAGCCTCTCGCGCATGCCCGTCGAGAAGGCGACCGAGGCCATCGTCCAACGGCTCCAGGACGAGAAGAAGCCCGTGGGGCAACTGGTGGCCTGGCAGACCATGCTCGGACGGGCCCCGCTGCTCACCGAAAAGCAGCACCGTATCTGGCAGACCGTCACGGAGAAGATGATCGGGAAGAAACTGTTCCACGGCGACCTGCGGATCGGTCTGCTCGAGATGCTGAGCGCCTCGCCCGCCACGCGCGACGGCCGCGCCTACTTCACCAACCTGTTCCGCACCACGAGCAGCCTCGACTCGTCCGACATTCCGACCCTCATCGCCATGGGCCACGCCCTTCGGGCATGGGGCGATAAGGAACTCGTCGAGCAACTCCTGCGGACGTTGGGCGATCCGAGCACGGCCGTTCGGGCCGAACTCATCCTCCAGGCGGCGGGGGCCGACGTGCCCTGGAACCGGACGCCCGCCGCCGCCAAAGCCTACGCCGAGTGGTGGCGCGAGAGCCGTGATGCCTTCACATCCGCCGGGCCCGACGCGGAAGGGTGGAAACGGCTGAAACCGCAGTTCATCGCCGCACCCGTGGACATCGATTCGGTGGATCTGACGGACCGCAAGTGGCGCGATGAACTGGAACTGGGCAGGCTGGAGTTGCGGCAGTACGATTTTGCCATCGCCATCGATTGCAGCCGGTCGATGCGGCCGGAGATCGAACGCCTGAAACGCGACATGCGGATCATGTTCCTGGCCTTCTCGCAGGTGGCGCTGGAGCCGCGCGTCGGCCTGACGCTCTTTGCCCCCGGCGTTATCGTCAAGCACTACCCCCTGACGGGAGACCTCAACCGCCTGATGGGTTACGTGAGCGCCGCCGACATCATGGGCCCCGCCGGCGAGGAGGAATGGGCGGGCGCCCTGAAGCAGACCATGGCGGGCAGCCAATGGGCGCCGCCGGGCCGGTACAGCCGCCGGGCCATCGCGCTCGTCAGCGACGAGCCGATCACCAAGCCGCAGGCCGACCTCGCGGTGCCGCTCGCCCAACTCGGCGCGAAGGCCGGCTTTCGGATCTACGGCGTCATGATCCGATCCGGCGGGAAGGGCAAGAACAACCCGCTCGCGGTGCCTCTCGACCGTACGGCCTCGGCCGCGGACACCACGCTGCCCGCTTCGAAGCAGGCCGGCGGCGCCGGGAAGAACCGCGCCGGCCAGGGCCGCGAGGGGCAAGGCAAGGGGGGATGGGGCGTCTACGATACCATCGCCGCCGCCACCGGCGCAAAGGCCATCGACGTCAGGGTCCCCCAGGGCATCTTCGGCCTGGGTCTGCCTCCCCAGGCGGACGCCGCGAGCCTGGGCCGCGACCCGCGAAACCAGAGCAAGAAGGGCAAGGCCGCACAGGGCGACGGCAAAACGCTCAGCCCGGTGGCCTATGCCCCCGTCTACGCAGGCGGCGGCCCGACGAACCGCGTCCTCATCATGGTCCTCGTGGACGCCATCAACCCCCAGTACGCCGATCGCGTCGAGCCGTTCGTCAAGATTCTGGTGGCCTACTGCCAACAGGCCGCCAACAGCATCCCCGAGAAGCGGACCTGGGGCCCGCCCGACGAGATGGAACCGAACCGCAAGTGACGGCGTGCTCGGCCGACGGTTCGATCCGCGGCCCGTTCTTCGCCAGGACCCCCTCACCGGTTTTTGCGAATAAACGCCGCGGCGGGTATGTATAGTGTTGCGGCGAGCGGATGGCAGGCAGACGGGGCGATGAACGAGAACGACACGGTGCTCCTGGAACGTTGTCAAGCCGGCGACAAGGAGGCCTTCGGCCCCATCGTCAGGAAGTACGCCGGCCGGGCCTCCGGCACCGCCTGTCTGCTGCTCGGCTGCCCCCACGAGGCGGGGGACGCTTCCCAGGAAGCCTTTGTCCGCGCCTGGCGGAACATCAGGCGGTTCGATACCCGCTCGCCGTTCTACCCCTGGTACTCGGCGATCCTGCGGAACGTGTGCAAGAGCCGCCTCCGCCGCCGCGCCCGCCGCCACACGGTCACCCTGACCGAGGGCCACCGCGACCCTTCCAACGATTCCGATCCCGTGATGCTGGCCGAGCGGAATGAACGGAAGGACCGCCTCTGGCACGCCGTCATGCGGCTGTCGGACCCCTTCCGCGAGATCATCCTCATGAAGCATTTCCAGGACATGTCATACAAGGAAATCGCCGCCGCGCTCGATATCCCCATCGGCACGGTCATGTCGCGGCTGCATAGCGCGCGCCAGGCCCTGCGCGAGACGTTGGCAGGAGAAGGGTCATGAGTTGTCACGAGTTCGATCGGATGGCCAGCGCCTACCTCGACGGCGAACTGGCGGACGAGGAGCGCCGACGCTTCGAGGAGCACCTCGCCGCCTGCGACGCCTGCACGAGGGAACTGGCCGAGTTGAAACGCCTGACGGAGGACCTGAACATGATGCGCTTCAAGGAACCCGGCGACGAAGAACTCCAGCGGTACTGGTCCGGCGTGTACAACCGCCTGGAACGCAGCATCGGATGGATCCTGCTCTCGGTGGGGGTCATCCTGACGCTGTGCTACGGCGCGTTCAGGATCATCGAAGAGATGATCCGCGACCCGGCCATCTCGGGTGTGCTGAAGGTGGGCGTCTGCGCCCTGATCGCCGGGCTGGTCGTCCTGTTCGTGTCGCTCCTCAGGGAACGGCTCGTTGTCCGCAAAGTGGACCGCTACTCGAGGGAGGTCGAGCGATGATCCTCGTCACCACGGAAACCGTGCGCGGCAAGACGGTCAAGGAGGTGCTGGGCCTGGTGCGCGGCAACACGATTCGGGCCCGCCACGTCGGCCAGGATATCAAGGCGGCTTTTCGGAACCTGATCGGCGGCGAGGTCGTCGAATATACCAAACTCATGGCCGAGTCGCGCGAGCAGGCCATCGACCGGATGGTCGCCGCCGCCGAGGAACTCGGCGCCGACGCCGTCCTCAGCATGCGGTTCAGCACGTCGATGATCATGGGCGGCGCGGCCGAACTGCTGGCCTACGGCACGGCGGTCATCTTCGAGTAGCGCGCGGACGTTGCCCTGAGGCGCCGCCGCGCGAGGCTGGAGAGGGAGACATGGAACGTCGGGTCCGGCCGTGCCACGGGGCGCGGGGGTCTGAGACCACGAATCTGCGTGAGAGCAAGAATGGGGGTCGTCATGAGAATCGCACGAAGTGGACTGTTCGCTGCAATGGCTGTCTGTTTGATGCTCGCCGGCTGTGAATCGGCGCCCGAAGCGCCGCCCGAACCGCCCAGGCCCGAGACGCCGGCACCGCAAGAGCCCGTCCAGGACCTCGCCTGGGCCGCCGGCCAGGCGCCCGCCGACGCGTGCATCGTCGCGGCGGTCGCGAGCATGGCCGACCTGGAGAAGAACCTGAAGGCCCTTGTCGGGTCCGAGGGCGACGACATGGAGATGATTGAGAGTATCGAGAAGGATCTGCCGCCCGGGGCCCTCGACGCCGCCGGGCCGTTCGTGTTCATTCTCCCGGCCGGCGCGGAGAAAATGGAACCGGTCACCCTGTTCCGCATCAAGGACGCCTCGGCCATCAAAGGCGAGGCCGCCGGTGCCGGCATTGTCGAGGTCGAATGTGCGGGGGGAGGCACGGTGTTCGTTCTGGCGATCGACTCGTGGGCAATGGTCGCCCCCGACGGAGCCGAGCCCATCAAAGCCGTCCTGCGGGCCGAGAAGAAGGTGCCCCTCTCCGACGCGCAGCGTGCGTCCATCGCCGGGCACACGGCGTGGGTTCACCTGAACGTCGACTCGCTGGTGGCGATGGCCAAAGGCGGCATCGAGAAGGCCCAGAAGCAGATGGCCGAGCAACCCAACGCGCCCAAGATGCCCGAGGCCACGATGAAGATGCTCGGCGCGCTCCTGGCCCTTGCGGGCGACGGGACCCGCGTCGAGGTCACCGCCGACGTCAAACCAACCGGCATCACGGCCGACGTCGAGGCCGAACTCGACGAGGCCTCGGACCTGTTCGCCCTCGCCCAATCGGGCGTACCGGTCAAGGACTACAAGCCCGGGCTGCCCCAGGCCGACGGTCTCATCCTGGCCGTCTGGGCCGGCATGGATTGGGCCAAGGCCGTCCCGCCGATGAAGCGGCTGATGAAGCCGATCTTCGACATCATTGCCGAGGGCGAGGACGAAGAAACTCGCAAGGCCATCGACGGCATGTTGGCGTCTTACGAGAAATGGGGCGCCGTCATGGGCAACCACTTCGCCATGGTCATGGAACTGCCCAAGCCCGGCGCCGGCCTCTATCAACTGGCCGAGACCTTCACCATCAAAGACCCCGACCAGTATCGCAAGGTCCTGAAGGAGTACATGGAAACCTCGATGGAGGCCGTGGACGTCATGATGAGCAAGTTCATGACCATGCCCGGCGTGCCCCAGGTGCCGAACGTCAAGGGCAAGACCGAGTACAAAGAGGCGGCCGAGACGGTCGAAGGCGTGCCGGTGGACGTCTGGCGGATCACGTTCGACGTCACCCTGCCGCCCGACGCACCCCCCAAGGCCGCCGAGCAACTCAAAGCCATGCTCGACACGATGTACGGCCCGAAGGGGATGGAGTTCCGGATGGCCGTCGTTGGCAACGTTGCCATCGCCACGATGGGCGATCCGGGTGTCATGGCCCGCACCATCAAGGCCGTCAAGGGCGAGGCGCCCGACCTTTCGGCCGATCCCAAAGTGGCGGCCGCCCTGAAGCGCATCCCCCAGGGCGAAGGCGCCGCCCTGATGTCCGCCGCCAATTACATGTACCTGGCCATGGGCATGATGGACAAGATAATGACGGCCAACCTGCCGCCCGAAATCCATGCCGAGGCCGAGAAGGCCGGCATCAAGCCGCTCGCCCCTCCGCCGCCCACCGACTTCATCACCTTAAGCGAACCCGAAGGCGAGGCGCTGCGCCTGCACGTCGAGGTGCCGCAGTCCGACATCCGCGCCGCCGTCTCCATCGGCAAACAGGCCGCCAAGCGGATGGAGTGGTTCATGAAGAAGCAGCAGGAGATGGCCGAGCAGCAGCCTTGACGGGCCGATGCGATTAAACCAGCCCACCCATAAACCAGCCCCCGATGGTAATCGGGGGGCGCTTGGCCCCCCATTGCCATGGGCTGCTGGTTATCGTATCAACAGCGCCGTGACGCGCCGATGCGACTAAACCAGCCCCCGATGGTAATCGGGGGGCGCTTGCCCCCCATTGCCATGGGGGGCTGGTTATCGT
>DATKXP010000269.1:0-9055 GCA_035529015.1 Phycisphaerae bacterium | reverse complement strand
CATGATGTCGAATTCGCGGTCACTCAGTCGGCCCGGCTTCAGGAGGATGCTGTCTGGAATGCCGACTTTGCCGATGTCGTGAAGCGGGCTGGTGAGGTGGATCGCTCGGATGAACGCAGGATCGACCGTGTTCCCGAATTTCTCTGAGCCGGCGAGTTGCCTGCCGATGACCTTGCAGTAACTGCGTACCCGTTCGAGGTGCCCTCCGGTTTCGGGGTCGCGCGACTCGACGAGTTTGGCCATGGCGAATATCGCCAGGTCACGTGTTTCCAGAGCCAACACCCGCTCGCCGGCCCGCACGCGTCCGTGGAGTTCGAGGCGGTCGAACGGCTTGACGACGTAGTCGTCGGCACCGGCGTTCAGGCCGTCCACAATGTCGGACTGCTGTCCGCGGGCGGTCAACAGGATGACATAGGTGTAGTGTTCGAAGATGTTTTGCCTCAACTTGTGGCAGAGCTCGACACCGGTCATGCCGGGCATGTCCCAGTCGGTCAAGGCCAGCCTGGGCGCGTCGTCTTCCTGGAGTACGCGCCACGCCTCTTCGCCCGTGGCCGCAGTCATAGGTTCGTGGCCCCAGGTTGCCAGAAGGCGCTCGAGCAGGCGCCGCGTGGTCGGATCGTCCTCGGCAACCAGGACGCGCATGGTCCATCCTCCTCTTGTCGTGGCCCCCATCTCCAGGCCGGATTACGGCGTGTGTGAACGCTGGGTGTCACACATTGAGGCTTCAGGGTTATCGTCCAGACACGGGAAATCCGTTAGGGTTTTGCCGGCGACTGCCAACGACACGGGTGCAGGACCGTCCGATAAATGTTGGGCGGCCCGCGTCGCTTTACGCGCGGAGCATCGAAACAGGGGGTGATTCGAGCAGACAGAAAAAGCCCTCCGAAAAAGGGTGTCATGAGGCCCCGGAAGCAGTCGATAGGTTGGGTGCGCTAGGGGGTCACTTCACCACGCCCAACGGGGCTTCTCTAGGCCCCGGCAGGGGGCTTCTACAGAGCGGTGGAATCGGTCCGCACCGAGACGGAGGCGCGGCATGAAAGACGGCGAGCAACTCAAGACACAGGACAGCAGACTCTACACGCTTCTGCGTGGTGAACTGCGGTTTGCCGGCATCGGGTTCGGCGTCCTGGCGATTCTCCTGGCGTCGCTGGGGACGTCGGCGTGGTGGGCCGTGAGGACGCAGTCCGAGTCTTTACATCAAGCCAGGTCGGAGCAGACACGCGTTCTGGGGGGCGCCCTTGCCTCCAGCGCCGAGGTCATGTTGGCGGATGGCGAACTGTCGTCGTTGCGCCGTATCGTTGTTGAAGCAGCACAGAACTGCAACTTCGAACACTGCCATGTCATCCTGCCCGACGGACAACGGGTCGCAGCCGGCCGTCCAAGCGAGATCACACTCTTTGAACTCCCTCCGAAATGGCCCGATGTGGGACAGGTGCGCGGCCTTGACGGCAAGTGGCCGGCCCACATGTTCCCGTTGGAGATTCCCGGACGCGGGAGCGCTGCGCTGGAGATCATCGCGCGCGACGAGCCCCTGGCTGCGACATCCTGGCAGACGCAGGCCGGGATCGGCACCATCTCTGTGGCGGCGCTCGTGGCGCTGATGGTGTTGTACCGCCGCGTGAGGTCAGACTTGCGGGGCCTTTGGGCCGTCCGTCAGGCTTTGCTCGCACGCGAGAAGGGACAGCGCGCCCCCGAGGCCTTGAAGGTGGACCCGCGTTGGGGTCAAGAGGCCAAAGCCTGGAACAATTTCCTCTGCCAGGACGAGGAGCAACAGAAGAAGCGGGCCAGGGAGAGCGCGCTGAAGTCGCTTCGGGCCAAGCCGCGATACGACGGAGACCTCGCCGCCGCCTGCGACGCACTGTCGCAGGGCCTTGTCCTTGTGGACAACGAACTCCGCGCCCGGTATGCGAACAGTGCAGCCGCCATGCTCCTCCGGACCCAACGCGAGGCCCTGCTTTCCGCCGACGTCTCATCGTTCATCCATGACGAGCATGTTCTGGAGGCCGTTCGCTCGGCAACGGCCGGGCCGAACCAGCGCCGGGCGATCGTGGAAGTTCGGCGCGATGGCGACGGCGGCAGCGGCAGCGAAGTGCTGCGGTTTGTGGTCCGGCCGACACGTCGAGAGGACTGTGCCCTGACGATGATCGTCGTCGAGGACATCACGCAGCAGCGCGTCGCTGAGAAGGCGCGCAACGCGTTCCTGGCCCAGGCAACGCACGAGTTGCGCACGCCCCTGACGAACATCCGAATGTACGCCGAAATGGCGCTGGAAGAGGGGAAAGATGACCCGACCGTCCAGGCGGAGTGCCTCAACGTGATCAACCGCGAAACCTTCCGCCTGAACCGCGTCGTGGAAGACGTCCTGTCGGTCTCCGAGATCGAGGCAGGTACCTTGACGCTCAAGAAAGACGATGTGCGCGTGGACGAACTGCTGAGTGCCCTGGAGGCCGATTACGCGGCCCAGGCCGCAGAAAAGCAGATCGAACTCACCTTCGACCTCCCCCTCAAACTGCCGGTCCTGACGGCCGACCAGGACAAGGTCGCCATGGCGCTGCACAACCTGGTCGGCAACGCGATGAAATACACGCTGGCAGGCGGGAAGGTCCGCGTCACCGCAACCGCCGACGATGAGCGGCTCGCCATCGAAGTCAGCGACACCGGAATCGGTATCCGTCCCCAAGACCGTGAGCGCATCTTCGAACGGTTCTACCGGGCCGACGACCAGCGCGTGACCGAAGCCACGGGATCGGGCCTGGGGCTGGCCATTGCCAGAGAGGTGATCCGGCTGCACGGTGGCGACATCACGGCGGAGTCTGAGCCCGACAAGGGCAGCACGTTCACGATGGTTCTGCCGATGGCAGGGGAGATGGCACTGGCATGACAGTGACCGAACAGGAGTGCGGGGCCGTGAAGGTCCTCAGGCCGGAAGGGCCGCTCAAGGCGGACGGCGCGCAGCAGTTCAAGCAGCGCCTCATCGAGTTGGCGGACAGCAGTCTCGGACGGTGCGTTGTGGATGCGTCGGCCATGCAGTTCGTTGACAGCAAGGGCCTTGAGGCACTGGCGGAAGCCAACGCGCACATTGTGCAGACCGGTCACCCGCTGAAACTGTGTGGCGTGAACGAGACGGTCCACGAGGCGCTGGACCTGACGGAACTGTCGGCGCAGTTCGAGTACTTCGCGGATGTCAATGCGGCCGTGAGGAGTTTTCTGTGACGACGGCAACGCAGACCAGGAGGCCGATCGGCGAAGCGCTGATTGAGGCCGGGGTGCTCTCACGGGAGCAACTCACCGGCGCCCTGGCCGAGCAGAAACTCACCGGCCGAAGGCTGGGCGAAGTGCTCGTCGAGCAGGGCCTGATCAGCCCCGCCACGGTCGTTCGCGCGCTGGCCGACCAGTTGGGCGTCAAGGGCTGCCAGTTGCGCCACGGCCTGGTCGATCCCCCGCTGCTGAGTCTGATCGGGCAAGAGGAGGCCCAACGACTCAAGGCCCTGCCCATGTTCCTCGTCCATGACACGCTCACCGTGGCCATGGC
Source organism: Phycisphaerae bacterium (assembly GCA_035529015.1). Classification (GTDB taxonomy): domain Bacteria; phylum Planctomycetota; class Phycisphaerae; order FEN-1346; family FEN-1346; genus JAUVZF01. The sequence continues at coordinate 5,523 of DATKXP010000269.1, read as the reverse complement.
CGAGCCGCAGTCGCTGCCCAAGGTCGATCGGCTGCGGCAGTTAACGGGATACAGGATCCGCCCGGTGTTGGCGCTGGAAGCCAACATCATGGAGTTCCTCGGAAAATACGCGGGCGGCGAGACCGACGTCAACGCGTTCCTGGCCTCGTTGGCCGAGTCGCATGTGGCGATCATCGAGCAGGAGCAGGTGGACGAGGGGCCCGCGGCCGATCTGGACAAGATGATCGCGGGAAGCCCCGTCGTGAACCTCGTCAACATGGTCATGCTCACCGCCATCAAGGACAACGCCAGCGACATTCACATCGAGCCGGAGAAGAAGGGCACACGCATCCGGTACCGGATTGACGGCCGGCTCCGGGACCTCATGAAACCGCCGGCGGGCATGCACGCCGCCATCGTGTCGCGCGTCAAGGTCATCGGCAGGATGGACATCGCCGAAAAGCGGTTGCCCCAGGAAGGCCGCGTTCGAATCGTCGCCGAGAAACGGGAGATTGACCTCCGCGTCTCCAGTATGCCGACGCTGCTGGGCGAGAAGGTCGTCATCCGCGTTCTGGATAGGGCCAATCTGTGCGTCAGCATGGAAGATCTCGGTTTCAGGGTCGAGACCCTTGAGGCCTTTCAGAGGGTGCTGCACCAGCCCCATGGACTGGTGCTGGTAACCGGCCCCACCGGCAGCGGAAAAACCACGACGCTCTACTCGGCACTGGACCTCATCCGCAGCCCCGAACTGAACATCCTGACCGTCGAGGACCCCGTCGAGTACCAACTCGACATGATCAACCAGGTGCAGGTGCAATCAGCCATCGGCATGACCTTTGCAAGGGTTCTGCGCAGCATGTTGCGACAGGACCCGGACATCATCATGGTGGGCGAGATCCGCGACGAGGAAACCGCACGAGTGGCCGTTCAGGCCGCACTCACGGGGCACCTCGTCCTGGCCACCCTCCACACCAACGACGCGCCGGGAGCCATAGCCCGGCTCCTTGACATGGGTATCGAGCCGTACCTGCTGTCCAGCGCCCTCAACGGAGTGGCAGCCCAACGGCTGGCCAGGACCGTTTGCGACAACTGCGACACCAGGTATTACCCGGGCGAGAACGTCCTCCTGGACGCCGGCCTTCCCGGAGAGGCCGACCAGGCCTTTCACAAGGGCGCGGGGTGCGAAAGGTGCCATAACTCCGGGTTCCGCGGGCGAACCGGCATCTACGAGGTCATGGAGATAACTCCTGGCCTGCGGCGAATGGTCTACAGGGCTGCTGCATCATACGAGTTGCGGGAGAAACTGCACCAGACCGGTGTCCTCACCCTCAGGCAAGAGGGCGTCCTGGTCGCCAAGGCGGGAAAGACCAGCCTGGAAGAAGTGCTCAGCGTCACCCACGGAGAGGGTGGCCAGGCGTCCGAAGACGATGCGGGCGAGGTCGTAGCATGAAACTTGCGTATGTTGCATTCGACAAAGCGGGCCGGCAGGTGGCAGATTCCATCGAGGCCGGTGACTCCGCCGAGGCCACCGACCTGCTTCGCCGCAAGGGCCTGTACGTCACGACGATCGCGCCCGGTGGTTTGGCCCACCTTTCGCCAACCGCGCGGCGCGGTCGGCGTGGCCGGCCACGTCGGCTCAAACACCTCGCGATGATGATGCGGCAACTCCAGGTGCTGGTCTCGTGCGGCACGCCGCTGGTCCAGGCCCTGTGCGCCCTGGAGCGGCAGACGAAGGAGGCCTCGTGGCGGCAGGTCATTATCGACGTACGGGGCCGGGTTGAACAAGGCGCCACGCTGGCGGTCGCCATGGAAGGCCATCCCGAGTGCTTCGGCCCCCTTTGCCTCAGTCTCATCGCTGCGGGAGAGTCCTCGGGCAAACTGCCGGACATGCTCGATCGCCTGGCGGTCACGATGCGCAAGCAGTTGCGCATCCGCAACGTGCTCGTGAGCGCCATGCTCTATCCAAGCCTGCTCGTGGGCGTTGCCGTGACCGTGCTCCTGGTTCTGCTGATGCTCGTCGTTCCCCGTTTCGGCGAACTGTTTGAGAGCCTCGACGTGCCGCTGCCGCCGACGACCAGCCTCCTGGTCAGTGCGGGCGAGTTGTTCCGGGGGTACTGGTTCGTGGTCTTTCCCACACCCATTGCCTTGATCGTTGGCGTCGCCCTGTGGCTCGGCACCCCCGGGGGCAAGCGGGTGTTCGACACCACCATCCTGTGGCTGCCGCAGGTCGGCCGCATTGTCCGCAGTTTCGCCACCGCACGGATCGTTCGCCTTCTCGGCGTGCTGCTGCAAAGCGATGTCGAGATCCTGGAAGCCTTGAATCTCGCACGCCAGTCCGTCACCAACCACCACTACAGCGCGTTGCTGGCCAATGCCCAGGACGCCGTCACCCGGGGCGATCCCATCAGCACGGCCTTCGGCGACGGCAAACTGATCAGCCCCTCGGTCTACGAGGCGATTCGCAGCGGCGAGGAAAGTGGACAGGTGGGGGCCATGATGCTGAACGTTGCCGACTTCCTCGACGAGGAAAACGAGGTCGTCGTCCGTTCACTGACGAGCATCATCGAACCGGTGATCCTCATCGCCATGGGCGTTCTGGTCGGGCTCGTGGCCGTGAGCATGTTTCTGCCGTTGTTCGACCTTACGTCGATGACACAAGGGGGGATGTAGTGAAACCGTTCACGACCGGCCGGCGATCGCCCATCGGCGTCGATTTCGACGGCCGATTCATGAGGGCGGTCCAGTTGACAAAGGCGCGGGATGGCTGGCGCCTGGAAGCCGGAGTGTCTGCGCCGAGGACGTCCCCCGATGCGCCCATGGATGGACCCGAGGTGAAGGAGTTTCACCAGGTCCTGCGCCGCCAGAACTTCAAGGGTACCCGGGTCGTCCTGGCGGTGCCCGAGGAAAAACTGGTGGCGGACCTGCTGGAACTTCCGCCTCGATCCTCGGGCGCACCTCTGGACGAGATCGCCCGTGCCGAACTGGCGAGCGCCCACGCCTACGATCCGGCCGAGGCCGAGACGGTCTGTTGGGACCTGCCACCGTCTGCCCGCGTCAAGGACATGACCAACGTGATGGCCGTCGCCTGCCGGCATGCCGATGCCCAAGCCCTTCTGGAGGCCTTCGAGAGCGCCGGCCTGGCCGTGGGGGCCCTGAGCAGCCGCCTCCACGCGGTTGTGCGGGCCGTCCGGCCGATGCTCTGGGATTCGGGCATGACCGCGATTCTGGACTTCGGGTGGGACTCGGCCCTGCTCCTCCTGATGCATCAAGGCACAGTCATCTACAGACGCACGATGCCTGAGGCCGCCGTCCGGCTGTTGCTGCAGGCCGTCTCCAAGAGCCTGGACTTGGAAGACGACGCGGCCAACTACCTGCTGGCGGACGTCGGCTTGGCCCCTGACAGCGAGGAAGCCAAAGACGAGGCGCCTTCCTTTAAGGACCTGACGACGCTGATAAGCAAGCACCTCGAAGTGGTCGTGGAGGCCATGCGGTCGGCCTTCTCCTATGCCGCCCAACTGTATCCGGACGCGACGGCCGTGGAGTACGTCCTGCTGACCGGGCAGGGATCGGGGATTCCCGGTTTCTATGAGACTCTGCTGGAGCGACTGGGCATGAGCGTTCGGGTGACGGCGCCGGTCGATGTGCTTGAGGGGCCGTCGACGCGCGACGGGCCTCCTGGCAACCCGTCGCTGACGGTTGCCACCGGGCTGGCCCAGTACGCTGGATGGTTGGCTAGATGAAAGACGCGAATTTTATACCGAAACATCGGGCTCACGCCAGGCGCCGCAGACGCAGGCGCAACCTGTGGGTCACAGCGGTCGCCGCTTACGTGGCCCTGCTGCTGGGAGCGTATGCCTCCTGCTATGCCCTCTGGGGGGGCGGGGGCGATGCGCTGGCTGCTAAGCAGCAGGCCGCTGAGGCCCGAACCCGGAACACCAAGCAGGCCATTGCCGCCACACAGAGCGAACTCGCCTCCGAGCAGCGAACGCTCAACGCCAACCGCGAGGTCCGGAACCATCCCGATTGGAGCCTCTTGCTCATGCTGCTCGCCGAGAGCATGAACGACGACGTCGTCCTGAGCCAGTGCGACCTGAAGCCGGGGGATCCGCCGAACGGCCGTTCACCACAGGCACACGAAGCCAACGGCTTCCGGTTAGACATGAGCGGCTATGCCAAGACCGTCGCCTCCGTCTCACGCTTTGCCCTGGAACTGGAGCGAACCGGACTGTTCGACCACGTGAGGCTGCTCAAGACCAAACGCCAGCCGTTCCGGTCGGCCAGTGCAACCTGTTTTCAGATCGAGTGTTTGCTCGGCCGCCATACCGAGGGGGCAGAATGAGGACGCCGCTGAAAGCGCGGGCCTTCTGGCAACTCGATGCCGTCGGCATCGCCGTCTGCCTCGCCGCCACGCTCGCGGCCTACCTCGGCGGCGCCAAGCCGCTCGTCCGCGATTACCAGCACCTCGTTGCCCAACAGGAACAACTGCAAACGGAGCAGGAGCACGCGGCCAAACTGGAAAACGCACTGACGGCACTTCGGGAGCAACTCCAGACGGTGCGCCGTGCGCTGGACAAGGGCACCCTGCGCCTGAAGCCGCGGTCGAACCTCAACCTCCACGTGGCACAGATATCGGCCCTGGCCGCTCAGAACGGCCTCCAGATCGACGACATTCAGACGAGCCCCGCGCAAGCCCGAACGCATTACCAGGTCGTTCCCGTTCACCTGGCAGGCAGCGGAACCTACCGCACGTGCACGACGTTCCTGAACCACCTGCGGCAGACGCTGCCGGACACCAGCGTGGCATCGTTCAGCCTGACCACGACGGCGGGGAAGCCGTCGGGCGGCGGCACGTTTCGCGTGGACCTCCAGTGGCACGCGGCGCTGGGCCCGAGTGCCGGTGCAGAATGATGCGGACCAGCGATACGATCAAGGACCTGTAGCCGCAGGAAACACGCCATGACGCTATCGACATCACACAAGGCGCTCTTCGCGGTCCTCGCTCTGGCCGTGGCGGCCCTCCTCTTCGACTGGATCTTCCTCAGCGGTGGTGCGGCCGGTCCCACCCAGGCGAACGCCTCTGTGGGTGCGGTCGAAGAAGTCGAGCCACCGCCGCCGCCCGCTTCCCCGTCTGAACCACCTGGTGGGGCTGGGGAGAAGCCCGATACCGAGCCGCCGCCGCTGGCCGACAGGCTGCAGACGGTCGCCCAGACCCTTGGCCTGGACCCGACCCGGATGCGCGACGCCTTCGTGCCGTCTGAAGACTGGTTATCGGAACTTAAGCCGCCCGAACCGGTTGCAGCGCCGCCTGATCCGGCCGAAGGGTTCGGTCAGCGGCACAGCCTGTCGTCCGTGATCCTGATGGGCGCCGGCGGCAGCGCCGTCGTGGACGGCAGGGCCGTTCGGGTCGGCCAGGAACTCGACGGATTCAGACTCCTGCGCCTGACGCCCACAGGCGCAATCTTCCAGTCGGGAGACCGTCAGGTGGAGTTGAGGCTTCGGCCCGCGGGGGATACGCCGTGAGAACAGGACCTCGCCACGGTGGCC
>DATKXP010000268.1:0-8768 GCA_035529015.1 Phycisphaerae bacterium | reverse complement strand
CTACCGCCGCATGTACGGCCCCGACGAGGGGCCGGAGCAGGTCGTCTCGGGCTACCGCGACACGTCCGCCATGCCGCCGGAACTGCTGCACCGGACACAGGCCAACTACAGCGGCCTGGTCACGTTCTGCGACCGCTGGTTCGGCTTCTTCATGGAGCAGATGAGGGTGATGGGCCTCCTGAAAAACACGCTGCTGATCTTTACGAGCGACCACGGCCACTCGATCGGCGACGGCGGCTACATCGGCAAGCGCGGCTATCCGAGCCAGCCGGACGTGTACGACGTGCCGATCATGGTCCGCCGGCCCGACGGCGCGGGCGCCGGCCGGACGAGCGATCTGCTGGTCCAGCACACCGACCTCGCGGCCGAGATTCTGAAGGCCGCCGGCGCCGACCTGCCCGACGAACTCGACGGCCGGCCGTTCGTCGAGCGGGCGCTGGAGGGCGGGCCGCCCCTGCGCGATCACGTGACGATAGGGTGGGGGTCGGCGGTCACCGTCGTCAAGGACAACTGGTGGTTCAACGCCAAGGCAAACGGCAAGGGGGCGTTCCTGCACGACATGGCGGCCGCCGACCCGTTCGCCCGGAACCTGGCCGACGACCATCCCGACGTCGTCAGCGACCTGTTCGCCGCAGCGCTGGCCGACGCCAAGGGCGGCATCCCCGACTGGATCATGGACCTGGCCAAGGGCGAGGCCGACGCACCCGGTTGCAGCGCCCTGGCGGCGCGGGGGTAAGACAGGGGCGAGGCGGGCCGTGCCCCCGGTGTCATCACCGGGGGCTAACTACGACTACCGCCGCACCGTCCATACGTGCACGAGGCTCTTGTCCTCCTCGTCGCCACGAAACTCGATGACGTACAGGTGCCCCCGCTCGCGGTCGAAGGCGCACGCGCGGACGTGGGTCAACTGCTGCGGACTCTTGATGCCGAACAGGCAGTCGTCGATCGTCTTGACGGCATACGGCTGCGGTTCCCACGGCTTCATCTTCCCCGCCGCCACAGCGGCCAGGTCGGCCGGGTCGTAGAACAGCATCCGGCCTTCGAATCCGGTGGACCACCAGCCGCGCTGATCGTTCGGATGCGGCGGGACGGGCGGCCACGGCCCCTCCTCCGGCCACACCACGCCGTTTGCGAATCCGTACCAGCACTTGCCCACGCCCTTGGTGCCGACGAAGACGACGGCGGCCTTCGTTCCGGCGGTCAGCCACGCCCCGCCGGTCCACTCGTCGGCGTGATGGTAGTCGCGGAGCGTGTGCTGCTCCTCGGCCGTCACGTCGGTGTAGAGGAGCAGCGGCACGGTCTTCAGTGGCGCCCCCGCCGGCGGGGGATTGCCCTGGAGCCAGGGACCGATGGCGAAGATCGAGGGCCCCTGCCCTCCCTGCCCGCCGTCGCGGAACCGGCCCGTCGCCAGGCAAAGGCCGCCCGTGTTCGCGTCGGCCCAGGCTTTCGGGATCGGAAACAGGTAGTCGGCCGCCACGTACTCCGAGTAGTCGCCGGTGCGCCACGGGCCGGCCGTGTTCGGCTTGGCCAGGTCGAGGTCGCACCAGCAGTGCGTCGGGCCCTTGAACTCCTCGTGCATGTGCTGGCCGAAGCAGAAGTAGAGTTTCGGTGCCGTCTGCTTGCCCATCGGCGGCAGGAACGCGAGGCCGGCGCGCGGAATCTCGTACTCGGTGAAGTGCCCCGCCCGCACGTCGGCGAACGGCTGGAGCGTCTTGGCGGCCGGCAGGTCGGCCGGGTTCTTCGCCTTCGAGACGGCCGGCGCCGGGATGCTGATCTCCGAGACGTGGTGCTGATGGTCGTGGCCGATGCCGAAGAGCGATCCCGGATACCCGTCGTCGGAGCCCTTGGGGTCGCCGTCCGGCCGGTACGCCAGTGCATCGCCGCTCCAACCCCAGTCGCTTGCGCCCGAGGGTCCCGGCAGGCGGAACGCTCCCTTGTAGACGAGGTCGTCGGGCCCAAGGCGGCCCGCGCGCGCGGTGTGCGCGTCGGCCTTCGACGGGGCCTGCGGCGGCGCCGACTCACCGCACGCCGGGTGCAGCGCCATGCACAGGACACAGGCAACCAGTGCGGCAGCCGTCCGGCCGATTCGCGCATCAAACACGGCGTCCTCCTTTCGCGGAAAACAGGGACCACGCCGTCCACACGTACCCGGAACGCGGCGTCCGGTCAACTGGATAACCGCCGGTTCTGCTGACGGCCGGCCCGGCGTCTTGAGAGGCCTGCGATTTCGGCGAATCGCCAACGTGCAATCCGGCCGACCTTACGGTATACTGACGCGTCTGCCCGCTTTTGAAGCGTCCGGGTATCGCAAGAGGAAGGGCCGTAGAGATGCGAAGGAACATCGTCCATGCCGGCGCCGGGTCACTGACCTATGCCATCCGCGAGATCGTCGAGGTGGCCCACCGGTTTCAGGACCTCGGCGTCGAGATCACGTGGGAGAACATCGGCGATCCCGTCCAGAAGGGCGAGCAGATTGCGCCGTGGATCCGCCAGATCATGCACGAGGCCATCGACCAGGACCAGGCGTGGGGCTACTGCAACACGGTGGGCGTGCCGGAGACGCGCGAGTTCCTGGCGGCCGAGGTGAACAAGCGCGGCGGAGCGCAGGTCACGTCCGACGACATCATCTTCTTCAACGGCATCGGCGACGCCGTCAGCAAGGTGTACGGGTTCCTGGGGCGCGAGGCCCGCATCATCGGGCCGACGCCCGCCTACAGCACGCACTCCTCGGCCGAGGCGGCCCACTCGGGTTACGGGCACGTCACCTACGAACTCGACCCGTACAACGGCTGGATGCCCGACCTGGATGACCTGCGTCTGAAGGTCAAGTACAACGACTCGATCGCGGGGATCCTGCTCATCAACCCCGACAACCCGACCGGGGCCGTCTACCCCCGCGAGGTTCTGGAGGGGATGATCGCGATCGCCCGCGAGTCCGACCTGTTCATTATCTGCGACGAGATTTACACGCACATCGTTTACAGCGGCAACGAGGTGCTGCACACGTCCGAGGTCATCGGCGACGTGTGCGGCATCGTGATGCGCGGCGTGTCGAAGGAGGTGCCGTGGCCGGGCGCACGGTGCGGCTGGATCGAGGTGCTGAACCGCCACCGCGACGCGATGTTCGACGCGTACGTCAACTCGATCGTGGCGGCCAAGCGGCTGGAGGTCTGTTCCACCACCGCCCCGCAGATGGTCATCCCCCGCATGATGGGCGACGAGCGGTACGTGCCGCACCTGAAGCGACGTGCTTCCATCTTCGAGGCCCGGGCCAGGGAGGCCCACGAGGCGCTTCAAGGCATCCCCGGCGTGTTGGTGAACCGTCCCTCGGGCGCGTTCTACATGACGGCCCTGTTCGAAGAGGGCGTCCTGAACGACTCGCAGACGCTGGCCATCGCGAACGACGAGGTCCGCCGCATGGTCGAGGGCCTTGTGGACGGCGGTCCGAACGACCAGCGGTTCGTCTACTACCTGATGGGCGCGACCGGCATCTGCGTGGTTCCGCTGACGGGCTTCTGCTGCCGGCGCGACGGGTTCCGCGTGACGCTGCTGGAGACGGACGACGCGAAGCGGCGTTGGACGTTCGAGACGCTGGCCAAGGCGATCCGGGAGTACGTCGCCAGCGCGGCGTGAACCGGCCGGCCCTCGCACCCACCACGCCTGTAGCGGCGTAGCATGCTACGCCCCTACGCACCCACCGCGCTTGAAAGCCCATTTTCGCCGTCGCGCGGCGGGTCAGGAGACCCGCCGCGCGCAACGTTTCGTTGGAGGATTACAGCAGCGCCGTTGAGAAGTACCGTTCGGCCCGGTCGGGCAGAACGGTGGCGATGTTGCCTTCGACGTGCTCGGCCAGTCGCCTGGCCGCCCAGACGTTCGCACCCGAGGAGATGCCGACCAGGAGCCCGTGGTCGCGGCCGAGTTGCCGGGTGGTCTCGATGGCGTCCTCGTCGGTCACCTCGATGACCTCGTCGATGAGCGAGGTATCGAGGATGGCGGGGATGAACCCGTCGCCGATGCCCTGGATCTGGTGGAGACCCGGCTCGTGTCCGAGCAGGGCCGAGACGTTCTTGGGCTCGACGGCCGCGATGTGCACGTCCTTCTTGTGTTCGCGGAGGAACTTGCCGATGCCCTGGAGCGTGCCGCCGCTGCCGACGCCCGCGACGAAGCACGCGACATCGCCCGACATCTGGTGCCACAGTTCCCGGGCCGTCTCCTCATAATGGACGCGGGGGTTGTCGGGGTTCTCGAACTGCTGGGGCACGAAGATGCGCGGGTCCGCCTCGGCCATCTCCGCGACCCGGCGGACGGAGCCCTCGATGCCCTCGGCGTTGGGGGTCAGGACAAGGTCGGCGCCGAGGGCCTTGACGAGTTTTTTGCGTTCCTCGCTCATCCCCTCGGGCATGACGATCCGAACCTGGTAGCCTTTCAGGCGTCCGACGAGGGCGACGCCGATGCCGGTGTTGCCGGAGGTGGGCTCAACGAGGATGGAGTCGGGTTTGAGTTTCCCGTCGCGCTCGGCGCCTTCGATCATCGCCAGGGCCACGCGGTCCTTGATACTGCCGCCGGGATTCAGGAACTCGGCCTTGGCGAAGATGCGCTCGTCCTTGAGGTGGATCAGCGGCGTGTTGCCGATGAGGTCGAGGATGTTGTCGGTGAGCATGGTGCGTTCCCTCGTGGTCGTCCTGGCGCCCCGGAACGTAACCCGCCGCTGCGTCGGCGGGCTGTCATGGTAGTGCAGAATCCGAGATTCGCAATCCGAAACCGGGTTATCGTTCCAGAATGGCCGGCCGGTCGATGGCAAAGCCCTTCCACTCGGCCGAGACCATGGGCCAGTCGGTCGGCGCGGCCAGCAGTTCCGGACCCGTCTCGAGGCACAGGATCGTGTCCTCGGACTTCGTCCCGGCGACGGAGGGGTTCCACGCAAAGGCCTGGCTGGCGAGAGCGGTGATCTTGGAGCCGGGCATGGCCTTGACCTCGCGCGGCAGGTACCCGATGGACCCGCCCTGGTGGTGGAACATCCACTGGTCGTGAAAACCGACGGTGGCATAGGCCCTCTGGGCCTCGGCATAGATGTCGCCGAGCGCTGCGCCCGGCCGCGTGGCGCCGATGAGCGCCGCATCGACCGTGACCACGGCCCCGTGCTTCTCGGCCAGCCGGCCGTGGACCTTCTCGAACGACACCAGCCGCGAGCACGCCGCAATCAGCCCGCCACGCTCGCCGCACGAGGCCACCATCACGTACTGCTCGACGTGCTTTCCGGTGGGCAGCGGATGGCGGTGCTTTTCGAGCCGGCTGTCCGCCCCGACGAGCAGGACCCACGGCAAGCACCCGCGGCACCGCAGTTCCATGGCCGTCATGGCGGCCAGTTCATCCTCGGTCTGACCGGGATTGGCGGTGCGGCAAACGGTCTCGACGGCGGCGACCGTATCGGTGGCCAGCGCGCGGTAGCGCTCGATCTCGCCCCGGGTCAGCGTCCAGCGGAGGCGGTTGAATTCGTCGGGCAGCGGCGCGGCGTCGATGCCCTCGACCGGCACGTCGGCCGCGACGCGACGCCGGCCGACGGCCTTTGCGATGACCTTGGCCCGGTCGGCAGGGTCGGCGTACGAGTAGCCGAACACATCGATGTCGGTGCCGGCCAGATCCTCGTCGCGCAGGCGGGTCTGCTCGATGTTGTTCGTCACGACGGTCGCGCCGTCGCGTGCAACCACGAGGGTGGAGACGCCGACGTCGTCGGCCGTGGCCACGTAGTTCCGCGCCCCGCACGTGTACCAACTGAAGTTGCACCGGCGCGTGAACAGGACCGCGTCGAGGTCGTGTGCCCCGAGCAGTTCGACGACGCGGCCGTGCTTGTACCTGCGTTCGGCGGTAAGCGGCATGGGGCTGGCCCCCCCGTCCGTTGGCGACCCTTCGGCGCGCGCCGGGTTCCCTCCGGCCCGCCTGCGCAAACGCTCCGTATCAATCAATCGTCAGACTTGCCGGGCAGACTTGACCTTCTTGCGCGATTCTGAGACCCCGCCGCAGGGATTTCAAGGGCTATTGAGGGCCGCGCCTCCAATCTCCCACCACGAGTCGGCCCCAAGGCACCGAACACCCCGGTTTTCGACCGTCCTCGCACGGCTGGGCAAGCCAGCCGTGGCACACGCCGGAGAGTTACTTACGCAGCCCTCACTGCCCTTCGCGGCGGCTACTGGCCCGGCTCGACCGGATCCGCGGGCTCTTGCGGCGCCTGATACTCCTGCCTGGGCTCGGCGGCGTTCATGTCGATGGCGAACTTGCCGCGGACGCGCTCCAGCAGTTCGGCCCGGCGCCCGATCCGCCAGACCAGCAGCGTCAGGGGCGGACGTTTCTGGTCCTTGAAGACGATGACGATCTTGCCGAACCCCATCAGCCGTTCCAGCAGGTCGGTCGTATCGACGTGGGTGTTGTAGTCCTCGCGGCCGACGTGGTCGCCCGACTCCGTCAGGCCCCACTGGATGTTCATGTAGTTGGGCGTGAACACGACGTAGTAGAACAGGCCGCGGACCCAGGAAATCCCGATCGTCAGCATCCCGATGATCGCCAGCGCCAGGTACCCCATCCAACTCATCTGGATCGTGACGTGACCGAACATCCGGACGAACGGCCGAACCCATCCCAACAGGTGAAGCCAGAGCAGCAGCGCCAGCAGGCACAGCGTTCCGATCAGGACCACCTTCACGTTGATCTCGAACTCTTCGACCATGAAGTTCAGAAAGAAAACGGTGAACCAGACGCCGCCGATGATCTCCGGCGTGACGGCGTCGAAGAACAGGCCCATCTCCCTGAGGAACATAATGGTCGAGGCCGCGAGCGAGACGGCGATCGTCGGCACGTACAGTGCCTTGCGGCTCCAGTTGAAGATGACCAGCCAGTCGTGGATGTCGGGGTCCTGGCGGACTTCGCGTTCGGTCCGCACCCGCGTCCGCACCGTCTTTCGCATGACCAGCCAGACGATCACGCCGGCGGCAACCAGCCCGAGGGCGATGTAAATCGCGATGGCCTGATTCGAGGTCCAGTCCATAACGGTCTATTGTCCTCGGAAGGGGGACCGATTTCAACGTTGAAACTCCGCACGGGAGGCGAGTACCATCGGCCGGACCCATCCGAGAAGGAAGAGACAATGGTGCTGCGCCACATGCTTGCCGCGCTGGTGACTACCGCGTTGCTGGCCAACCCCGCGCCGGCGGCCGAGCCGTTTCAGACGCAACGGTGGGTCGGGTCGAACTACACGCCGGCCTACGCCGTGAACGCGGTGCAACTGTGGCACGACTTCCGGCCCGAGACCATCGAAAAGGAACTGGCGGCCGCACACCGGCACTTCGGCCTGACCTCGCTGCGGGTGTACCTGCACAACATTCCGTACGAGGCCGAGAAGGAGGTGTTCCTCGCGCGCATCGACGAGTTCCTGACCCTCTGCGACCGGCACGGCATCCGGCCCGGGTTCGTGTTCTTCGACGATTGCTGGAACCACAAGGGCGTGGAACTCGAGTCCCAGCCGCCCGTCAAGGGACGCCACAACGGCCGGTGGGCGGCCTGCCCGCAGGATGAGCACCGCACCGACGAGCACCTGCCCCGCCTCAAGGCGTACGTCCAGGACGTCATCCGGGCGCACCGCCGGGACAAACGGGTCCTGTGGTGGGAGATTTTCAACGAGCCCAAGAGGCGCGACCCCTACAGCACGCACCTTCGCAAGACCGCCTACGCCTGGGCCAAGGAACTGGCGCCCGTCCAGCCCGTCATCAGTTGCTGGAACGACAACGAGGCCACCGACATCGTCGATGCCCACAACTACCGGGCCGACTTCGCCGCCTGGGACCGCCAGGCCGACCTCAACCCCGCCAAAGGCGCCGTCTTCACCGAGGCCGGCGCCCGCTGGTACGCACCGCGGCCGAGCAACGCCGAACCGGTCGAGGTCGTCCACTGGCTGAAGGGCCGCCGCGACGCCGGCAAGGTCGTCCCCGGCGTCTACCTCTGTTGGGAACTGATGGTCGGCAACTCCAACTGCCGCTGGTACTGGGGCACCAAGGACGGCACGCCGGAACCCACGATCCCCTGGTGCGGTCTGCTCTGGCCCGACGCCACGCCCGTCTCGCTCGCCGAGGCCGAGGCCGTCCGCTCCTACGTCACAGGCAAGAGCCGCGCCCTGTTCTTCGACGACTTCCAGGACACCCCGCCGGTGCCCCGCCGCAAGGGCTGGACCGCCTATGGCGCCACCGGCCCGGGGGGAAGCGGCGTCCTCACGTTGCCGGCCGGCGTCAAGATGATCGCAGGCGATTCCGACTGGACCGACTACGTCCTTGAGGGCGTCGTCATGCTCAAAGGCGAAGGCGGCAACGCCGGGCTCGTCTTCCGCGTGAACGATCCCGGCCCGGGCTATGACCAGATGCGCGGCTACTACGTCGGCTTCGACACGAAGCGTCTGTACCTGGGCAAGTTGGCGAACAACTGGCAGCCCCTGGCCGAATACGACTTGGCGCGGCTGGACTGCGGCGTCGTCCCGGGCGTGTGGAACCTGATACGGGTGGCGGCCGAAGGCCCCCGCATCCGCGTCTGGTTCAACCGCATGCACCCGTCGGCGGACTAGGAGCGCGGCCTGCGCATCGATTTCACCGACAAGAAGGACCCCATCCTCGCCGGCAGCGTCGGCGCACGCGCGCACCGCGTCGAGGCCTGGTTCGACAACGTCGTCGTCCTTCCGCCCGACGCCCTGCCGGAGCCTTCGCCATAAGCGACCCCCATCCCCGCGCCGC
>DATKXP010000267.1:0-4949 GCA_035529015.1 Phycisphaerae bacterium | reverse complement strand
GGGGAGCGCGCGCTCCCCTTCGGGTCGCGGCTAAAAGGGCATCTTAAGCCTGTCGGCGCAGGGCTTGGCGGGTGCCTACTTCACGCAGTAATCGGCGAATCCGAGGCGTTCGAGTTCGGCCCGCACGTGTTCGACCTCGGCCGGCGTCAGGTTCCGCATCGGCGACCGCACCGGGCCGCAGTCCAGGCCGACCACCTTCATGACGCTCTTGGCGGCGGGCAGGAACGAGCGGGTCGTCGTGTACAGCATGTGAATCATCTCGCGTGACCGGCGCTGGAGGTCGCGCGCGGTGTCGAGGTCGCCCGCGCCGAACGCTGCTATCATCCGCACGTACAGCGGCGCCGAGAAACTGTACGTGCTGCCGACGGCGCCGCGTGCGCCGAGCGCGAGGCCCGCCACCAGCGTCTCATCGCGGCCGTAGAGGATATCGAACCGGCCGTCCTCAACGTCGAGGCACCGTCCATAATCCATGAGGTCTTCCCACGTGTACTTGATGCCCGCGAGGGTCGGGACGACGTCCACCGCGGCTTCCAGGAAGTCGGCCATCGGAAAGTGCACGCCGGTCATCCCGGGGATGTGGTAGTAGTAGAAGGGCAGCGCGGGCGCCGCCGCCGCGACCTCGGCGCAGAACGCCGCCAGGTCCTCGACCGTCTGCGGCCTGAAGAAACACGGCCCCATGGCGCCGATGCCGAAGACGCCCGTTTCGGCGGCGTGTCGCGCGAGGGCGCGGCAGTCTTCGATGCTCGTCGCGCCGACGTGGATGATGACCTTGAATCCCTCGGCCGCCACATCCGCCCAGCGAGCGGCGACGTCCATCCTCTCGGCGATCGTCAGCGACAGGCTCTCGCCGGTCGTGCCGCAAACGAACACGCCGGCGACGCCGTTTCGCCGGAGCAGGTCGGCGTAGGCCTCAATCGGGGCAAGGTTCACGCCCCCGTCGCCGTGCATCGGCGTGAACGGCGCCGCAATCAGGCCTTCAATGCGTTCTGCCATCGCGCAGATTCCTTCCTTAAGCGTCCTTCCGCTGGAGCGTGTACAGGGTCAGCCCCGCCAGCGGCTTGGGCCGGGCCGGGATGATAAGGCTCGCGAGATACCCGACCACGACGCACGTCACCACGCCCGTGAAACTGTAGAGCAGCAGGTACACGACGCCCGTCCGGCTCACGGTGAACTGGACGACGGCACTGGCCGCAAGGCCCACGAGCGCGCCCGCGCCGTGCGCCCGGCGGCTGAAGATGCCCAACAGGAACAGCCCGCCCAGGCCGCCGGCAAACAGGCCGATGACCTTGCTGAACTCGTCCCACAAACTCCTGATGTCCCACCCCGTCATAAGGAGCGCCAGAACCATCCCCGCCAGACCCACGACGACCGTGACCCGGCGGGCCAGGCGCAGGCAGGTGCGGTCCGCCGCCAGGGGCCTGAAGCGGCGGTAGAAGTCGGTGGTGACCGCGGTGGCGACCGAGTTCATGCTCGAATCCAGGCTCGACATCGCCGCCGCGAACAGGGCCGCAATCAGCAGGCCCGCCACGCCCGTCGGCAACTGCGTCACGATGTACCACGGGAAGACCGCGTCGGCGTTCTCGAGCGTCGGGCTCATCAGGTCCGGCCGCGTCTTGAAGAACGCGTACAGGGCCGCGCCCATCCCGAAGAAGAGCAGCGACCCGGGGATGACAAGAAGAGCGTTGGTCCAGATGGCCCGGCCGGCGGCCTTCTCGTCCCTGGTCGTCAGGTACCGCTGGATGACGGTCTGGTCGCTGCCGTACGAGATGAAGTTGGCGGCCAGTCCGCCCAGGAGGACGACCCAGAAGGTCGGCGTGGTCAGGTCGAACCGGAAATCGAAGGTGTGAAACTTGCCGGCCTCCGCCGCCAGGTCGATCATGCCGCCCAGACCGCCCGGAATGTGCGCGAGCATCAGCGCGAGCGACACCCACGCCCCGCCCAAGAGGACGACCACCTGGAGGACGTCGGTCCAGATGACCGCCTCGATGCCGCCGAGCACCGTGTACGTGATGCTCAGGACGGCCATCACCACGATGCAGACCCGCACGTCGATGCCCGTCACGACGCTCAGGGCGATCGAGGGCAGAAACAGGATGATCCCGATCCGCCCCAGGTGCAGCAGCATGAACATGATGCTGCCGAACAGCCGCGCCGCCACGTTGAAACGCTTCTCCAGGTACTCGTACGCCGTGGTCACGTTCAGGCGGCGGAAGAACGGCAGGATCAGGAAGATAATCAGCGGCGCCACCATCACGATGGCCACGTTCCCCATGAAGTATCGCCAGTCGGTGGCGAAGGTCTTGGCGGGAATGGCCATGAACGTGATGGCACTGAGTTGCGTGCCGTAGATGCTCAGCCCCGCCGCCCACCACGGCACGCGGCCCCCCGCCTTGAAGAAGTCGTCGGTCGTCTTCTCGCGCCGCGAGAAGTACACGCCCATCGCCACCAGCGCCGCCAGGTACACGCCCAGGACCGTGTAGTTGATCCATCCGAACGGCCGGGCCGGCGGCGGGTCGGCCTTCCAGACCATCGGCGTCCGCACGCCGGGCCGGACCTCGCCGCTTGGGATGAGGATCGAGCCGCCGCGCTTCACCGCCGTCGTCGTCACGGGGCAGGCGTCGGGGAACCGGCCGACGCGGGTCCACGTGTCGGTGATCGTGTGGTAGGCGAGAATATCGCGGCTGAAACCGGGATGCGTGCGGAGCAGGTTCCCGTTCTTCCTGGCCAGGGCGATGGCTTCCGCGATGTTTCCGCGGTCTCTCGCCTCCTTGATGCGGCGGCTGAGACGCTCGAGAACGAGGAACCGTTCCCCTTCGCCGCCGCCGAACACGAGGATGTGATGGGCGCCCGACGCGACCGCCGACGCCGCCATGATCGAGCGAGGCGGCTCGCCTTTCACGCCGACCTCGGCCAGGCGGGTCCACACACCGGTCCTGGGGCTGAACGTGAAGGCGTCGGTCAGAATCTGCGTCTCGACGTCGGGGGCGACGTTGCGGCCGCTGAACAGGTAGAAGCAGTCCGCCGCCCCGTCGCTCTGCCCGGCGGCCACGGGCAGGATGCGCGGCGGGCCGGGCCAGGGCTCGAGTTCTTCCCAGTGCCAGTCCGGGTTCCGCTCCTTGCTCGACGGATCGTATTGCGAGAGGTCCAGCCGCCAGAAGTTCGTCGTCGCCCGGGCGTCGGCCATGGTTTCCTGACCGCCGGCCACGTAGATGGCGTCGCCGACCTTGGCGCCCGCCATGAACGCCAGCGGCCGCGGCAGGTCGGGCAGAGAGGTGAATGCGAGTTGCGAACCGTCCCACGCGGCGATCCGGACGTCGCCCAGGCACGCGTCGGCCTCGCAGCCGCCGATCATGACGACGCCGTGGCGGGTGTCAACGCTCGCGCCGTAGGCGCACGGTCGGGGCAGGCGAAGCCCCTCGCCGCGGATCCAACGCACGATGCCGTGTGGCGTCCGGTCCAGGACGAAGGCGTGATCCCACCAGACCTTGGTGCCATTCAGCCAAGGTGGTGCGTCCGGGAAGTTCGCCCCGCCCGCCACAATGAGCCTGCCGCCGTGCACGCCGACGAACGGGCCCGCCACGCCGGGTTGGACGTCCTGCCCCGGGCCGGGCGGAAGCGGCGGCAGGTCGGTCCAGATCAGGGCGTCCCCGGCCGGCGTTTGCGCCTGGGTGGCCGGCGCTTGCGCCTCGGCGCCCGGCGCCGTCGCACAAGCGGCCGCCAGGCAGACGGCCGTCGCCAGCAGGCGGCACACGGGTCCAAGCGGTCCGGCACGGGTCTTGCGCGGTGGGTCTCCGCACCCACCGCGCCTAGCGGCGCCGAGACGCGGCGGGTACGGAGACCCGCCGCGCACCGGTCTTGAGAGGCCCGCTCCGGACCGCTTGGTCGCCCGAGGTTGTCGCAAACGTGCCATGCGCCGGTCAGGCTACCGTCTCATTCGGCGCGACGCAAGGAAACCCGCGCCGTGTTGCGTTGGCGGCACGGACACCCTATCATCCGCTCAGGTTCCCGTCACCGGGGCGGCGGCTCGCGCATTGTTCATGGTGGCGCTGCGGCCGACCGCAGGGTGACACGGAAGGACCGACCATGAAACGCGGACTGTACGTTGCCTGCCTCCTCCTGTGCCTGCCGGCGGCGTGTCTTTCGGCCGCCGAGGCCCGGGAGGAGACCTACAAGAAGCAGCCCGGTCCCCACGAGGTCGAGACGATCACCTACGACTGGCTCGACGCGGCGCGCGACCGGACGGTGCCCGTCAGGGTGTACTACCCCAAAGCGGGCGGCGGGCCGCTGCCCGTCATCCTCTTCTCGCACGGTCTCGGCGGCACGCGCGACGGGTACGCCTACCTCGGCCGCCACTGGGCGAGTCACGGCTACGTCTCGGTCCACCTCCAGCACACGGGGAGCGACGACGCGGTGTGGCGCGGCAAGGCGAATCCGATGCAGGCGATGCGCGAGGCGGCGGCGGGTCCGCGAAACGCCATCGACCGCGCCGGCGACGTCCGCTTCGCCATCGACCGGCTCGAAGCGACGGACCGCGACACGCCGCCGCTGAAAGGGCGGCTCGACCTGGCGCGCCTCGGCATGGCCGGCCATTCCTTCGGGGCCCACACGACGCTGGCGGTCGCCGGCCAGACGTACATCCCGCTGCTTGGGAAGCCGAAAACGGCCGACCCGCGCGTTAAAGCCGCCATCCCCATGAGCGCGCCCGTGCCGCCACGCAAACGAAACCTCGACGCCGTGTACCAGCACATCCGTATCCCGTGCTTCCACATGACCGGCACGCTCGATTCGAGCGTCATCCGCGAGACCGATCCCAAGGAGCGGCGCATCCCCTTTGACCACACCCGCGGCTCCGACCAGTACCTCGTGACGTTCGCCGGCGGCGACCACATGGTGTTCTCCGGGCACCGGCGCCGCTTGGGCGACGGCACGAAGGACCCGCTCTTTCACGA
>DATKXP010000266.1:0-14585 GCA_035529015.1 Phycisphaerae bacterium | reverse complement strand
ACGCCGCCCGAGACCCAACCGACGGGCGTGACCGCCGCCATCGTCACGCCGAAAACGCTGACGCCGAACCAGCGACGCGAGGCACGCATCGCCAAACTCCTCGAGGCCTACGAGATCTACGGCCGTCTCGCCAAGCAGGGCACGGGCACCGAGGCGGGCATTAAGGCCGACGCCGCACGCCGGCGCCTCGAACAGAACGCCGACCTGATGGCCCGCATCCGGGGCGCCCAAGCCGAGAAGCAGGCCAGGGAATGGATCGGCCTGGCGACCAACTACTTCCGGGCCGGCCGCCTCGACTCCGCCCGCGAGTATTGCAGCAAGATTCTCTCCGAGTGTCCGAAGACTTCCCAGGCCGCCGATGCCAAGGCGCTCCTGGAAGGCATGAAGTAGTTGCCTCCACACCTGCCGTCGGGTACAGTCCGCATTCCGATTTCGTCATTCGCCATTCTCCTTGAAGGAGCGTGTTTCCATGATGCGCGACGAGGTCCTCAAGACGCTCTGCGACGTGGGCATCGTGCCCGTGGTCCGGGCCAAGTCGGCCGACGCGCTGGCCGACATCGCGAAGGCCCTGCTCGAGGGCGGCGTGCCGATCACCGAGGTTACGATGACCGTGCCGGGGGCCATCGACGGCATCCGGCGGCTCGTCGAGACGTTCGGCTCCGAGGTGCTCGTCGGCGTCGGCAGCGTGACCGACCCGCTGCAGGCCGACGAGGCCATGGACGCCGGCGCGCAGTTCGTGGTCGGCCCCGTCCTGGTGCCGGAGGTTATTGTGGCCGCCAATGCCCGCGACACGGTGGTCATTCCGGGCGCGTACTCGGCGACCGAAGTCTTCCAGGCCCACACGCTTGGGGCCGACGTGGTGAAGATCTTCCCGGCGGGCGTCGGCGGGCCGGCGTACTTCAAGGCCCTGCTTGCCCCGATGCCGTTCCTGAAACTGATGCCCACCGGCGGCGTGGACCTCAAGACGGCCGGCGCGTTTATCAAGGCCGGGGCTGTCACCCTTGGCGCCGGTTCGGCCCTGGTCGAGAAGCAGGCCGTGGCCGACGGCGACTGGGCGCGCATCACGGACCTCGCGCGCCGGTTCCGTGACGAGGTCGAGAAGGCCCGGGCCGAGTAGGTGGCTGAATGCCGGCCGGGGCGTGGCCCGGCAATCAGGCTACGCGCTTCCCTTCGGGGCGCGGCTAAAACCACGTAGGCCGGGGCGCGCCATGCAGGCCGGGGCGTGCCCCGGCGTGCTTCTACTCTGCGCCTGCGTAGTCCACCACCACGCCGTCGATCAGCATCCGTTGTCCCTCGCGGTTCACCTTGCCGCCGGCGGGCGTCAGCACGAGCAGCACGGCCGAGTCTGCGGAAACCTTGAAGCCGACCGTTCCTCGCGCACCGCGCGCGAGGAACCGGTTTGTGGCGGCATCGTAAAGGTCGCGCGGCTCGGGCCCCACGTCGATCGTCACCGTCCTCGCGTCGGCATGCGGGTTGTAGTAGAGGTATGTGGGATACGCCGCGGCGCGGAAGAAGTCGGTCGCCAGGCAGTCGAGACGCAGAATGGCCTCGTCGTTCGTCTGCGAGATGATGCTGCCGAAGAACCCGACGTGCGACGACCCGTACAGGCCCAGGTCGGTCCTCGGCCCCCAGTTGTGGGTGGTGGGGTCGCCGCCCGCGTACGGGCTTACGCCTTTCCACGTCTTACGCAGGCCCTCGTAGGCGATGACGTGCTTCGGGTCGCCCTTCCAGAAGGTGGACGACTGGTGATCGGCGGGCAGGGCGTCGGGGTAGAACAGGCGGGCGGCGGTGGCGGCGTTCAGCACGTACTTGCCGATGGCCCGGGCGAACCGGTCGTCGTAACGGACGAGCGGCACCAGGGCCCCCGCCTGGGCGAAGGTGTTCATGGCGAAGGCGTACCCGCCGCCGTCGGCCAGGCTCCCGACAAGGCCGTGACAGTCGTAGTCGCCCCATCGGTCGGCGATGACGCCCCACGTGCCGCGCGGTGTGTCACGGCCGTCGAAACACCAGTTGACGAAGCGCGGTACGTCGCAGGTGCGGCCGAGTTCGGCATTCATCCGCGCAGCCGCCAGGGCGCCCCACGGCAGGAGCACCTCGTAATACGGGTTCGCCTTCGGCCCGCGGCGCTCGAGGAACCGAAGGCACGCCTCTGCCGCCTCCAGGTGTTTCGGGTCTTTCCACTTGGCGTAGGCCATGACCTCGAGCCACGCGACGCCGGCCGCGGCGTCCGGCTCGCGCCGCTGTCCGTGGTCCACCGCCTTCATGGCGCGGAAGTTGAACGCCGAGTGGTTGAAGTCGGGCACGTCGCCCCCGGCGCGCATGGCGGAGACGGCTTCGCACCAGCGGTCGGCGACCGTCCGGCAGATTGTCTCCATCTCGCCCGCGCCGGGATGGCGGTCGGCCAGGGCGAAGAACAGGACGCTCGGCCATATCTCGTACCAGAACGATCCACCGGTGCCGGCCCTGGTGCTGTTCAGGACGAGGTTCCGGCCGCCGGCGCGATTGAAGTACTGCTCGCACATGAGGACCCAGTTGTGAGGGCCCGCGGTCTTGTCAACGCCGGCGAGCGTGGCGCCCAGGACGGCGGCGATGCAGTTGATGGCCTCGTGCCTGCCGCCGCCGACGTGCGGCGTGCCGACGTACGTCTGCAGGCCGAAGCCCGTGCGGTCGATGTTCACGCGGCCCTCGTCGAGCCAGACGAGCGGCAGGAACTCGCCCTTCGCGTGGAGGTCGAACGCGACGCGGTCGTATGCCCGGGCCGTCGCCCGCCAGTCCTTCATGACGAACGGCTGCGGCAGGTTCGGCATCTCGTCAACGCGCGGAACGGCGATCTGTTCAGCCCGCGCCCCTGCTGCCGCGGCAAGCCACAGCAAGCCTGTCAGGATGGTGGCCACCAGGAAGCACGATCGAGTCATCGTCGGGCCGATCCTCCAGAGGGTCGGATGGTTAAACCCGGCCCGACCCCGCCCCCCGCGAGAATTCTTGAGAAAAGCGTTCCGGGCGGGTAACGTGCAATCTGGCCACCGGGGAACCAGCAGGAGGTACGCGCATGACCCGATGTTCGGTCTTCGTTGTGCTCGCTTCGCTCGTCGTGGCCGGGGCCGCCCGCGCCCAGACGCCGATCCTTTCGACCTGGTTCGGCGGGCCGGGCGAGGACGAACTGACGGCGGCGGCCGTCCTCGAAGACGGCTCTATCCTGCTGGGCGGCGTTCAGGGGGCAGCCGAGCAGAAGGTCCGGACGGCCCGTGGGTCGGGGGCCGGGATGCTCATTCACCTGTCGCCTGCCGCCGACAAGGTGCTTCGCGTTCAGCCGTTCAAGGGCCCGGTCAGCGACATGGACGTGGGGCCGGCCGGCAACGTGTACGCCGTCGGAGGATTCGGCCTCGTGAAGCTGGACCCGACGGGCAAGACGGTGCTGTTCCGCAGTGGGACGGGCGGCGCCGGGGCGCGGGTTGCGGCCGGACCCAACGGCAGCGCCGTCGTCCTGTACGGCAAGTCCGTCACGGTGGTTGACGGTCGCGGCCAGCGGAGCGGCACGTGGGGCGTCGCCGGCGACTACGTCGAGGACGTCGCCTGCGACGTGGCGAACGGCCTGGTCTTTGCCACGGGGTTCGACAACAAGCGCGGCCACAAGGGACCGGTCCAGGTGGCGTTTGTCTACGCCTACGACGGCTCGGGCCGCAAGGCGTGGAAGGCCTACGCCTGGGGCGGGCTGGAAGTGGACGACCAGGGGCTGATGGCCGATACGCGCGGCTACCGGCTGGCGATGGGCGGCGACGGCAAGTTGTACGTGGCGGGCGAGAGCGCGGGCGGCAACACGATGTGGTCACGCAGGGCGCAGAACCTCAAGGAGAAGGCCGGCCTGTACACGGGCGATAAGTACCAGCACGCCTACAACACGGCCTCGAATCACATCACGTATATTGGCCGTCTCGATCCGAAGACGGGCAAGTCGGAAGGCGGAACGATGCTCCTGGCGCGGCTGCCGTCGAGCAAGGGCAACACGATCCGCCCGCGGGCCCTGGCCGTGGACGCCGCGGGAAAGATCTACGTCGGCGGCGCGTCGGCCTCCTATCCGCCGGTCTCGGAAGAGGCCTTCGGCGGACAGTTCGAGGGCGGCGGCGCGTTCTTCTGCATTTTCGATTCGGGGTTCAAGCGGCTCTACGCCACGAAGTTTTGCGGCGGGACGACGGCGGCCATTGCCGTTGGCCGCGCGGCCATCGTGGCCGCAGGCGCGGGCGGCCAGAACCTCACGCCGCTCAACGCCTTCCGCAAAGAACCAGGCGGCAAGGCCGATGGGTGGGCCGTGGTCTTGACCCGACCCGGCGCGCCGCCGCCGGAAGCCACCGACGAGACGCCCAAGGCCCAGCCGGAACACAGGCTGCCGTTGCCGCTTCGCTGATGCGGGATGGGACCGCGAATCCATGACCCCGGCCCCTGACGCCTCGACCGTGCGAAAGGTCCCGAGATGAAACCGTATCCCGGACTCGAGCGGCCCTCGAAGCCCGACTGGGAAGGCCTGGTCGCGAACCTCCTCCGCCGGGGAACGCCCGACCGCGCGTATCACCTGGAACTGTTCCAGGACGCCGAGATCGCCGACGCCATCGCCGTGCGGTACGGCCTGCTTGAGGGTCTCGACCCGGGCGACCCGTTCTACGCCGAGAAGCGCGAGATCGCCATCCAGCGGTTCTGCGGGTTCGACTACGTGTGTGCGCGGCTGGAGGGGCTGGACATGCCGCTGCTCGTGCAGACGGTGGCCGACACGGCCGACCTCGCCCGCGCGGGCGGCCGCGTCTTTCAGGACGAGCATCGCGGGCCCATCATGAGTTGGGACGACTTCGAGGCCTACCCCTGGCCCGATCCGCACGCACCCGGCGCGACGCGCCAGTTGGAATGGTACCAGGACAACCTGCCCGACGACATGTGCATCGTGGCGCGCGGCATCGGGCACTTCGCCGAGTTCCTCTGCTGGCTCATGGGGTACGAGACGCTCTGCTACGCGCTGTACGATGCGCCCGACCTGGTGGAGGCGATTGCGGCGCGGTTGCTGGAGATCGACCGCGTTCAGTTGGCGAGGCTGCTGGAGTTCGACCGGCTGAAGGCCGTCTTTGCGAGCGACGACATGGGGTTCAAGACGGGCCTGCTGTTCTCGCCCGACGATATGCGCCGGCTCGTGCTCTCGGGGCACAAGGTGCTGGCCGAGATGTCGCACGCCGCCGGGCGGCCGTACATCCTGCACTCGTGCGGCAACCTGAACGACCTCTATGACGACCTGGTGGATGACGTGCAGATCGACGCCAAGCACAGTTTCGAAGACACGATTGAGGACGTGTGCGACCTGAAGGCGACGTTAGGCCGGCGCATCGCGCTGCTGGGCGGCATCGACGTGGACTTCCTTTGCCGGGCCGACGAGGCGGCGATCCGGGCGCGCGTCCGCCGCACCCTCGACGTGTGCATGCCCGGCGGGGGGTACTGCCTCGGGACGGGCAACTCCGTCGCCAACTACATCCCGCTCGATAACTACCTGGCGATGCTCGATGAAGGGTGGCTGTACGGAATCTGACGAGTCTCAAATGGCAGATCTCAGATCTGAGATGGCAGATCTCGAATGCCGGACAGGACGGCGGTGCACCGGGACCCGAGTGCCGGTCGCTTCGGTTCTCGTGGCGCTTGCCGCACTGCTGGCGGCCGGTTGCGGCACGCGCGCTTCGCGAAAGCCCGCGCTGTACCAGGTGCGCGGCCGCGTGGTGGACGCCGAGACGAGATTGGGTGTGGCCAACGCGCGGGTGCTGCTGCGGGCCGCGCTGCGGACGCCCCTCGGCACGCAGGTCCTTTCGTCGTACGCCGTGGCCGACGCCGACGGGAAGTACACCGCGGAACTCTCCGAGCCGTTCGAGACGGTCCGCTACGCGTCGCTGGTCCGCGTCGATGCCTCGAAGTCGGGCTATGCGACCAGCGGGGCGGAACTGCCGCCACCCGTTCGAAAGCAGCCGTTCCATCCTGTCCCGGACATTCTCCTCGGCCGCACGGGCGGCCCGGCCCCGCCGGACGTTCCCGTGCCCGGTGGCGTCCTGCGCAAGGCGCCGCCCAAGACGGGCCGGTTGCCGTGGAAGTGAGGGCGGGTTCGGCGTTGTGAACCTCTGGCGCGCCGGAACGTGCCCGCGACCTCCCGGTCGCGGCTCGGACTGCGGCTCGAACGGGGCTTACGTCATGCCCCTTGCTGCGCCTGGTACTCCTCGGGCGTCATGGCGAACTTCTGCTCGACGCGCTCGCGGTAGACGGGGCCGGCGTTGTAGGTGCAGAAGGGGTAGAGGTGGCCGTCGGGGTCGGCGTAGTGGATGGCGCACCGGCGGGTGCGGGCGGTCTCGTAGTTGTAGCGGTCCATGAAGTGCATGCCGGCCACCAGAAGGCTGCGGAAGGTTCTCTTGCCGGCCTTGCCGCGCCCCACGTTCTTATCGACCATGCCGTTGAGGGCGTGGAGCCAGTCCTTGAACGTCATGCCCGTGGGTGCCCCGTCCTGCCGCCAGTGTCGCTTCAGCGCCAGGAACGCCCGCGTCTTGGTGAAGAAGTGGAAGCGGCTCTTTGTGGCCTTGCCGGCCAGCCGCCACATGTCGTCCAGGAGCCCCTTGAGGTTGAAGAACTGCGGCAGGGGCACCGCGCGGCCGTCGGTCCCGACAAACAGGTACGTGCCCAGAGCGCAGTGCGGGTGACACGACATGACGATGTTCGGCTCGTCGCGGACCGCCGCCACCAGCCGCGTGAACGGCTGGACGCACGAGAGCGGGTACCAGTCCTCGTGCGGGTCGGTGATGCCCGTCTGCTCCGAGACGTCGTGGGCCATGTCGGTCAGCGTGTACCGCTGGGCCAGGCGCTCCTCGGTGCCGATGCGTCCCGTGAAGGCGACCGGTTGGAACGAGATGCCGGAGATCGTCTCGATGCGGTCGAGGGCGAACCGGACGATGGCCCCGACCTGGTCGTCGTTGAAGCCGCGCACCAGCGTCGGCACCAGGACGATCTTCATGTCGGTTTCCATGATCCGCTCGACGGCCCGCATCTTGGTGTCCATCAGCGGCCGGCCGCGCGTCTGCCGGTAGGCGTCGTCGGTGACGCCGTCGAACTGGAGATACACGTCGTGCAGGCCGGCGTCTTCGCACCGTTTGGCGAAGTCCGCTTCGCGTGCGAACCGCAGGCCGTTCGTGGCGATCTGGGTGTGGGAGAACCCCATGTCGATGGCGGCCCGCAGGCAGTCGAGGAACCGCGGATGCAGCGTCGGTTCGCCGCCCGAGAACTGGACGGCCCGTCCGGGCGCCGGGCGCGTCGCCCGGTACGTCCGCAGCATCGCCAGGACCTGCTCGAAGGTGGGTTCGTACACGTAGCCGGCCGCGTCGGAGTTGGCGAAGCAGATGGGGCACTTCAGGTTGCACCGGTTCGTCAGGTCGATGTTCCCCAGCGCGGTGTTCGAGACGTGGTCCGGGCACAGGCCGCACTGGTTGGGGCACCGGCCCGTGGCGGGGGTGTTCGGGTTCTCGACGCCGTCGCCGTCGCCGTAGTGGTACTCCTCGGCCTTCAGGTACAGCCTTGCGTCGCTCCAGTAGATGTCCTCGAAGCGTCCGTGGTCGGGGCAGGTTTTCTCCATCCGGACCGCGCCGTCCTGCTCGAACAGGCGTGCCTCGACGAGTCGCATGCACTCCGGGCAGACCGATTCGACCGTCTTGGGAAGGCCGCGCGCAAGCGGTGGAATAGGTCGTCCGGTCAGCGTGCACTTCGCTTCGGCGGTGGCGGGCGGGGCTCCGGAGGGGGGTGGATGCATCGCGGTTCCTTCTTGGCGCGCACGGGCAATCTGTTTCAGACGCCGGATTATAGCGCGGCATTCAGGGGAACTTCAAGGACGGAATACCGATCCGCTCTGTCTCATCGCCAAAGCACCGCCAGTTTCACGGTCAGGTCGTAGACCATGTGGACGCCGACGGCGATGCCCAGGCCGCGGTGGGCGAAAACGTAGCCCAGGTACGTGCCGGCCGCCGTCCGGAACAGGAACGAGGCCCAACTGAACCGCGTCGGGTCATCCAGCGTATGGGCGCCCGCGAAGATGGCGGCCGCAATGAGCACCACCGCCAGCACCACGCCCTCGGATTCCCGCCGCAGCACCTTGCGGGCCAGCCACAGCGTCCCTCCCACCATGAGGAGCCGGAACAGCAGTTCCTCGTAGATGCCCGCGCCGATGCTGGTCATCGCCACGTCGAGCCATCCGGGCGCCGCGGCGGCGCGGCCGGCCGGCAGCGCCAGCGCCAGGGCGCTGCGGACCACCACGCTGACAGCCGCCAGAAGAAACAGGGGAACCGTCAGGATCAACGTCTCGACCCCCATCCGGGTGAGCAGGCGAGGCGCGAGGCGCGTGGGGTCGCGCCGCACCAGGTGCCATGCCATCAGGACGCCGACGACCAGCCACGTGGGTGCGAGCACGCCGGTCAGACCGAGCGGCTCGATCGCCTGCCGCACGAGCAGGTCGGCGCGGGCCACCAGGTCAGGACGCACCCATATCAGGCCGAACGCGTAGAACGCCAGGAACGGCGACAGGAAGGCGAGGCTCGGCAGCGGGCGGCGCGGCTCGGGGTCGAGGAAGAGTTTCCCCGCGCGGTCGTCTTTCGTCCGGCTGTTCGTTCGTTTCCGCGACCGCCGCGCTCGTGGCATGGCGGGAAATGTAGCAGGGCGCGGCCGAAATGCAATCGCAGATTTGAGATCTCAGATTTGAGGTTTCGGATCTGAGATTTCAAATTTCAAATCTGAGACGCCGGGTTTTCGATTGCACGGCCGCGACGACCCGCTACGCTTTCGGCACAGCGCACGCGCAGTGGGAATCCGGGATGACAACGACCGAGAAGATCCAGGCGTTCTACCGCGCGATGCTCGATGCCCTGGGTCCGCAGGGCTGGTGGCCGGCCGAGACGCCGTTCGAAGTCGTCGTCGGGGCCGTCCTGACGCAGAACACCAACTGGACGAACGTGGAGCGGGCCATCGCGAACCTGAAGCGCGAGGGCCTGCTCGACGCCGGGGCGCTGGAAGCCATCGACATCGAGCGGCTGGGCGAGGTTATTCGCCCGGCCGGGTACTTCCGCGTCAAGGCGAGGCGTCTGAAAAACTTCATCCATATGTTGACCGAGGGGTTCGGCGGCGACCTCGACGCCCTGTTTGCCCTCTCAACCGCGACGCTTCGCGAGACGGTCCTGGGCGTGACGGGCGTCGGGCCCGAGACGGCGGACTCGATCGTGCTGTATGCGGCCGAGCGGCCGGTCTTTGTCGTCGATGCCTACACGGCCCGCATCCTGTATCGCCACGCTCTTGTCGATTCCGACGCCACGTACGACGACCTGCAGTCGCTGATGGCGGGGGCCCTGCCCGACGACGTGGACCTGCTCAAGGAGTACCACGCCCTGCTCGTCGCAGCGGGCAAGCGATACTGCAAGAAGCGGATGCCGGCGTGTGCGGGGTGCCCGCTGGAGCCGCTTCTGGAGGATGGCCAGCCGGTCCGGGAGGTACAGTAACCGGCCGGCCATCCTCGTGCCGGTTCACGGCTCGGCTTTGGGTTCGGTCCGGTGGGCTCGGAGGGAGGTCGGCTCCGTGCCGGTACCGACCAACCGGGCCGCTGCTGCAAGTTCCAGACGACTCTTGGGGTCGTCCGCCAACAGGGGGTTGTCGGGCCCGCGCAGTTCGCGTCGGATGGCCACGCGGGTCTCGGGATCGATTTCGTGCCACGAGGTGGTCGCGTTACGGCCCTGGCGTTTGCTGTGGTAGAGGGCCTGGTCGGCCAGGAACACCAGCAACTCCGGCGAGACGACCTCGGGGTCTTCCGGATAGGTGGCGGCGCCGAGGCTGAGCGTAATGGGGACCCGATCCTCGCCTGCCACGAACCTGTGCTTGCGGCAGGCGGCGAGGATACGTTTCGCCAGCGCCTGGACCTCTTTGTGTCCGGTCCGCGGACAGATCAGGGCGAACTCGTCGCCGGCGTAGCGGGCCACCAGGTCCGATTCGCGGGCGCACCTTTTCAGGGTGACCGCCACTTCCTTGAGCACGTAGTCGCCGAAGGGGTGTCCGTGCCGGTCGTTGATGGTCTTGAAGTGGTCGAGGTCCACGATGATCATCGAGAGTTCGTGACCGTAGCGGCGGCTGATCTTGAACTCCGTTTTCATCCACTCCATCAGGTACCGGTAGTTGTACAGGGCGGTCAGGCCGTCGGTGATGCTCCGGACCTTCAGGGCGCGGTTGTCTTCGCGCAGTTGCTTCAGCAGGGCCGTCTCGCGGGCCAGCGTCTTGTCGAGATCGTCGCGCACCTGGTGCAACTGGTCGTAGGCGCCCTTGAGGCGCAGCGCCGCGTGCAGGCGATAGTGCAGCGTCTCGTCGTCGGTGTCGCTGTGGACCACCTCGTCCACGCCCGCGTCGAGGACCGCCTGGCGACGTTCAGGCGGCACGTCCCGGTCCAGAACGGCCATGACCGGGATGAATCGGTCGGTCCGGATGCTCTTGAGGACGCGCGCCGTGTCGGCCAGGTCGAACTGCCCCGGACACGACGTCACGACGATCACGTCCAGGTCCTCGGATTTGACGAGGCCCATGGCCGAGAGGCAGTCCGACGCCGTGTGGACGGCGGCCCCGAAGCCTTCGAGCCTTCTGACGAGGTCTTCGGGTTTCTCGTTCGCGGGTACGACGGCCAGAATCGTGGCTTGATGGGGCATGTGACCTCCGGATTCTGCAAGCCGGGCGCCGGAACCCGAGCGTTTCCCGCCTGCACTCTCAGTCTACGCGAGAAAGGGGGGGTGGCAAACGCGGGGACGCCACCCGGCGGGCGGTTACGCGCAACCCGTTTCATGGCAGGGACTTAGAGGTGGTGGCTGGCGGCACAAACCGCGTGCGACCTTGCACGCACCCCGCTGAAACCGCGCGGTTTTTCACGAAGGACGGGTGGCACTGCAGCCCGAAGGGCGGCCGTGTTCGACACCGGGTGCCCACGGCCGCGGCTGCGCCGCTGCCGTGCCACCCGCCGCGCTCCGGTTGGAAAGCGCGGTGGGTCGGGAAACCCACCGCGCGGCAAGACGGATAGGTCACCCTCAGCAGCAGGCTACTCCGTGTGCTCGCCGGCCGCCAGCAGTTTCGAGCCTGTCCGGATGTAGCCGAGCCACGAGATCACCCCCAGCGCCACCGTCACGCCCCACAGACCGTACAGGGCGTACCAGACGGGGGCGCCGAGCAACGCCAGCAGGTCGGGCGAGGCGCACATCACCACGACCGTTGCGAACTGCATGACGGTGGCGGCTTTGCCGGTGGCGCTCGGCAGCCCCTGGAAGAAGCCCGACAGCAGAAACACGATGGCCATCCCCCCCAGCACGAACACCGCACGCGAGACCAGCGTCACGCTCACCCAGTAAGGCAGGCGGACCTCGGGGTCCTCCGACAGCACCCCCGGGATCGAGAGCGTGACCATGGCGCTGATCATGAGGGCGTAGTCGGCCACCGGGTCGAGGATCGAGCCGATCTTGGTGACCGCTCCGGTTCGCCGGGCCAGGATGCCGTCGGCCGCGTCGGCGATGCCCAGCGCCAGGACCAGCCCGAGCGCACCGTACCGGTAGCCCCAGTGCTCCCTCGCGTTCAGGAGCAGAAGGATGAACGGCGTCACCAGCAACAGCCGCAGCACCGTGATGCGATTCGGCCACGACATGGTCCGCCCCCTGAATCTCCGGACGCCAACGTGGCGCAGAAGGTACGCACACGCGCCGGGGGTGTCAATGAAAAGAAGGGCATACGCCGAGCGGACGCAGCCGGCATCCCTCACTCACTTCTCAGAACACCACCCCCGCATACCCGACGGTCGCGTCGTAGTCGGTCCGCCCGAGTTTGTCGCGCATGACGTCGAAGGAGGTGGTGTACTGGACGACGCATCCGCGTTGGGCCCCCATCTCGCGGGCGGCGGCCATGGTGGCGGCGACGGCGCCGGCGCCGCAGGCGTTCCGGCGGCTCGCGGCTTCGGAGACGGCACCCTCGGCGTCGAGGCGGACCATGAGGTCGAGCATCCGCCGGTCGTTTTCGTCGCGGACCCAACGGACGGCGTCGGCGCCGCTGCCCTTCGGCGTGAACCCGTACATCGAGCCGTAGTGCGTCAGGTCGGTCGAGCCGAGGCACACGGCGTCGGCTTCCAGGTCCGAGATGGTGCGGCCGACGATCCTCCCCAGCGCGACGGCCGTCTCGTCGCCCGGGACAGCGATGGGCAGGATCCGCGCCTCGGGAAAGAGGTGCTGGATGAGCGGCACCTGGACCTCGATGCTGTGCTCGCCTTCGTGGGCGTGTGGATTGTCGATGAGGATGTCGGCCGCGCGGCCGAGGACTTCGCGGCCGAGGCGCTCATCCACTTCGGCGATACCGAGCGGCGTCTCCCAACCGCCCGAAGCGAACATGGCGTTGGTGCCGACCAACCGGTGCGTGGCGCCGAACAGGACGAACGTCTTGGGCGTGCGGCGGTCCTTGATGACGGTCAGCACCGCCAGGGCCGTCTCGCCCGAGAACATCCATCCGGCGTGCGGCACAATGCCCGCCACCGGACGGTCCGGCAGACCGGCCACGTCGGCGGGCGGCTTCATCTCCGCAATGTCCCGCAGACACGACTCGCGATCCATCGGGTAAAACCGGCCGGCAACGACGGGTTCGCGGACCATCATGATTTGCCCCCTGACTTGAGACGTGCGGCAGTCAGCAGATTATCTTATCACGCGCCGTGTCGCACGCAAGAAAAGGACCGGTGCAATGGCACGGCGCCGGCCGCGCGGGCCGGCTCAGGCCGACCTGGCATCGTGCGGCGCGGCCAAGACCCTCAGGGGCAGAAGTCATCCCGGAAACATGGCCGCAAGGTCGGCCTCGGAGATGAACCTGTAGTTTCCGTTGTTCTGAGCGGCGATCTTCTTGAGGACTGGCTGACCGATCCGGTAGAGGTAGCCGATGGTGTGCACGGTCACCTTACCGCCTGGGTTGTTGCGTTTGACGAGGTCGATGATGGCGCGGTCGAACTCACCGTCCGTGAGGAGATAGATGCAATCTGGTTCGAGCGCGAGGGCGCGCTTGATGGATTCAGCGGGGTCTGCCTCGCCCTGCGGGACAATGGCGTCGATGAACTCCCCAGCGAGTGCTTTGTTGCGCTGCGTCGCGCGAACGAGGCGGCGTGTCGGCATCTCGACCGGGGGTGCGGACGAATAGAAGACAACGTGGAATTGGGTGTCCTCGCCCAGTTCGCCGATGCAACGTTTCAATTCGAACTGCACGCATTCGATGGGGCAAGTCATGCTACCGGACCCGTCCATGACGAAAACGATCTTCTTGGCGCGGTCGCCAAGCGGGATGCCGAAGAAAGAGCGGCCTTGGCCCAACGGCTTGGATGGGCTCGACGCGGCAGTCTCGGCAATCTGCGGCGTGTCGCTGGGCACCGCTGGTTCGGTAGCCTTGCAGCCGGCGCACAAGCCGGCAGCGGCCACCACCAGGTAGATGGCGGCTCTCATGGGACCTCCCTCCCATTCGTACGCCTACTACCTGTACGGACCCCGCGGGACGGCGTTCTACTCTTTTCCCTGCGACGGATCGTGCGGCTCGGTCACGCGGCGGGGGTCGAGGGCGGCTTCGAGGTCCTCTTCGCTCATCAGGCCCTTTTCGAGGATGAGTTCCCTGAGGGTCTTGCCGGTCTGGACGGATTCCTTGGCGACCTCGGCGGCTTTGGCGTAGCCGATGTGTTGATTCAGCAGCGTGGCCAGGCCGACCGACGATTCGAAGTAGTGCCGGCACCGGTCGGCGATGGCCATGAGCCCCGAGACGCACCGCTGGGTGAAGACGGGCAGGAAGTTCTTCAGGATCTCGATGCTCCCGAGCACGTTGTGGGCGATGACGGGCATGAAGACGTTCAGTTCGAGTTGCCCCGCCTGGACCGCCATCGCCACCGCCGTGTCGTTGCCGATCACCTGCATGGCCACCATGTTCAGGCACTCCGCCATGCTGGGGTTGACCTTGCCGGGCATGATGCTGGACCCCGGCTGGACGGCGGGCAGTTGAATCTCGGCCAAGCCGGTCCGGGGCCCGCTCGCCAGGAGCCTCAGGTCGTTGGCGATGCGCATGAGTTCCAGCGCCAGGTTCCGCAGGGCGGCGCTCACGCCGGCCATCGGCGCCATCGACTGCATGGCGTGGCAGAGGTCGGGGGCGGGCCTCAAGTCCAGGCCGGTGATCTCCGCCAGGTGCTTGACGGCCTTCGGCGCGTAGTCGGGATGCGTGTTGAAGCCGGTGCCGGCGGCCGACCCGCCCAGGGGAAGTTCCTTGCACGCTTCCAGCGAGGCGCGCAAGGCGCCGGCGGCGCGCTTCACGGCGAGGGCGTAGGCGGCAAACTCCTGACCCAGCCGCACGGGCACGGCGTCCTGGAGGTGGGTGCGGCCGCTCTTGATCACATTGTCGAAGTGGCGCCCCTTCTCGGCCAGGGCGTCGGCCAGCGCGTCGAGGACCTCGGCCAGGGCGCCGCCTTCCGCGATGGCCGCCACCTGCATGGCCGTCGGGAACGTGTCGTTCGT
>DATKXP010000265.1:0-5675 GCA_035529015.1 Phycisphaerae bacterium | reverse complement strand
GCATGTGCCGCGCGACGCGCGCCGTCCGGCCTTCGTGGGCCGTGAACAGGTCCCGCTCAGCCGTCCGATACAGGGCGAGTGCGGCCGAGAGAAGGATGAGCAACAGGAGGAAAACGGCTTCGCGGCCTCGTGCGCGTGCCGCCGGAATCGTCTCCGGGGTGGCGGGTTCGTCTGGTCCTGTGTCGCTCACCATCCGCTCCGGCCGAGACCTTCCGCTCGCCGCCCGGCGGCCTTGCGCGCCGTCACTGCGCATCTGCCGGGTGCCACTGGCTGCTTGTCAGCCAGTGCTCACCTGCCGCGTGCCACTGGCTGCTTGTCAGCCAGTGCTCACCGGCTCTCGAAACGCACGGGCGGGCAAGCCGCCCGTGGCACCCGCCATGGCGACACTGACAGAGCACGCTGGTCGCTCACGTCTCGAACGGCCACCCCGCCGCCAGGATCGCCTCGCAGACCCGCAGGTCCTCGGGCGTCGTAATCTTGAGGTTGGCCGCGTCCCCCGGGACCATCATGACGGTCTGGCCCATCGCTTCGACCAGTTGGGCATCATCGGTCACGCTGCCGACCATGTCGCCGCGCCGCTCGTAGGCCTGGCTGATGATCTCGCGGCGGAAGACCTGGGGCGTCTGGGCCATCCAGAGGCCTCGTCGCGGCACGGTCTCGGCCACGCGGCCGTCCTTGGCAACCGTCTTGATCGTGTGATCGAGGGGCCGCCCGACGACCGCCGCGCCGTACTCAACGGCCACGCGCAGCGCCTCGGCGATGACCGCCGGCCGAATGAGCGGTCGGACCCCGTCGTGGATCGCCACCAGTTCCGTTCCGCGGTCGGAGGCGGCCAGCGCCAGGGCAACGCTATCGAACCGCTCGCTTCCGCCGGCGATGAACTTCAGGCGCCGGCCCTCGGGAGCCATGTCGCCAAACGTTTCCCCGGCCCACTCGACCACGTCGGCGGACACCGCCACGATCGCCTCGACGACCGGCTCAACGGCCGCGAAGGCACTCAGCACGTGGGCGAGCACCGGCCGGCCCGCCAGGTCCACGAAGACCTTGTTCGCCTCCCCGGCCGCACGTCCCGCCCCGCGCCGGGCCGACGCCTCGATGAACCGGCGGCCGGCGCCGGCCGCTGCGATGATCACGCTGGCTTGAGGGACTGGCATGGTGCCCAACTCTCTCCGCGCTGGCCGAAACGGCCAACTGTACACAGAAACGCGCCGCGCCCGTCTTCGCGGCTCTTCGATCCGCTTCGCCGGGTCTTCGACAAGCCCGGCGGCTAACTCACGCGAGCCCGGCTGGGTGGCGCGGTCACGACCTTCGCCGGTCGGGCGCTTGCTGCACGCGGCCGAAGATCATCCGCCCGGCGCTCTTCTGAAGCACGTTCGTCACGGTGATGGTGACCGTGTGGCCGATGCGGCTCTGGCCGTCCTCGACCACCACCATGGTGCCGTCTTCGAGGTACCCGACACCCTGGCCCTCTTCCTGGCCGGCTTTCAGGACGGTCACCTCCATTTCCTCGCCGGGCATGACGGCGGGCTTCATGGCGTTGGCCAGGTCGTTGATGTTGATGACGTCCACGTGGGCCAGCCTGGCCACCTTGTTCAGGTTGTAGTCGATGGTGACGATCCGCCCGGAACAGCGGGACGCCAGGTTGACGAGCATCTCGTCGGCGCCCTCGCCCGGCCTGGCCTCGACATCGGCGTCCTGAATGCGGATATCGACGTCGGGCATGGTCTGCAGCCGGTTCAGGATATCGAGCCCGCGTCGGCCGCGGTCCCGCTTCATCTTGTCGTCGGAGTCGGCAATCGTCTGGAGTTCGTGGAGGATGAATCGGGGCACGACCATCGGGGCGTCGAGGAACCGGGTCTCGGCGATGTCGGCGATGCGGCCGTCGATGATCACGCTGGTGTCCAGGAGCAGCGGCCGGCCGCCCTTCTGCTGCCTGGCAAACTCGATGTACGGAATGATGAAGCGGAAATCGTCTTTTGTCTGCAGGATGAGCGAGATGGCCAGGTACGACGTGATGGCCGCAAGCGCCACCTTCACGGCCTCTTTCACGCCGTCGGGGATCCACGTGGCCATATCGACCACCGGCCCGAGAAGCATCGCCACCACCAGCCCCACGAGCAGCCCGAAGAAGACGGCCGAGATAACGCTGATGTTCTTGCGGCGGCAGACGACGTCCAGAACGACGACCACGACGGCCACCCCTCCGAAGCCGAGCATGCCCGTCAGTTGCCGCCCCTCTTCAACGGCGCCGCCGAAAACGTACCCACCTGCCGCCATCATCAGAAAAAACAGGAGCCGGATAATAAAGACCAGCATCGCGGGGCCCTCCCATGAAAGTGGAGTATGATACGGGCGGCCATTATAAGGACGGCCGGCGCCCGCCGCAAGCATCCGCGCGCCACTCAGCCTTCGGCCCTGGGGGGGGTGGCACGGCAGTCCCGGCTTGCCGGGACGGCCGTGGGTGCAACGTGTAGACCACGGTCACGCTGCGCGTGGCCGTGCCACCCGGCTGTCAAGCATCCACGCCACGGGCCGCCGGGCCATCCGGCCGCTATCCTTTCATCCCCGTCAAGAGGATGCCGCGCACCAGCAACCGTTGGGCGGCGAAAAACAGAATCACGAGTGGAACGGCCGTGATGACGCTGGCGGCCATCAGCAGGTTGGCGAACGACCCGTGAATCGACTGGAACATCGCCAGGCCCAGCGCCGTCGTGTACTTCTCCGGGCTCGACAGGTAGACCAGCGGCCCAAAGAACATCTTCCACCGGGCGATGAAACTCAGGACGGCAACCGTCACCAGGGCGGGCTTCGAGAGCGGCAGGATCACGTGCCACCAGACCTCGAGGTCGGTCGCCCCGTCGAGGCGGGCGGCGTCCTCCAGGTCGCGCGGGATGCTCATGAAAAACTGCCGCAGCAGAAAGATCGCAAACGCCCCGCCGCCGAACCACGCCGGCACGATCAGCGGTTTGAACGTGTTCACCCAACCCAGGCGCTGAAACACAAGATACTGCGGAATCACCATCAACTGGACCGGCAGCATCAGCGTCGCCAGGACCACGATGAACCAGAACCGCCGGCCCCGCCAACTCAGCCGCGCAAACGCATACGCCACCAGCGACGCGCTCAGCACCTGCCCGATCACCGTCAGCGTGCACACGATGAGCGAGTTCCAGATGAACACCGGGAACGGCAGAATGCTCATCGCCTCGACGTAGTTGCGCCACTGCGGGTTGCGGACCAGGAGCGTCGGCGGGAACTCGTAGACGCCGTTCAGCGTCTTCAGCGACGCCGCAATCGACCACAAAAACGGAAACAGGAACACGAACCCGATGGCCGTCAGCACGACGTACTTCAGGGCCGTCCAGGCGACGCGCCGGACCTCGGCGGCCCGGTGCCGCCGGCGGTGCTGCTCCATCAATGTCTCGGCAGCAACCGTCATGCCGCCTCCGCTTCGTAGTAGACCCACCGGCGGCTCGTGCCCACCACCAGCAGCGTCACCGCCAGGATCACCGCGAACAGAACCCACCCCAGCGCGCACGCGTACCCCATCTCGTTGTGCTCGAACGCCTTGCGGTACAGGTACAGCACGTACACGAGTGTGGCGTTGTTCGGCCCGCCGGGGGTTGTCGGCAACAGGTACGCCGACGCGAAGACCTGAAAACTCCCGATGACGCCCATGACGAGGTTGAAGAAGATGGTGGGCGACAGTTGCGGCAGCGTGATGTGAACGAACTTGCCGACCCGGCCCGCCCCGTCAATCGACGCCGCCTCGTACAGTTGCTCCGGAATGTTCTGGAGCCCCGCCAGGAAGATCATCATGGCCGACCCCGCGCCCCACACGCTCATCAGGATCAGCGCCGGCAGCGCCCAGTGGACGCTGTAGACCCAGCCCGGCGTTTCCACCAGGTGCAGCGATTCCGGCGCCAGCCAGTTCCATGCGCTGAACAGGTAGCGCAGGGCCGTGTTCAGCAGGCCGAACTCGGGGTTGTACACCCACCGCCACATGACGGTCGTCGCGATGCCGCCCACCACCGCCGGCATGAAGAAGACCGTCCGGTAGATGGAGATGCCTTTGAGTTTCTGGTTCAGCACCAGCGCCAGCACCAGCGCCCCCGACAGCATCAGCACCACGCTGCCCACCGCGTAGACGGCGGTGTTCTTCAGGCACATCCAGAAGTACTCGTCGCCCACCATCGCCCGCTCGTAGTTGGCCGCCCCCACCCACTCGGCCCCGAGGATACTGCCGATGCCGCTCCACTTGCACAGCGACAGGACCGCCGCCACGATCATCGGGCCCACCGTGAAGCACACGAACCCGATGAACCAGGGCGACGCCCACAGGTACCCCCGCAGGCTCTTCCGCCACGAGACCCGGTCGCGGAGGGCTTCGTTCACGTCCCGCCCTCCTTCCGTCCGAACACCTTCTCCATGCGCTCGGCCAGGTTACGGACCGTCACGGCGGGGTCCTGGCGTCCGATCATCATCTTGTCGAACTCCGGCTCGATTTCCTGGGCCATCTCCTGCCAGTGCTCCGTGATGGGCTGAAGGCGGGCGTACGCCATCGCCTCGATGAACCGGTTCACGTGGACCTTCGGGTTGGTGCGGACGAACGCGTCCTGGGCGGCCTTCAGCGCCGGAACGCTCCGCTGCGCCTCGGCCACGATCCGCTGCGCTTCGGGCGACACGAGGAACCGGATGAATTGCCAGGCCCGGTCTTGGCGCGGCGAGTCGGACGCCATCACCACGGCGTCCCACGTAATGCGCGTGGCCCGGCCGCCCGGACCGCGCGGCACGTGGACGACGTCCCAGTCGAGGTCGGTCTTCGCGAGGAACGGCATCCCCCACGGGCCGGTGCTGAACATGCCGAGGCGCCCGGTCAGGAACATCACGTTCGAGTCCATCTGGGCCGCCTCGCCGTCGCGCGGCGCCACGTGATGCTTCCACACCAGGTCCTGGGCGAACCGGAACGCCGCCTCCGCCTCGGGACCCACGAACTCCCACCGCGCGGCGTCGGTCGCCACGAAATGCTTGCCGTCGGTGTTGATCAGCCGCGCACCGTACGCGTAGAAGAACGGCAGTAGATACGACCAGTACGGCTTGATGAAGCCGTAATGGTCGAGGCGTCCGTCGCCGTCGTCGTCGCCCGTCAGGCGCCTGGCCGTGTCGAGAAACTCCTCGATCGTCCAGTCCTGGCGCGGATACGGCACGCCGAGCCGGTCGAACAGGGCCTTGTTGATGTA
Organism: Phycisphaerae bacterium; assembly: GCA_035529015.1. Classification (GTDB taxonomy): domain Bacteria; phylum Planctomycetota; class Phycisphaerae; order FEN-1346; family FEN-1346; genus JAUVZF01. The sequence goes on along the minus strand of DATKXP010000265.1, from coordinate 435 downwards.
GATGAGGTTGTTGCCGCCCCAGACCGGAATGCCGTACTGGCGGCCCTTCCACTTGAACGACTCGACCGCCGTGTCCCAGTAATCGCGCTGCAGGTTGATCGGACAGCCGGGCGCTTCGAGGAATTCGGTCAGGTCCTGGAACTTGCCGAACTTGCAGAACGGCGGAAACGGCTCGTCCTGAAAGAGGATGACGTCGGGCGGCGTGCCGGAGGCCAGGCGAATCTTGACCTTGTCGTTATAGCCCCCGCCGACCCAGTACTCCATCTTGACCTTCTTGCCCGGGTTCGCCTTCTCGTAGGCAGCCACCATCTGCTGCCACATGTGCCACTCTTCATAGGCGCCCCAGAACGAGACGGTCACCCGGTCGCCCGAGTCGGGCCCGCCCGTCCCAAAGAGAACGTACCCCGCCGCAGCGACCAGCGCGAGCAGGGCCAG
>DATKXP010000264.1:0-9650 GCA_035529015.1 Phycisphaerae bacterium | reverse complement strand
CTCCCACGCCGGATTGACGTCCTCGTTCCAGATGCCCTGGAGGTTGGCCGGCTGGCATCCCGGCCGGCTGCTCGAGATCAGAAGGTACCGCCCGAACTGGAAGAGCAGCGCCGCCAGTTGCGGGTCGCTGCCGGCGGTGTGCTGCCGGATTCGTTCGTCGGTCGGGAGGACCGACGCTTCGGTCTCGCGCAGGTTGAGCGTCACGCGGCCGAAGAGCCGCCCGTGCTCCGCGACGTGGGCCTCGCGAAGCGCCTGAAACGATTTCGCCGCGGCCGCGTCGAGGCACGAGCGGACGCGCGCGGCAGGGTCGCCGCCCAGATCATCGTAGCGAACGACGTTCGTGGCGGCGGCGACGAGCAGCGTGACGGCGTCGGCGCCGGTAACGGTGAGCGCGCCGTCGCCGGCGGTCACCCCGCCCCCTTCCGCCACCATCTTGATGCGGGCCTCGTACTCGACCCGCCCCTCGATGCCCAGGTGGCCGGCCGTGCGGCCGGTGAGCACGAGTTCGTCGGCGCCGTCGGCCTTGCACTCCCAGACGGCGTCGCCCTGCGGCTGGCCGTCCTGGCCGCCCGAGATCTCGGCCACAAGCGACACGGCCCCGGGGGCGTCGGCCGCGAGGCGAACGCAGATAACGTCGTCAACCGGGCTGGCGAAGACCTCGCGCGTGAAGGTGACCTCGCCCAGACGGTAGGAGACCGTCGCGATGGCCGTGGCGAGGTCCAACTCGCGCCGATAATCGGCCGGTTCGTCGTGGCCCGGGAACGTCAGCCGCAGGTTGCCCAGCGGCTGGTACTTCATCTGCTCGACGGGCCGGCCCATCATCGTTTCGCCGAACAGATAGTGGGCCTGGCGGTGCTTGCCCTCGAAGACGAGGCGGCGGATCTCGGGCAGCGACTCGGGGCCGCCCGGCCGCGTCGGATCGTACGGGCCGCCCGTCCAGACGGTCTCCTCGTTCAGTTGAATCCGCTCGACCGGCGCCGTCCCGAAGACCATGGCTCCCAGGCGGCCGTTTCCGACCGGCAGGGCCTCCTTCCACTCGCGGGCCGGGCGCGCGTACCAGAGTGTCGTTGGTGCAGGGTGGTTCTCGGTCATCCGTTTCCCTCATACCTTGACGGCAAACCGTTCCGCGGCCTTCAGGTCCAGGCAGAACGCGGCGACGAGTTTAGCCGCCCGTTCGACGTCGCGCAGGTCCACCGTCTCGATGGTGCTGTGCATGTATCGGTCGGGCACGCCGATGACGGCGGACGGCACGCCGCCGTGGCGGGTCCAGACGGCCAGGGCGTCGGTCCCGCCCATGAGGCTGAACGTCTCGACCTGCAGGGGAATCTTCTTGGCCTTCGCCACCTTGCGGAGCCGCCGGACGACCATCGGATGGTTCTCGCGGCCGATGCTCACGGTGGGGCCCTCGCCGAGTTTCACCACGCCGTACCGTTTCGGATCGACGCCGGGCATGTCGGTGGCGTGGGTGACCTCCAGGGCCAGGGCCACATCGGGCTTGAACGTCTCGATGGTCATCTTGGCGCCGTGGAGGCCGGTCTCTTCCTGAACGCTGCTGCACGCATGAATGGCGCACGCGGGCGAGCCCCGGGCCGCGAGCCGAAACGCCTCGGCCGCCACCCACACGCCGACGCGGTCGTCGCAGGCCCGGGCGACGGCCACGTGGCGGCTCAGCATCTCGAACGCGTCGATGAAGGTGACGGGGTCGCCGACGGCGACGCGCCGCGCGGCCTCTTTGCCGTCGCGGGCGCCGATGTCGATCCAGCACTCGTGGACCTTCGGGCTCTTGTCGTCTTTGCCGTCCTGGTCGGCCTTGCGAATCCAACTGGGGACCGAGCCGAACACGCCGCGGACCGTGCCGGCGGCCGTATGGATGTCCACCCGCTTGGTCCGAAGCGCCGCCGGGTCGATCCCGCCGACGGGCTGCACGTAGAGGAATCCCTCGTCGTCGATGTGCTTGACCATCAGGGCGATCTCGTCGCAGTGCCCGTCGAGCATGACGCGCGGGCTGCCGCCGGCGTTGAGCACCGCCACGGCGTTGCCGTAACTGTCGGTGCGGATCTCGTCGGCGAACGGCCGCACGTAGTCGCACCAGACCCTCTGAATCCTCGACTCGTAGCCGCCGGGCGACGGCGTGGTCAGCAGGACCTTGAGAAACTCAAGCGATTCGTTGCGCATGGGCACGCCTCCAGACTATACGGTCCCTGTCTGTGTTTCACGAGCGTTTGGGGCAAGTTCTGCACCGTCCTGGCGGTACAGATGGCAGCGGATCATCGCGCCGTCCTCCAGCCGCAGGACGGGCGGGTATTCCTTCTTGCAGACGTCCATGGCGTGGCGGCAGCGGGGATGGAAGTGGCACCCCGGCGGCGGGGCGCTGGGCGACGGGACGTCGCCTTCCAGGCGGATGCGCTCGCGCGTCTGCGACGCGTCGGCGATGGGAATCGCCGACAGCAGCGCCTGCGTGTAGGGATGGCGCGGCTCGTCGAAGAGCGATTCGGTGGCCCGCTGCTCCACGATGCGCCCCAAGTACATGACCGCCACCTCGTCGGCCACGTACTCGACCACGCCGAGGTCATGGGTGATGAACAGGTACGTCAGGTGGAACTGGTCCTGGAGGTTGCTCAGGAGGTTCAGAATCTGGGCCTGGATCGAGACGTCGAGCGCGCTGGTGGGCTCGTCGCAGACGACGAAATCCGGCTCCACGGCCAGGACCCGCGCGATGCCGATCCGCTGCCGCTGGCCGCCCGAAAACTCGTGCGGGTACGACGCGGCCGCCCCCGCCGGCAGTCCCACACGGTCGAGCAGTTCGTCCACCCGCCGGCGGCGGTCGGCTTCGCTCGGCCCGATGCCGTGAACGCGCATGCCTTCCTCGATAATCTCACGCACCATCATCCGCGGGTTGAGCGACGAGAACGGATCCTGAAAAACGACCTGTGCGCGGCGGCGGAAGCGCCGCAGGGCCTGCTCGTCGAAGGCCGTCACGTCGGCCCCGCCGAAACGGATCGTCCCTTCGGTGGCGGGGAGCAGGCGGATAAGCGTCTTGCCGAGGGTCGTCTTTCCGCAGCCCGATTCGCCCACCAACGCCACCGTCATGCCCCGGCGGATGGCCAGGTCCACGCCGTCCACGGCTTTCACGTGGCCCACCACCCGCTGGAGGATGCCCTTTCGGATGGGGAAGTACTTGACGACTCCCCGCGCATCGAGAAGCAGACCGTCGGTCGGCTGCGTTTCGGGACGGGCCCGCTCCGCTGCCGCGGGCTTGGCGCTTGCATCCGGACGAAGACGTGCATCGTAAAGATGGCACGCGACGTGATGGTCCTTCTCAACCTCCGTCAGGGCCGGTTCGGTGCCGCGGCACGGACCGAAGGCGTGGGGACAGCGGTCGCAGAACCGGCAGCCCGGCGGATAGTCGGACGGGCTGGGAACCACGCCGCGGATGCTCTCCAGATGCCGCCGCCGCTTCGCCCGGCTCGGCCGGCACCGCAGGAGCAACTGCGTGTAGGGATGGCGCGGCCCTTCGGCACCAAACAGGGCGTCGGCGGGGGCCGTCTCGACGATCTTGCCGGCGTACATGACCGCCACGCGGTGAGCCATCTCCGCCACCACCGCCAGGTCGTGGGTGATGAAGAGAACGGCCATGCCGAGCGTCTTCTGCAGGTCGCGCAAGAGGTCCAGGATCCGTGCCTGCACCGTGGCGTCGAGGGCCGTGGTGGGTTCGTCGGCGATGAGCAGCGCCGGCTCGCACGCCAGGGCCATGGCAATCATGACGCGCTGCTGCATGCCCCCGGAGAGTTGATGCGGGTACTCGCGCAGCCGCGCGGCGGGGTCGGGCATCTGCACCAGGCGCAGCGCCTCCAGGGCCCGGTCGAGGGCCTCGGTCCGCGACAGACGCTGGTGGCGCCGGATGGCTTCCAGCAGTTGCGTCCGGACGCTGAGGACGGGGTTGAGGCTGGTCATGGGTTCCTGGAAGATCATGGCGACCTTGCCGCCTCGCAGCGCCCGCCGCTCGGGCCCCGTCATGGCGAGGACGTCGGCGCCGCCAAAGTGGATCGAGCCGCCCGCGATGTATCCGGTGGGCTGCGGCACGAGTTGCATGATGGAGAGGCCGGTCAGCGACTTGCCGCACCCCGATTCGCCGACCAGGCCGACGGTTTCGCCTCGGCCGACGGTGAGCGAGACGCCGTCCACCGGCCTGAGCGGTTCGGCCGACGTGCGGAAGTAGGTCCGCAGGTCCCGGACTTCGAGGAGCGGCTCGCTCATTTCAACTCCTCTCGGACGCGGAGCCTCGGGTCGAGGGCGTCGCGAAGCGCGTCGCCGAAGAGGTTGGCGGCAAGCACCAGGATGAACATCGCAACAAACGCGCCGGCAAGGCTCCACCAGACGACGGGGTCGCGGCCGAGTTCGGTGCGGGCCTGGTCGATCATCGAGCCCCAACTGCTGGTGTCCGGCCCGACGCCCACGCCGATGTAACTGAGGACCGCCTCGGCCAGCACCAGGCCGCTGAACCGCAGCACCACGCTGATCAGCACCAGGTGCATCAGGTTCGGGACGACGTGCTGACGGATGACGCGAAACCGCGAGACGCCCAGCGCCAGCGCCGCCTGAACGTACTCCTTTTCGCGCAGTTTCATCGCCTCGCCGCGAAGCACGCGGCACAGCGACACCCACCCCGTCAGGCCCATCACGATGCACAGTTGCGGCAGGCCACGGTCGAAGACCAGCATGAACGCCACCACCAGCAACACCCACGGGACCGACGCCAGCGTGCTGTACAGGTACTGGACGGCGTCGTCGATCCACCCGCCGAAGAAGCCCGCCAGGACGCCGAACAGAAGCGCGAACGGCACCGCGATCAGCGTCGTCAGACCGCCGATAATCAGGCCCGTCCGGACGCTCTTGAGGGTCTTGACGAAGACATCCTGCCCGACCTTGTCGGTCCCCAGCAGGTGCCGGCCGGGGTACTTGAGGGGCGGGTAGACGCGCTTCGCCACAACCTGGCCGCCCTCCTCCGCCTCGACGGTCTCCCGCATCAGCGAGTGTCGGGCCAGCGGCGCCGAGTACGTCGTCTCCTGCACGTCGAGGGGCGCGAGGAGCCGGTCGAGGGCCGACCGCGCGGGCGCAAGGACCGGGTGCCCGGCCGCCGTCAGGCGCGGCGACCCGCCGGCATCGCGCTCCACGTCGCGCCACGACACGCTGTCGAGGACGGCCACGGCAACGTAGGCGGCCAAGACGACGAGCGAGACGATGGCCAGGCGGCTCCTGCGGACTTCGCGCCAAGCGTTCTGCCAGAGCAAGGCCCGCCGCGCACGTAGCCACAGCCCCAGGGCGCCGAACACGGTAACGGCCACCGCGGCGTTCGAGACGAGCGGCACGCGCAGGTTGGCGACGGCCGGAACCCGCAGCAGTTCGCGCACGCCGAAGAACAGACCGGCAGCCAGGGAAGCGAGGACCACGAAACTGGCGAAGAACTTCGCCAGGTCGCGCCCCGACGGGCCGCCGTAGATGTTGCGCGTGTCGCCGGCGCCCAGCGTGATACGCGGGTCAACGAGCGTGTAGGAGATGTCGGTCAGCAGCAGACCCACGATGAAGAGGATGGAACTGATGTAGACCATCGACCGGACCACGGCGAAGTCGTTGCCGTGGATGGCGGAGATCGTCATGCTCCCCAGGCCCGGGATGGCAAAGAACGATTCCATGATGAGGCTGCCCATGAACAGGAACGGTACGGCCGTCACGGCGCCCGTCAGGATGGGGATCATGGCGTTCTTGAGGACGTGGCGGAACAGGACGGCCCCTTCACCGAGTCCCTTGGCCCGGGCGGTCCGCACGTAATCGCGCCCCACCTCTTCGAGCATGACGGTGCGGTAGAAGCGGACCGACCGGCCGATGCCGGCCACCACGCCGATGAGGACCGGCAGAAAGACGAACTTCGGCATCGACTCGCTCCAGTCGAACCCCGAGATGGGAAACAGCCGGAGCCACCCCGCAAAGACGTACTGCCCAACGATGATGTAGAAGAGCGACGAGATCGACATCATGAGGACGCAGGCGACCGTCCCCCACCGGTCCAGGTACGTGCCGCGGCAGAAGGCGATCACCAGCGCCGTCGAGACGTAGACCACGAGGCCCAGCAGGAACGTGGGCAGGGTGATGGCCAGGCTGGGTCCCATGCGGCGGCGGATTTCGGCGGCGATGTCGCGACCCGACACGTCGGAGCGGCCCAGGTCGAACACCAGCAGGCGGGCGCACTTGCGGTAAAAGAGCGTGGCCGTGACCTTGCGGATGCCCGTCTCCTCGCCATTGAGGAACGGCGGCAGGTGGTAGCCGTGGGCGCGTTTCCAACTCTCGATGGCCTCGGGGGTGGCGCGTTTCTCGCCGAGGATGCGGCGGGCCATGTCGTCGGGTTCGTTCACGACGAAGAACAGGAGGAACGTCAGGACCACGACGCCCGCCACGATGGGCACGGCGTAGAGCAGGCGTCGGACCAGGTAGGCGATCATGCGGCTAGGCCTCTCGTGCGTGTCGGATGGCGGCCCGGATGGCCGGCACGCTGGCGATCATCAGCAGGGCGACGACGACGAGCGCCGGCGTCCAGCGGGGCGCGTTCCACCGGCGCCGCTGCTCGGCCCTCGCACGGGCGTCGATCTTCCGGTACTTGAGCGTGTTGCTGCTCATGGCGTGCGGATAGGCGTTGCCGTACCACTGGTGGACGAGCGAGTAGGCTACGGGATGGAAGCCGAAGATCCAGGGCGCGTCCTGCTGTGCGATGCGGTTCATCCGGCGGATGACGGCCAGGCGGCGCGCCGAGTTCTCCATGTTCCGCATCTGTTCGTAGAGGCGGTCGAACTCGGGGTTGGCGTAGTTCGCGTTGTTCTCGCTGCCCCCTTTGGTTCGCGAGTTCGGGCCGTAAAGGAGAAACAGGAAGTTCTCCGGGTCGGGGTAGTCGGCCAGCCAGCCCCAGGCGAGCAACTGGTAGTTGCCGTCGAGCACCTTGTCCCAGAGACGGTTGTCGTCGGTGGTGCGGACGTCGAGGCGAATGCCGAGTTTCGCAAACTGCTTGGCGACGAACCGCAGTCGCGGCCGCAGCGCCGTCGTCAGCCACGCATTGTCGAACCGGATGGTGAGCGGCTGCCCGTCGGGTCCGAAGCCGTCGGCGTAACCCGCCTCGGCCAGCAGCCGCCTGGCCTCATCGAGCGAGCGGCGGACGGGGCGCCTGCGCCCGGCGTCCCAGCGATAGACGAAGGGGTTCATCCCCTGCTCGCCTTCCTCGTAGCCGAAGACCTCGGGCGGGATGGGGCCGTGGGCGGGTGTGCCGCGGCCGTTCAGGAAGATCGCGATCTCCTCCTCCTCGTCGAAGGCGATGCTGATCGCCTGCCGCAACTTCTGCTGCGTCTCGCTGTAGCCGCCGACCAGCGGGTCCTCCATGTTGAAGGCAAGGTACGCGACGGTCAGGGCCGGCGCGGTCAGAAGGCGGATGCCGCGCTGGGCCATCTCGTCCGAGAGGAGCGCATCCCCTTGCGACGTCAGCGAGATGGTCTGGTCGAAGGTGTCGCTGCTGATGAGCGACGTGTCGTAGTAGCCCTGGAGAAACTTGTTCCACCTCGGGATCCACTCCTTGTCCATCCGGTACACGGCCCGGTCGATGAGGGGCAGGCGCCGCCCCACGTCATCGAGCATGCCTTCGGCCTGCATGGCCTTGTAGAGCACGAGGGCCTTGGGGTCGTCGGCGGAGGGTCGGGGGAGGCCGGGGTACCGCTCGTCGTGGAAGTTCGCGTTGCGTGCGAGGACGATCTGATTCGTCGGATCGTACTCGGCCAGCGTATAGGGGCCCGTGCCGACGGGGTTGCGGTCGAAGACGATGGACCGCTCGAGCAGCACGCGCTGGTCGAAGAACTCGAGCGCCTCGGCCGGGACGGGCGCGAAGAAAGGCAGGCTCATCCAGTAGAGGATCTGCGGGTAGGGGCGCGGCAGGACGACCTCGAAGGTGTGGGAATCGACCACCCCGACGCCGGGACACGGATAGGCGTGGTAGTCGAGCCGGATGGGGTTCGTCTTTTCGTCCTGTTCCTCGTTGTAGAGCGTCCCACCGGCGGCCCGGCGGCGTTTGCGCTCCGCTTCGATCGCCGCCTCCAGGGCATCGCCGTACTCGGTCAGGCCCAGGATGTTCTGCTCCATGGTAGGCAGGATGGGACACGTGAGCCGTGGGTCCGCCAGCCGCCGTATGGCCAGCACGTAGTCGGCCGCCAGGAGTTCGCGCGTGGCCGTCTGGGCGAAGTCGTAGACCGAGCGGATGCCTCGGGCGTCCTGCTCGGTGAGCCGGCGGTTCGCCTCGACAAAGCACGGGTGGTTCTGATACCGGATGCCGCGCTGGATGCGGATCGTGTAGACCGTCGCGTCGATCGCCTTGCCCTGCCACGTTACCTGGCACGTCTCGGACCGGGGCACCTCGGTCGCGGTCAGGGGCGTGATGGTGTACGGACGCTTCAGGAAGTGGTACTGGAACGGGGGCTCGACGATCTGGTAGAGGAAGGGGTACGCCTGGCCGCCGTACGCCCGGGCCGTGTCGAGGTGCTTGGGCTCCAGGAGAAAGTTGGCGTACATGGTGTTCTGGCCCTCGTCCGAATCGGGATAGGGCGAGTTGCATCCGGCGGCCACGAGCACCGCGAGGGACACGACGGCCCATCCCGCCGCGTATCGGATGGCTCTTGGACACGCCACCGCGTTGCTCCTGCCTACCGGGCGTGCGCTGCCCCCATCAGGCGCTTCCCTCGGAGAGGACGCCGGCTCCCGTCCGCCCGGAGCCGCCGGGCCATGAGTCTACCAGCCCCGGCGAAGGGCGGCAAGTCTTGCCCACGCGGTTCGCGCCGAGCGCGGGTGGCATGGCCACGCCACCCGGCGCATCGGTTGCTTGCGGCCCCGATGGGCGCCCGGTAGAATGATGCCCGGCCACAAGACCCCCGAACCCGGCAGCCAAGCGGAGGGCGTCCGATGAACAAGGTTCTCGTGCGGATCGTAGGCCTGGTGCTCGTGGTGGCGGCGGTTATCATCCTGCTACTCGTCGCCGGCAGACCGTCCACCGGCATGCGCTTCGCGCTCGTGCCCAAGTCGGTGGGGCATCCCTACTGGGAGGGCGTGCGCGAGGGAATGGAGGGCGCCGCGGCCGCGGCCAACGTGAAGGCCCTCTTCCACGGACCGCCGGAGGCCAGCATCGAAGAGCAACTCAAGATCATCGAGGACCTCATGACGCAGGGCTACGACGGCATCGGCATCTCGCCGAACGATCCCAGCGCCGTCAAGGAGGTCATCAAACGGGCGATGGACAAGGGCATCGCCGTCGTGACCTTCGACTCCGACTCCCCCGACAGCAACCGGCTGCTCTATATCGGGACCGACAACCGCGAGGCCGGCCGCGTGGGCGGACGCCGGATGATCGAGATCCTGGGCGCTCGGCCCAAGGCCGAGGCCGGCGGCAAGGAACTCCTCGTCCAGATCGTGGGCGGCCAGCCGGGGGCGTGGAACCTCAACGAACGCATCGAGGGCTTCAAGGAAGCCGTCAGCGGCACCAACATCACGCTCTGCGACATCCTGTACAACGAGGAGAACCCCGACACGAGCCTCCAGGTGGCCGAGAACGCCATCAACGCCCAGCCCAA
>DATKXP010000263.1:0-3197 GCA_035529015.1 Phycisphaerae bacterium | reverse complement strand
CACCCACGTATACACGACGCCGCCGACCGTGCCGGCGGCCGCACCGACGAGCACGAGCGCCGCCCCCTCGGCCAGCATGAGCCGCCGCACGCGCTTCGGCGGAAAGCCGACCGCCAGCAGCGTGCCCGTCTCCCGGGCCCGTTGCTCGGCGCCGAGGGCGAACAAGAGCCCGGTGAGCACGAGCGCCGCCACGATGAGGAAGAAACTCAGGCCCAGGAACAGTTGGCCGAAATCGAGCGCCTGCCCGCTTGCCGCCAGTGCCCGCTCGCGGACCGGCTGAAAGTACAGGCCAAGGTCCGCCGGATCGAGGTGCCCCAGAATCGCTCGCTCGACGTCTGCCCGGCTCGCCCCGGGGAACCGTACGGCCGTCAGGTCGCCGAAGCGGTTCTTCCACATCTTCCGCCCGGCCGCCAGCGTGACGAACGCCTTGGGCGTGCCGCGATACGTCTCCCAGTACGCCTGGTCCTTCGGACGGATCTCGCGGTCGAGCGAGAAGCCCGGCTCCCAGTCGCGGCAGTTGTCCACGTCCGAGAGGCCGGGGAAGTCCGGCATGAGCGTTCGGTCGCCGGGCGCGGCCTCGGTGGGGACGACCGCCCGGATGCGGAACGTGCGCGACGTCTCGGTGAGCCGGCGCATCGGCCCCGGCACGAAGTAGACGAGCGTCAGATCGTCGCCGACCTTGGCGGCGAGGTCGTCGGCCAGCCACGAGTTGATGACGATCTGGTCGTCGGCCATGTCGGCCGGCAGAATCCTGGCGGCGTACGCTTCTGCCGCCGCGCTCTTCGCCGGGCCGAGCGGACCGATGGCCGTGACCATCGAGTACGGCGTCGTCTTGTCGCCGACGCGGAGTTCGTTCACCAGGTACGTCAGCACGCCGACGGCATCGGGCTTTGCCTCGGCGGCGGCCCGGACTACGGGCGGGTCGAGAAAGACGCGCGTCGTGCGGATCTCCGCCGCGTCCTGGCCGGGCACGGGACGGACCTCGTGTTCGGCATCCGCCAGTTGGAACGCCTTCGCCAACGCCTCGGAAACGGAGCGGGCCCCCTTGCCGGGCGTCGGCGCGCCCAGCAGCAGAACGTTGGCCTTGCCGGCAAGGTCGAGTTGCTCCTGGAGCCACCCCATCGGCACGAAAACGTTGTAGGGCGGCACCTGGTTGGCCGCGAGGCTGAACCGGCCGGCGCCTGAGTCCGAGGCCACAGCCGTCACCGGCAGGTGATAGCCTTCCGCCCCTTCGGTTTCGCCGGAAAAAGGCACATCGAGGGAGACGGCCGTCGGCTTCTGGAGCCGCACGAAGATGCGGTCGCCCGCCTTGACCCGCAGCGCCCGCGCCGTCCGCTCGTTGATGACGGCGGCCGCCTTCGAGCCGGCGGCGAGCGGCGGCCTGGCATCGCCCATTGCCCAGAAATGCTCGTCCACGCCCAGCACCTGGACGTCCGTCACACGGGCCGCCCCGTCCAGCCGCGCCGCCATCCCGCGCACCTGCAACACGGCGGCGGCCGGCGCAGCGCATTCGCCTGAGAGTTCCTCGGCGAGGGCGGGCCGGACGAACCGCTCCGGCGCGACCAGGGCCAGTTCCGTCTTCCCCAGCCGCGCCAGCGCCATCCGGCGCAGACTCCAGCGGACCGAGTCACCCACCACCAGCGCCCCTACCAGGACGGTCGTGGCCACGGCCGCCCCCAGGACGACGCCCAGGTGGCTTCGCCAGTGGAACCGCAGGCTCCGCGCAACCAGTGTCCGGAGGTTCATCAGCACGACTCCGCATCTGTCACCCTGAACGAAGTGAAGGGTCTCGCCGTGCGCCCGGCCCTGTGCCCGTGACCACGGCGAGATTCTTCACTCGCTTCGCTCGCTCAGAATGACAGTGCTGTTCGCTCCTTCATGCCGTCCGCTCCAGCGGCGCGAGGCGACCGTCGCGAAGGTCCATCGCCTGCGCCATGTGCGACGCCAGCGCCGCCGCGTGCGTGACGACGATCAGCGTGACGCCTTCCTCGCGGTTGACCTCGACGAGCAACTGCTCCAGATTCTCCGACGCCGCCCGGTCGAGCGACCCGGTGGGTTCGTCCGCCAGGAGCAGCGCCGGCTGGTTCACGAGCGCCCGCGCCACCGCCACGCGCTGCCGCTCGCCGCCCGACAGATGCCCCGGCCGGTACGCCATCCGGTCCGCCAGGCCCACCCGATCGAGCAACTGCCTGCCGCGCTCCTCGGTCTCCTTCGTCACCGTTCCGCCGCCGGCCAACGCGGGCACCAGGACGTTCTCCAGGGCCGTGCACTGTGGCAGCAGATGATGCAGTTGAAAGACGAAGCCGATGCGGCGGCTGCGGACGGCGGCCAGGTCCTCGTCGTCGAGGTCCGACAGGTCCTGACCGCCCAGCAGCACGCGGCCGCTGGTCGGGCGGTCGAGCGTCCCGATGATGTTCAGGAGCGTGCTCTTGCCGCTGCCGGACGGCCCGACGATGGCGAGCGACTCACCGCCACCGACGGCGAGCGACACGTCGTCGAGGACGGTCAGCCCTTCGCCGCCCGGCGTCGGGTAGGTCTTGGTCACGTTCTCGAGTTCGACAAGCGCGGGTGTGTCGGCCATAGTTGCCTCCGTGATAACGGCACGCGCGGTGCAAGCACCGCGGCTAACCGGGCTTATGCTATCGACCTGGCGACGGGCGAGGCGATGAGGCCGGCCGCGCCGCAGACTTGGGCCCAAAGCAGTACACGACGCCGTCCTCGGCTCCGACGACCACGCGGTCGGCCGCCACGGCGGGCGAGGCCGACACGGCCTTGCCCGTCTCGAACGACCAGACCTGGCGGCCGTCGGCCAGCCGCACCATGTAGAGGCGCCCGTCGTTCGAGCCGAAGACCACCTTGTCGCCGCAGATGACGGGCGAGGAGTCCACGTCGCCGCGCGTCGCGAACGTCCACAGCGGTTTGCCGGTGGCCCGGTCCACGGCGTGCAGGCGCTTGTCGCGCGCGCCGATGACGATAGCGCGGTCGCCGACCGCGGGCGACGAGTAGAACGACGTCTCGCCGTCGCCGTACCGCCACACGACCTTCGACGCGGCGAGGTCGGCGCACAGGAGTTCGCCCTCGTAGTGGCCCACGTAGACGCGGCCGTCGGCCATGGCGGCCGAGCCGGCGATGTAGGCGCCCGCCTCGATCGACGCCGTCTCTTTGCCGTCGGCGACGCCGACGACGTGAATCAGGGC
>DATKXP010000262.1:0-11483 GCA_035529015.1 Phycisphaerae bacterium | reverse complement strand
CTTCATGTCTGTTCCTCTTCCCTTTCTGCTACGCGCGTCGTACGCGACAACCCCCACGGGATTATTCGGCTGACCCAGCGGCCAACTGCTTCGGCAATTCGTCCTCGGTCATTACGCGGAACCCGACATGGTACACCTTCTGCCACGCCGGGTAACTGAGGCGGAAGGCCGACCGGCCCCGCTTCGGCCGGTCGTAGAACGATCCCCCTCGAACGACCTTCCTGCCTTCGGGGCCTGCGGTATTGCGGCCGTCATCATCCCGATACGGATACGGCTGGTACGTCGATCGGGTCCACTCAGACACGTTTCCGTGCATGTCATGTACCCCCCAGGCGTTGGGCTGGTGGCGATCGTAGTTGCCGGTCACGATGTCGCCGTCGTTGACGGTGGCGATATGGGGGATCCACTTGGGCGAATCGCGCCGGCACAGGCTAACGACGCGTTGGTCGGCAAAGTTCGCGTGCTTGCTGAAGTCGGCATCCACCGGACCGTAGTTCATCGGGGTAGCCGTGCCGGCCCGGCAGGCGTACTCCCACTGCGCCTCGGTCGGAAGCGTAAACGTCTGCCCGGTCTTCTTCGATAGCCACGCACAGAACGCCATCGCCTCCTGCCAGGTGACGCGGATGACGGGCTGCTTGGCTCCGTTTGCCGCCTCGCCGCGATTGCCCTGATCCTTGTTGTAGACGCTGATGTAGCGGCTGTCGTGCATCGAGTCGAACAGGGCGTACTGGGTGTTGGTAATCTCAAACGTGCCCATCCAGAACGGTTTTGCGGCGGCGACCCGGCACGGGGGCCCTTCGTCCGACCAGCCGTCGGCGCTGCCCATAACGAACTCGCCCGCCGGGACGTGGACCAGTTCCAACGTCACCCCCTCGCCCAGGTCGATGGCGCGCGACGGCGTTCCGGCGGCCGCCTGACGCCGCTGGGCCTCGGCCGTATCGAACGGCCAGCCGTTGCACGCGACGGTCCTCGTCGTGTGCCGCTTCACAGGCTGCGGCGTGACGAAGGAGACCGGCTTGACCTCTTCCGCCGCCGGGTAGGCCTCCGGGTCGAGGTTCAGGTTGGCGTACAACTTGGCGAGTTCAAGGCGTCTGGTCCGGCCCTCGCCACGGATCTGGCGGTATTCGCCCCACGTGCCATGACACGGCACGTTCAGGTCGATCCAGGTGACAAGCCTGTCCCACGCCTCGGCGTCGAGTTTGACGCCGCTGTGCCCCTTCAGGAGCATCTGGACGAGTTCGCTCGTATCGGCGTGGTACTCGAGGGGGGGCATCAGGTGGTAGTCGCTCTCGGGTCCCGGCCGGCGGACAAACGGATGCAGGGCAAGGTAGGCCGGCGAGAAGCCCCGCTGCCCCTTCTTGTCGGTGCGGCGGAAGTCGGGAATCGCCATGCCCTGCTGGTTCGTCTTCGTCCCGTTGTGGCATCCGGCGCAGTACGTGTCGAGCACCGGCTGGACCTCGCGGTCGAAACCAAAACCCCGAGACGGCCCGTGCCAGGGCTTGATCTCCGACGGCGGATGGCGCGTCGCGATCGTATTGCGGGCCGGCGGGCGCTCGCTCTGACGCTCGTGGCAGCCGACACACGAGGCAAACTCGCCCGGCATCGCCGTGTACCAACTCCGCATGATCTGGAGGGCCTTGCCCTCGGCGTCGAGCGGCTCGACCACGATCGGCACGTTGGCCGGAACGCGGAACATGGCCGACCCGTCCTCGTACACGGGCACCGTGCCCAGGATGCGTTTGACGTCCCACGGCCCGTCGATGCCGATGTTGATGTGCCCGCCCATCCCTCGGTAGCCGTAGTGATTCGTGAAAACACGCAAGGACTTGACCGTGCCGGGCGGCACACCCTTCAGGCCGGGTCCCTTGTACACGTTGGCCATATAGACGATGGCGTCCTTGCGTCTCGGGTCCACCCTGTCAGGGACGACAGGCGGCCTGGGCGTCTTGCGCAAGGGGACCGGTTCGAACAGGGCGTAGCCCGCCTCCTTGCGCAGCAGAAGCATGTTGTCGAAGACGTCCACCAGGTACAGCGCCCAGGGCGACTTCGCGTCCATCTGGCACGACACCAGGAAGTACTTGTCGCTCAGCGGGTATGGGTGCAGGAACTTCGGCCAACTGCCGTTGACGAGGCCGTCGCGGATGATCGGCTCGACCTTCTTGCCGTAACCCGGGATGCGCTGGACGACGCCGTCGGCCTCGCGTTTCCCCTTGGACGGATCGAAGAGGATGAGTTCGCCCATGCGCGGCACGCCGTGATGGCCGCTGATGACGGCGATGACCTTCGTCGGATGCCCCGGGACCGGGCGGGCGTAGAAAATCGAGTTCGGCCAGTACGAGTTGCTGCCATAGTGCTCGAATTGGGCCGTGCCGTCGGGATTCATCTCAAACAGGATCCGGCTGAAGTAGTGTGGCGCATCGCTGTACTCCCACCGCGTGTAGATGACGCGACCGCTGTTCAGCACGGTGGGGCACCAGGAATGGTCCTGGTCGAACGTCAATTGGCGGACGTTCTCGCCCTTGGTGTCCATGATGAACAGGTTGCCGACCGGACTGCCGCCGCCCACGCAGGGCACCCCCGCATAGCCGGCCGTGGAGCAGTAGATGATGCGCCCGCCGGGCAGGTAGCAGCCATCGTAGTCGTCCACGTCGTCGTGTTCGCCCTTGGTCACCTGCCGCAGGCCCGTGCCGTCGGCCCGGATCTCCCAGACCTGCCAGCGGTCGTGCGTGCCGACCATGGAAAACAGCATCCGGTCGCCGTCGAAGTGGAGTTCCACGTCGCCCACAAACTCGGTGTTCTGTGGGCGGTAGAACGTCTCGAGCGCCGCGTCCGGGTCGCGCATCGAGAGCGTCGCAATCTCGTTGTCGTACCCCTTGCTCGAGATAGCGGAGTTGCCGGTCCAGTTCTGCGGCAGACCCAGTTTCGGGCTCTGCATGCTGCGCTTGACGAGGAGCAGTTTCTCAAAATCCAGGAGCGGATTGGCAAGCAGCGCCTCGCCCTGAAGCGCCACCAGGTCCTTCGTCACGGCCAGGAGAGCGGTCTTGTCGTCCCCGGCCTGGGCTGTTTCAAGCCGCTTCTGAAGCGCGTCGAGCCGCGTCAGGAAGTCCTTGCCCTTGGGGTATCTCTCGCCGAACGTCTCGGTCAGATCGGTGATAGCCAGGTGCATCGCCTGGAAGTTGACGTCGCCCCCGCGCGCCAGCATCTCCTCGATCTCGCGGGCCTTGTAGTAGACGTTGCGGACGGCGTGGAGTCCCGCGGCGTCCTTGACGTTGGCTGCCAGGGCCTTTGCCTGCTCGGCCAGGCGCGGCATGCGCGTGGCCGCGACGTATCGGCCCGCCAGGCCTTTGACATCGCCGGCCTGCCAGTCGGTGTTCCAGATGCCGTCTTTCTGTTCCAGCGCCATTTCGCCTTGCGATTGGCCGTTACGGAAGTCGCGCTGGAGGAGTTTCCACAGCGTCTCACGGACAACCTGCCGGGGGTCCTGCCTCCCGCGTTTGGTCTTGCCGGTCAGTGAGAAGTAGAAGCCGTGCCCGCCTCCCCGGTTGTAGATCTTCAACAGGAGGTGGTTCTGGCCCTTGTTGAGCCTGAGCCTCGCCTTGTCCTGGTTGTCGCCCGCGCCGCGAGACACGTTGTTTGAGAGGACATTCTTCCCGTTCAGCCACGCGGCGATGCCGTCATCGCTGCCGAAATAGCCCATGACGTTCGCGTTCGCCCCGGCCGTAATCGTCCGGTAGAGGTAGGTGGACTCATTCGCCCCGGCCGTGAGGCCGTGCGCCACGCCGTCCTCGAACTGCTTGGGCGCCCAGCGGAAGTCTCCCATCGGCTTCGCAAGGTCCACGCCCTTCTCGGGCGGGAACACGTAAGAAAAGCCGTCGCCCTTCTTGGTCGCGAACGGCCCGGCCATGTACCACGTACCGAGGGTCACGCCTTTGACGGTGTCGGCCGCGTCGGCACTCGTGCCCTGCTCCTGCTCGTACTTGAGGAGCGCCTCGCGGGCCGCAAGCAACGTGTCCTGCCACGTGGTTTTCTTGGCGTAATACGGTGGGTCGGCCCCCTCGGCCACCACACAGGCAACCAGCAGCCATGCGGCCGCAGCGATCCACACCTGCCTGAACGTTCCCCTCATCAGCGTCTGCCTCCTAACCGTAAACTGGGCCACCATTTAACACGATGGCCACTCCCCTGGCAAGCAACAATCCGTTTAACACCCGTTCGGCAAGATGGCGCCTGAGGATGTTGCTTTTCTCGACGATCTTGATTGCCTTTATGACCTGCGAAACCGCCCCGTCAGGCGGCCAAGACGCCGGCCTTGACCGACCGCGTATCGGCGACTGCGTTCCACGCGCCTATTCCAGCGACGCCCGCACGACTTCCCCGCGGGCCTGTGCGTCGGTGTTCTCGTACGCCCCGTAGAACTCCGAGTTGCAGTCGAGCCACAGGATGAGCCGGTGGCGGTCCTCGGCCGAGAGTTTCAGGCCGCGCTCCCGGTGTTTCTCGCCATCGACAATCTCCATCAACCTCGACGCCCGGG
This sequence comes from Phycisphaerae bacterium, assembly GCA_035529015.1. Taxonomy (GTDB): domain Bacteria; phylum Planctomycetota; class Phycisphaerae; order FEN-1346; family FEN-1346; genus JAUVZF01. The sequence goes on along the minus strand of DATKXP010000262.1, from coordinate 6,952 downwards.
CGCCGAACTTGCCCGGAATCGTGCGGCTGCCGCCGTGCACGCCCGTCTTGATCGAGCCGTTCGACACGTGGAAGTAGAAGCCGTACTTGCCGGCCAGGCTGTTGTACGACCGCGTGAACCCGCGGTCGAGGGCGCCGCTCAAATCCGGCGCCTTCTTCTCCTTCAGGTGGCACTCGGCACAGTGGCGGTCGAGCACCGGCTGGACCAGCCGCGGGTAACTGAACGGGTTCGATCCGTCCACGTCGGTCTGTATCTTCGACGGCGCGCGGCAAAGCGCCGACGGCATTGCCGCCGCCTGGCGCGCCTGCGAGCGCTTGGGCTCGTGGCAGCCGAGGCACGTCAGACGCTCACCCGGATGGAGGTACGTCAGCGACCGCATCGACTGCACGGCCATCCCCTGCTCATCGAGGGCCTGAAAGTAGATGGGCTTGCCCGCCGGCGCCTCGAAGTACACGCTGCCGTCGGCCTCGACCGGCACCGTCCCGAGGACCGCCCGGGCGTTGGTCTGGTTGGCCACGCCGATGCGGGGCTTGTTGGGCGGCGGCGTGGACTTCGGCAGCAACTGGATGATCCGCAGGGCCGCGATCCGCGTCCCCGCCGGCCACTGGAAGTCGCCGTCGTAGACGTTCATCACCGCGACGGTGGCCGGCGAGTCGGCGGCGGCTTCCCGAGCGCCGGCCGTCTGCGCCGTCGCATCCGGGATGACCGGCGGCCTGGGCCTCGACCGCAGCGGTATCGGGCTCAGGCACGAGACCGACGGGTCGCGGTACAGCAGTTCGCGGTTGCCGGACCGGTCGATCCAGTAGATGCCACGGTTCGTGGCGTCGCGGCCGTAAACGCAGAGGTAGTCGTCTTCGCTCAGCGGCCACGGGGTGCCGTAGATCATGTAGTCCTTGATGGGCTTACCCTCGGCTTCGGGGAACGGCGTCTCGGGCGTCAGGCGCGAAACTTGCGACATCGCACGATCGTCGTCAAGGCCGTGGTCAATGAGAAGCAGCGACCCGAAGGCGTTGCCGTGATGGGCGCCCGTTGAGGCCACAAACCGGCGCGAACCGGGGATGGCCCGAATGCTCATCTCCATCCACGGACGGCTCTCGCGCCGCTCGGGGTAGTTGCCGTGGAACGAACGCGGGTCGCGGCCGTCGGGGTAGCACAGCCAGATGTGATGGGCGATGTTGGTGTCGCGGTCCACGTAGTCCCACCGCGTGTAGGCGATCATCCCTTCGTTCGTCACGCTCGGATGCCACTCGTGCGTCTCGTGGAAACTCAGCGTGACGATGTCGCTGCCGTCCGGCTCCATTGAGAACATCGTGTAGACGGGGCAATGGCGCCCGCACCGCAGGTATCCCCCGCGCCGAAGCGAGATGAACGCAATCCGCCCGTTCGGCAGAAAGCAGGGGTCAAAGTCGTCGGCATCGCCGTCCGTGAGTTGCGCGAGCCCCTTGCCGTCGGCGCCGACCTGGAACAGGTGCCAACTGATCCCGGGCCCCCACGTGTACGTCTTCTCCGCCTGGCACTCGGTGTAGGCGAACAGGACGGTCCGGCCGTCGAACGAGAGTTCGGGCGACAGGAAGGCCCCGCCGGCCAGAGGCTTGCCTTTCAGACGCCCCTTCTCCACCACGGCGCCGTCCAGCAAGTCTGTCACCTTGGGCTCGGAGCCGAAGGGGTCGGCCAGAACGAACACCCCGCCGCCGGGCCTGGCGTTGCAGCCGTAGTACTGGTCGCACATGTGGAACGGGCCGCCAGGGTCGTGCCGTTTGATGAACAGGACCCGCTCCAAGCCGAGCATCGGGTTGGCGAAGGCGATGCGCCGCCGCAGGTCGCACGCCTGGGCGTAGAGGGCATAGCGGGCCTCCGCATCCTTAACGTCCGTCTCGGCAGCCTTGGCCTGTAATTGCGCGAGTTCGGCTTCCATTGCCGAGAGGTCCGGACACGCCGGCATGGCTTCCAGCCGGGCGATGAGCGCCGCCGTGCGGCGAAGCACGACATCTGCCGGGTCGCGGTCCTGGGGCAGGATCAGCGCCTGCCGGTCGAAGGCCTGCGAAGCGACCTTCTCGAACCACTTGGGGTCGGCGATAGCGCGGGCCAACGCGTCGAACTCGGCCGTGGCCTCGGCGTCCAGGTCGAGGACGACGGGGGCCGCGGCCGCCGCCACCGACAACCACGCCGCAGCCAGCAACGCTCCCAGGGCTGTCACGAGGCGGCTTCGCATGGGCGTCGAGACCCTCCTCTCAGATGGCCGACCGGTTGACCTCGGCCGACGCCGTCGCACCCGGCATGTCCATGCGCGGCCTGGCCTTGATGGTTTCGAGGACCGGGTCGAAGGCCCGGAGAATGGCCCGGTAGTCCAGGTCGTCGGCGCTCGTGAAGACGGCCTTGCCGCACCGCTCGGTGCCGCCCGCGCCCTTGGCCAGCGGCGCGAGCAGAAAACTGTTGAGGTGCGGGTTCTCGATGCGCGTCCACGCGCTGCGTGGCACCTTGCCGCCCTTGTGACAGGCGGCGCACCGGCGGGTGGCGACCTCGCTCAGCGTCCGGTCGAGGTCGGCCGGGTAGATGCGCCGACAGCCCTCCGCCTTCGGGTACGCCGTCTCGAGCGTGCCGTAGTACGGCACGTTCAGGTCGATCCAGGCAAAGACGCGGCGTCGGTCGGCGGGGGGCACGGAGGCGCGGGGCTTGCCGTCGGCATCGGGATGGCCCGAGAGGATGACGGCGGCGACCTTGCTGGCGCAGGAGCCCCAGGCCTTGGGCGTGATGGTGAGGATGTTCGCCTCGCTGCCGTTGTACGTCGAGATCCAGTTGGTGTACGCGTTGCCGCCCCACCGCGTATTGGCACCGTCGCGGGCGAGCGTCTCATAGGAAACGTTGAAGAAGTCGGTGGCGTCGCTGCACAGGTCCACGCCCTTCGGCGGCGTGGCGCCCCCGTGGCACTTGACGCAGTGGCGGTCGAGGACCGGCTGGACGACCCGCGCGTAGTCGAACCCGGCCATGCCCCACTCGGGGGGCCTGAGGTCCTGCGGCTCGCGTTGGAGAACCTCCGGCCGGGGCAAGCGCGGCCGCTCGTGCCGAGACTCGTGGCACCCGATGCAGCCCTGGGTCTCGCCGGCCATCAGGTGCGTGAAGCTGCGCATGCGCTGGACGGCCCGTCCCTCGGCGTCGAGGGCCATGAAGTAGATGGGCACGCCGGCCGGCACTTTGAAACTGGCGGACCCGTCCTCGGCGACGTCGGCGTCGCCCCACACCTTCTTGGCAGCGTAAGTGGCACCGCACGAGATGGTGGGGAACTGGAACCCGAAGGTCCGTTGGCTCGTAGGGATGCGGACGGGCTTCGGCAGTTCCTGGACCACGCGGACCCGCTTGACCTCGCCCCGCTCGACGTGCGGGCCCAGCCCGTTGTACACGTCCTGCAGGTAGAGGGTGGCCCACTGCCCCTCGCGCTCCCCCTCGGGCAGGATCGACGGGACGGCCGGCGGTCGCCACCGCGCGCGGACCGGCCGCGCGCTGAAGAACCCGATGCCGTCGCGGGGCTCGACGACCACGGCCTGGCCCGCCCCCTCGTAGTCACGGACGAGAATCGTGCCGAACCGCGACACGAGGTAGTACCGGCCGTCAATCGGGTACGGGTCCTTGTACGGCCCGCGGACCTGGTTGCCGCTGCCGAGGTCGACCCGGCCGATGTCGACCTCGGGGGTGAGGTTCCGGATGGCTGCCTGGGCGTTGACGCCCCGCGTCGGGTCGATGATGCCAACCCCGCCGCGCGTCGGGCCGTTGTGCGCCGTCAGCGTACACAGCACGCTCGTCGAGCCGGGTATCGACCGGGCCTCCATGAACGTGGCGGGGCTCAGCACGCGGTTGCCGTAGAACACGGACAGGCACGTGCCGTCGGGACGGATCGTCCACAGGCTCTGGATGGGAATGGCCGGCCGGTCCACGTACTCCCAGCGAGAGTAGATGATGCGGCCGTCGTTCATGACGGCCGGCGTGAAGTCGTTCAGGTAGTTGCCGGAGATGCGGGTCACCTGCTCGGGCACCGCGGGGTCGGGCATGCGGTACAGGACGCCGACCGGCGACGTCCAGCAGTAGGCGAACTGGGCCACACGCGTCGACAGGAACACGATGCTGCCGTCCGGCACCCAGCAGCCGTTGAAGTTGTGGTGTGGCCCCCGGGTCAGTTGCGTCAGATTCGCGCCGTCGAGGTCGATGGTGAACAGGTGGTAGGGCTCGGCGTCAGCCTTGCGCCAGCTGAACAGCACCGTCGAGGCGTCCCACGAGAGGTCGGCGTCAAGAATCTGCCCCTGGGCCGCGTCGACGAGCGGCCGCAGGTCGCCGGTCGTCACGTCGTACACGTACAGCCCCCCGCCGGGACGGAAACCCTCGTTGTGGTACGTGTAAACGTGCGTGCAGTTGATGGGGTGGCTCTGGAGGAGCAGCAGGCGCGTGAACCCCAGCCGGCCCGCCTTCAGGTCGGCCGCCAGTTCGGGCGAGTCCTTGACCGTGACTTTGGGCAGCGACTGCTTCGGCTTCGATGAGGGGGCCTTCGCCAAGAACACGCCGAGGGCTTTCTCGGGCGGCGACGCGGCGTAGACGGCAATCTCCGACGCCCCCGGGTTGCTGCCGCCGTACGACGAGAGGAACTTCAGCGTGACCCGCCTGGCCCGGGCCGGCTTCGCCATCTTGATGCGCTGGGGGCCGTGGCCCGGATTCAGTCGGCCCTTGACAACGGGTTCGGCAGCACCGTCGAGGTGGACGGTGTAGTCCTTCCAGTTCTCGACCCACTCCCAGGCGGTGCGGCCGTAGTAGACGACCTCGGCCACCGTCACAGGTTCGGGCCACTCGAGCGTGAGTTCGGCCCCGCCGCGGTGCGTATCGCCCTTGACGGCCCAGACCTTGCCGACGTCGGCGTGCGACATCGGCGGCGGGATCTTGCCGTCCACGACGAACCGGGCGAGGTAGCTCTTGCTGAACTCCGACGTGGCCGAGATGCGGGCCCTGGTCGCCAAGTTCTCGGGCAACTTCGCCGCCGCCGCCCACGCCACACCTGCAGCCAGCAGCACGAACACGCAGGCCAAGCCGGTTCGGAGCATTCTGCAACGTGGCACCATGTCGCTCCTTCTTGACCGGGCGCAACGCGATGGGCGCGCACACACTCCACCCCGAACGGCCGTCCGTACATTATAACGCCATTTTCGCCGCTGTGTACCGCCGAGAAGTGGATTCCGCGTAGCGCCTCAGTTACGGGTGGGATGCCCATCGGGTTGGCCGTCGCGCGTGGTAGCATAGCCGCGACCGTCAGCGAGTGGCCGCTTCCTTGCGGGCGCGGCTCGGATAGGCGACGGCATATTGGCTGCAATGACCCTGGACGCCGCTTCCTTGCGGGCGCGGCTCAGATAGGCGACGGCATATTGGCTGCAATGACCCTGCACGCCGCTTCCTTGCGGGCGCGGCTCGGATTGGCGAGCCCTGTCAGCAAAGGCACCGTCGCCGCGACGCTGTCTCAGGCCGGAACGATACACGCCTTGCCGATCTCGTCGCCCGTGTCATCGACCCAGCGGCGCAGGCGGCGGCGGTGGTCGGTCAGGACCTGGGCGTACTTCGGGTCTTCGGCCAGGTTGACCATCTCGCCGGGGTCTTTCTCCAGGTCGATCAGCTGTTCGCGGTGGGCGCCGTCTTCGTGCACGTTGTACTTGGTGCGTGCGGTGCGGAGCATGCGGCCGACCTGGCACTCGACCACGAGGTCGTCGCGCCAGACGTTGGGCGCGCGTCCCTCCGCCAGCGCGCGTACGCTGCGGCCGCGCAGACCCGCCGGCACCTCGATGCCCGCGTAGTCGCACAGCGTCGGAAGCAAATCGAGGCCGACCGAGACCAGGTGCGTCTCATCCACGAGGCCGGGTTTTGTGGCACCTTTCCGGCTGACGATGAGCGGCACGCGGCTGGCTTCCTCGTACAGGACCGTCTTGTGCTCCATGCGGTGGGCGCCGTCCATGTCGCCGTGATCGCCGGCGAACACGACGAGGGTGTCCTCCTCGAGCCCCGCCTCGCGCAGGGCGGCCAGGACGCGGCCGATCTGGGCATCGACCATCTCGGTCAGGCGGCAGTAGGCCCATCGGTGCCGGCGCCATTCTTCGTCGGACCAGTTGCGGCGGGCGTGTTCGCGGAACGGGCGCATCTTGAGCAACTTCGTGATGCACTCCGGTTCAAGCGGCGGGATGCCGACGTTCGGCGGCAGCGGCGGACAGTGCGTCGCGAAGAAGTCGTCGCGCGAGACGCCCTCGGGCATCTTCAGGGCCTCGGCCAGACACTCGCGCGCGACGCTGCTTTTCGGAAACATCTTCCCCTGCTTCGCGGCGCGGGTGTAGGCGTCGATGGCCATGTAGCAGATGTCGTGCGGGTTGATGAACGAGGCGACCAGCAGGAACGGCTTGTCGTGTTTCTTCTTGAGGAACTCGGCGCACGCGTCGGCCAGGCCGTCGCGCTGGTTCGGCGTCAGCGGGTCGAAACCGATGGACTGGACGCTCATCCCCCTGGGCCAGTGCGTCTTGCCGCCGTAGAGCACCTCGTAGCCGGCGCGGCGGAACAGCCAGCCCATGGCCTGCTGGAGCATGGCGTCGGGCACCGATCCGCGCTTGGGGATGCCGGAGTTCTCGCGAATCAGCAGTTCGCCGGGCATGCGGCCGGTCATCATGCTGAAGCGGGCCGGCAGGCACACGGGGTTCGAGGCATAGGCCCGCTCGAAACGGGCGCCCGTCGCGGCCAGGCTGTCCATGGCGGGCGTCTTGACGTACCGGTTGCCCGTGCAACTCATCATGTGGGCGCTCTGCTGGTCGGTGAAGATGTAGAGGATGTTCGGGCGCTTGTCGGACGACGCCGCGCGAGCGCGGGCCGCACCGGCCAACGTTACGGCGCCCGCGGCGGCCGTCGCTTGCAGAAAGCGGCGGCGGTCGATCTTGCCAGCACG
>DATKXP010000261.1:0-2115 GCA_035529015.1 Phycisphaerae bacterium | reverse complement strand
TCACCCAACGGGGGCGACTTCGCGGCGATCGTGCCCAAGGCGGTCTGCCAGAAGGCGCCCAAGCTGGCGCCGGTGACGAGGATCTGCCCGAAGCCGATCCTCCAAAACGTGGTGCTCGACGAGCACGCCACCAAGCCGCTGCGGATCGCGGCGACGAACCTGGAGGAGACCGAGCAACTCCAGCCGACCGGGGTCGAGGGCCGGTTCCCGCGGTGGACGGACGTCTTTGACTTCCATCGCACGGCGATCGGCCACGAGGTCGCGACGGTCAAGCTCGACGCGGAAATCCTCGCGACGGCCGTGCAGACCCTCGCGGCCGTCCTCGGCGACGGCAGCCGGGAGCGGGTGGAAATCACCCTCTCACTGGCCAACGGCCGGGAGGAGCGCGAAGGGGAGTACAGTTGCGACGATCGCAACTGCGGCCACTGGTGGGAGCGCACGGAGGGCGAGACCTGCCCCAAGTGCAAATCGGCCGGCCACCCGGGGTACGACTACGCCGGCAACTCCCGGGCGGTGCTGATCTCCGGCCAGGCCAACGGCCGCAAGGCCGCCGCCGCGGTCATGCCGATCGGCCGGCAGAACCCCTACCAGCCCGACGAAATGCTCGCCCCGGCCTGGGTCCCGGGCGGGCAGGACACGCCGGCCACAACCAGCCCGGAGGCCGAGAAGATCGCCCGGGCCCTGGAGAAGCTGGCCGATGGGATGCAAAAGGCGGTCGACGACAAGCGCCGGCCGATGACGCAGAACGCGACGCCCAAGCGGGTCAAGGAGTACAACAGCCGGCTCCACGATGCCGACAACCTCCAGCGGACCCAGCGGGCCCTGAGAGCGCTGGCCAAGGCCCACCGGGACGGCAATATCCCGGCGGACCTGGCCAAGCTGAGGACGAAGAAGGCGGTAGCACCGCTGGTGTACAAAGGCGTCCAATCCGGCGGCGGCTACTACGACCTCGTCCCTTCGACCGAGTATAGCGACACGAGCGACCAGGGAAAAGCCCTCCAGGGGTTGCTCGACGGGTCGCTGACCGAGGACGAGCAGAAGGCCGACGCCGACCGCGAGGCCGGCGACCGCCTCCGCCGCATGGAGGAGGAGGTCCAGTTCCTCAAGATCGACGGCTACCACCCCACCCCGCCGGCGATCGTCGGGCGCCTGATCGAGTGGGCGCAGATCAAGGTGGGGGACAAGGTGCTGGAGCCCTCGGCCGGCACGGGGGCCATCGCGGACCGAATCCGCGAGCAGCACCCGGAGGCCGAGCTGACGCTCTGCGAGGTCGCCCCGCGGCTGATCGCGATTCTGGAGGCCAAGGGCTACGGCGACCGCCTGGTCGCCGGCGACTTCCTGGAGCGGTTCAGCCTGCTCGATCCCCGCAACGGGGAAGGGGAGGTCTCCGAGCCCATGCAGCAGTTCGACCGGGTCGTGATGAACCCGCCCTTCGAGGAACTGCAAGACGTGGAGCACGTCCGCCACGCCTTCAAGCTGCTCAAGCCGGGCGGCCGCCTGGTGGCGATCGTCTCCGCGGGCACCAAGTTCCGCGGCGAGCTGAAGGCCGTCGAGTTCCGCGACTGGCTGGAGGGACTCGGGGCCGACGTGTACGAGCTGGAGCCCAAGGCGTTCCCCAACGGCATCCAGGCCCGAATGATCGTGGTCGACAAGCCGGCCGAGCAGCCCCAGGCCACGCTGGAGGAAAGCCCCCGGACCAAGGCGGTGGGGGCGATCTCCGGCGGGGCGGTCAAGCAACTGGAGAACGCGGGGCTCAAGGTGGTGTCGGCCGAGGACGATCAGCCGGCCACCCAATCGTCTCCGCGGGTGGACAGCCAGCGCCGCCTGCTGAAGCGCCTCGACGAGCTCCGCAACCAGGCCATCGGCTTCGGCCTGGAGGAGATCGCCGAGGAAATGCGGCGGGTGTACGCGGTCTATCAGAAGGAAAAGGCGTCCGACGTGAAGAGCCGCGAGAACCTCAAGACGACGATCGACCGGTTCGAGCAGCGCATGGACGCCTGGGCCAAGGGCCGCACGAAGACCGAGCCGAAGGATACCGGCCAGGCCGCGACGGGCGTCGAGGAAGTGAAGCCGAAGCAGCACGTGGCCATCTGGCACACGGTGAACGGTCAGCGG
>DATKXP010000260.1:0-45408 GCA_035529015.1 Phycisphaerae bacterium | reverse complement strand
CGCGACGCTCGGAAAATGCCTGACCGACGCGGACCTGTGCGACGCCGCCGCCATGGCCCTGGTCGCCATCCGCGACGGTGCCGTCGAGCCGCTGCGGGCCGCAATCGGACAGGCCAAAGGCGCTTGCCGCCTGGCCGTCGTCCAGGCCCTGGGCGCGCTGGCCGACGCGGGGTCGGCCGACGCGCTCCAGCAGGCCCTCGGCGACCCGGACCGTGAGGTCCGCATCGCCGCCGGCTGGGGCCTGGCCAACATCGGCGCGGGCGCCGCAGCCGCCGCGCTGACCAAGGCCGCCGACGCCGCCGAGGGGTGGGAGCGCATCCAGATGACCAAGGCGTGCCTGCTCTTGTCGGAGCGGCTCATCGCCCAGGGCAAGAAGGGCGAGGCCAAGGCCATCTACGCCCACTTGCGCGACAGCCGCAAGGACCCCTCGGAAGCCTACGTCCGCGAGGCCGCCGAGAAGGCCCTCGCCGCCTCGTAACCCCGCGCCCCCGCGTCGTTAAAGCCCGGGGATGAGGCCCCGAAGGGGCCGAATCCCCGGGACTCTTTTTCCCCCATTTGGCCGCCCGCCTTGGCGAAGCCAAAAACACCGCGCGGCGTCCCAGTGGGCCGCCGCGCCTTCCTTGCACCGCCATCCTGCCGCTTACCGCCGACGCCCGCGCGCCCGCCCCCGCCGCCTCGGCACCGAAAGGTATCCGGCCGTCTTCGGTTTCATGCGCCCGAGCGGCGACCGGAACGGGTGGTCCTCGACCGTCGCCACCGGCTTGCGAATCAGACGCTCGATGCTGTTCAGCTGCCCGCGCTCCTCGTAACTGCAAAACGAAAGGGCTATCCCCGCCGCACCCGCCCGCCCCGTCCGGCCGATCCGGTGCACGTACATCTCCGCCTCGCCCGGCATGTCGAAATTGATGACGTGCGAAATGTCGTCCACGTCCAGACCGCGCGCCGCCAGGTCGCTCGCCACCAGCACGCGCGTCCGGCCGCGCTTGAACTGGTCCAGCGACCGTTCCCGCGCCCCCTGCGACTTGTTCCCGTGGATCGCGTCCGCCGAAATCCGCGCCACCTTCAACCGCCGCGCCACCCTCTCCGCTCCGTGCTTCGTCCGCGTAAAGACGAGCGCCCGGCAAATCTCCGGACCCGCCAGAAGATGCTCCAGCAGCGCCTGCTTCTGGCCTTGCTCCACAAGGTACACCGAGTGATTGACCGTCTCGGCCGCGGGGGCCTCCGGCGTCTCACGCACTTCCACAGGCTCACGCAGGATCGAGTCCGCCAGGCCCTGGATCGTCCCCGGCATCGTCGCCGAGAAAAACAGCGTCTGACGCCGCCCAGGAAGCGCCGACAGGATCCGGCGAACGTCCGGGATGAAACCCATGTCCAGCATCCGGTCCGCTTCGTCCAGCACCAGCACCTCCAGGTGCTTGAAGTGCACCAGCCCCTGGCCCATCAGGTCCAGGAGCCGTCCCGGCGTCGCCACCAGGATATCCACGCCCTGGCGCAGGGCCTTGGCCTGCGGCACCTGGCTCACGCCGCCGAACACCTCCGCACACCTCAGGTCTACGTGCTGCCCATAGACGCGGAAACTCGCGTGGATCTGGGCGGCCAGTTCGCGCGTCGGCGTCAGGATGAGCGCCCGGACCGGTCGCCGCCCGTTGCCGACGGGTTGGCTCGCCGACAGACGCTGGAGGATCGGCAGCGCGAACGCCGCCGTCTTGCCCGTCCCCGTCTGGGCGCAGCCCAGCAGGTCTTTGCCGGCCAGGACAGGGGGAATCGCGTGCTGCTGAATGGGGGTGGGTTGCGTGTAACCTTCGCTGCGTACCGCCCGCAACAGGGGCTCGTTCAGCCCCAACTTGTTAAAAGGCATTCGGACTCTGTTCCTTTACACTAAACCACGCTGCCGTTATCCGTCCGACCCGATGCCGGACAGTACCCATACTATACGCTCCCTTCAACGGTTTTGCAAGAGATTATTTCTTCAAAGCCCCCCGTACCACATTTAGCCGCCCGCCTTGGCGGGCGCGTTTTGTGCCGTTCACGCTTAGCCGCGAGCGGAACGCGAGCGCGTTTGCCGTTCCGCCGCCTCGCTTGTCGAAGCGCAGCGGAGACCCGCCGTAGCCCAAAGGGCGAAGGCTGGGCCCGCCCCCCGCCTCGCCGGGTGCCACTGGCGGCCCTTCGGCCTCGCTCAGGGCGGGCTTGTCCGCCAGTGCGCCGTTCGCCCCCACCCGCGCGCCTGTTTAGCCGCCGCGCTTGCGCGGCGCGCGGCGCTCGCCGTTCGCCGCCCCGCGCGCCTGTTTAACTGCCGCGCTTGCGCGGCGCTCGCCTTTCGCCCCCACCCGCGCGCCTTTCATCGTGCCGCTTGCGGCTTAGCGTCCGTCACGCCTCTCTCCGCCCCGCGCCCCGCCGTGGTGGGCCGGGCCGCGTTCCTCCCCTTCCAAGGCATTTTCCAAGACACCTTCGGCCGGCGGAAGGGTTAGATTACAGGGTTCGTCGTGTGCGCCGCGGCCCACGACCATCGGCAGCAGGTGCCACGTTCAAGGAGATGCGTATGTCCACAGGCAAACGAGGAATGTCGCGCAGGCAGTTCATCGGAACCACGGGGGCCGCGCTGGCCGCCGTCACGGTTGTGCCGGCCCACGTCCTGGGCGGCGCCGCCGGGCCGGCGCCGAGCGAAAAACTGAACCTCGCGTTCATCGGCATCTGCGGGCGCGGCGGGGCGAACCTGGGCGGCCTGAGCGGCGGCAACAACGTCGTCGCCCTCTGCGACGTCGACGACCGCCGCGCCGGAAAAGCCTTCGACCAGCACTCCAAGGCCAGGAAGTTCACCGACTTCCGCAAGATGCTCGACGCCGTCGAGAAAGAGATTGACGCCGTGGTCGTCTCGACCCCCGACCACACGCACGCGGTGGCGGCGATTGACGCCATCCGGCGCGGAAAGCACGTGTACTGCGAGAAACCGCTCGCCCACTCCGTCTGGGAAGTCCGGGCACTCATGGACGCCGCCCGCAAGCACAAGGTCGTCACGCAAATGGGAAACCAGGGCCACTCGTTCGAATCGATCCGCATCTTCTGCGAGTGGATCTGGGACGGGGCCATCGGAAACGTCCACACCGTCCACGTCGGATGCAACGCCGTCCACTGCCGCATCCAGGACCTCCCGAAACGCACGGAGCAGCACGACGTGCCCAAAGGCCTGGACTGGGACCTCTGGCTCGGCCCCGCCGCCGCCAGGCCGTATAATCCCATGTATATGCCTGGCGCATGGCGCGCGTGGAGCCCGTTCGGCACCGGCACCCTCGGCGACTGGGTCTGCCACGTGGCCGACCCCGTCTTCTGGGCGCTCGACCTCGGCGCGCCGACCACCGTCCTGACCGAGGCCGACGACTACGACCCCGTCCAGTACGCCGACACCTTCCCCGCCGGTTGGACCGTGACGTACGAGTTCCCCGCCAAGGGCGCCCGCGGGCAAGTCAAGATGGTCTTCTACTGCGGCAAGACGGCGATTCCCAGGCCGAAAGACCTCGAGCAAGATCGCAAAAGCGTTGTGACAGGCGGCGTCGTGTACGGCGACAAGGGGACGATCACCTACGGATCGCACGGGGCGGGGAGCCCAAGGATCGTTCCGGAGACCAAGATGCAGGAGTACGGCAAGCGACTGCCGCCCCAGAAATTGCCGCGCGTCGGCAACCATCACGCCGACTGGGTCGATGCGATCCGCGGGGGCCGGCACGCCGGCTCCGACTTCGCCGACTACGGCGGGCCCCTGACGGAACTGGCCCTCCTGGGCGTCATCGGACTGCGGATGCCGGGCCGCAAACTCGCCTGGGACTCCGAACGCATGCAGTTTACGAATTGCCCGGAGGCGAACCGCTACATCAAGCCCGAGTTCCGCCAGGGCTGGACGCTCTGAGCCGCCAGGGGAATCGGACGCCGCCCGTCGCCGAGGCTTCAGCGGACAGGTCGGCGGGCAGAGGCGACGGGTGTTCCGTCGCCGTTCCCGCCGCGGCAGGCGCATGGGGATAACCTAAGAGGAGAGACATGCCATGTTGACTCGCGCCGCCGCTGTCCTGGTCGCACTCGTGCTGATAACCGTCACTCCCATTATAGCCGCAGACACCGGCGCCGCTGCGGCCGGCGCGGCGGCCATCAAGAAGGGCGACCGCATCGTCTTCCTGGGCGACTCCATCACCGCCGGCGCCGTGCGGCCGGACGGCTACATCACGCGCATCAAGAACGCCCTCGACGCCAACGCCAAGGACCTCGGCGTCGAGACGATCGGCGCCGGCATCAGCGGCAACAAGGTGCCCAACCTCCAGCAGCGGCTGGAGAAAGACGTCCTCAGCAAAAATCCCACCATCGTCTTCATCTACATCGGCATCAACGACGTCTGGCACTGGAAGAAGCAGGCCGACGGCACCATGAAGGGCGGAACGCCCAAAGACGCGTTCGAGGCAGGACTGAAGGACATCATCGGGAAAATCAAGAACGCCGGGGCCAGGGTCATCCTCTGCACACCCACCACCATCGGCGAGAAGGCCGACGGCTCCAACGAACGCGACCCCATGCTCGAAGAGTATTCCGCCATCAGCCGCAGCGTCGCCAAGGACTGCGGCGTCGAACTCCTGGACCTGCGGAAGATTTTCATCGATTACGAAAAGGCCAACAACAAGGACAACCTGCCCAAGGGCATCCTGACGGGCGACGGCGTCCACCTGAACAAGGAAGGCAACAAACTCGTGGCCGAGGCCATGCTGAAGGTCCTCGGCGTCGCGCCGGCGCCCGCCCCGGCGCCCGCCGCAGCCGAAAAATAATAACGCCCCCCGCGCGCCGTTCGCCGTGCCGCTTGCCGTTAAAGCCCGGGGATGAGCGCAGCGAATCCCCGGGGATCTCCCCGGGACGCCGTTCCCCCCGCGCCGGAACGACGCCGGGTTGCTGTCCGCCTTTAAATCCGAAATCCGAAATCCCCCTCCCCCCTCTGCGTGCTCGGCGTCCTCCCTGGCAGGGCTACGGCCCCTGCCGTGGCCCGCTGCGTTGAAGGCTGTGCCCTTTGCCGCCCGACTTGACAATCGCCGCTCTTATATGTATACTATCCGTGCGTGTGCGGGGGGGGTTGGCAACCATCCTCTTTTCGTCCAGGATGCTGTATCCGCAGACTTGGAATGTATCCATAGCGCGAAGGGGCTGGGGCAGCGATCGAGGGGGGCGTCCGTCGGCGGTTGGGCGGCCGCTTCCGAAAAGAACCGGGTAATGTCCCTTGACAAGGAGAATGCTGATGAGAATGTTTGTGACCGTTTCGGTTTTCTTGATGGTGAATGCGGGTTTTTGTTTCGGCGCTCCCATTAACGGCGGATTCGAGTCCGGATTGACGGGCTGGACTTCGGTCTACGAGGACGATGGGTCAAACACCAATCATAGCAATGAACTGTATACCACCACAAGTTACCACTACAGCGGCGCGAGCGCCCTGTGGGGAAAGGCCACCATCGTTGGAGACGTTCATCAGGGGGGGGGCAATCCCTGGGATCCGCCGGGAAGAGACTGGTGTCATACCTATGTTTGGTCCGGCTTGACCAATTTAACCAATGTCACTTCAATCAAACTTTACCTGAGGGACTTCCAATCCAGTTCCACCCATTCCACCTGGGGCTGGGGGCAGGAGGTCTTTCTTGTTTTGAGCGATGGAACGTACACGGCTCAATCGCTTTTGGCTGAAAACCATCAGACGCCATATGCCGCACCTCAACCCCACACCACCTCGGTGGGATCCGATGGTCAGACCTGGTTCGGCTTTGACATTGCCCTGACAGCAGCGAACTTCAGTTCAGACTTTAATAACATTAATAAATCGTCGGCAAAGGTCGGCGTTTATTGGGAGGCGGATAGCTGGGAGTATATTTCCCAAACACTTTGGTCGGGTGCGGCAGTGGATGATATCCAACTAATCCCCGAACCGGCCACCATCAGCCTTCTGGCTTTGGGAGGACTTTTCCTTCTTCGTCGCAAAAAGTAATAACCCGTTTCCAACGCCCTGCGATAACATCGTGGGGCTTTTTTTGTGCTGAATTCCCACGGACACCCTTAACCGTGCCCGGTTCCGCCTTCCTACCCGCCCGCCGATCGTGTGCCGCATCGAGCCGCGCACGATCAAACGCGACCGGCAGCACTATCCCATGATGCACGACGGGCGTCGTGAGCTGCGGAGGAGATTGCGTGCGGCATAAGTATCTGCTATCATGCGAGTCCGGACGGCAGTGCCATTCGTATGGTGTCCCCGGACTTGTAAACCAACACGGAGACCATCACGTGAAACGGCGTGAGTTTCTCAAAACGGCCGGCGGGGTGGCGCTGGCCAGCGCGTTAGCCGACTTGGCCGGCGCGTCTGACTCCGCGCCGCTCGACATCGGCTCGCTTTTCGAAGCCAACAGTCCCGAGGTGCTCGCACTTGCAAAACGCGTGATGGAGAAGTGCGTTCTCGAGAAGATCATGCCGCCGACGCCGCCGTTGAAAAACACCTGGATCGTCCCCGGCGGACCGTACTACAAGGGCCAATGGATTTGGGACACGATGTTCGTGGTCGATCTGTTGAGCATCCTGCCCGACAAAAAGAAACTTATCCGCGACGTCTTCCAAAACTACTGGGACTTCCAGGACCGCTGGAACAAGGACGCGCCCGAGTATGCTCGGGACATGATCACGGTGGCCATCAAGACGGAGCCGCAAGAGGTTCGGCAGTTCTCGCAGATTCCGATCCTCGCCTGGGGCGTCGAACGGGTCTATCGACGCAACGGCGACAAGGAACTTCTCAAGCAATGTCTCGGTCGGCTCGAACGGTTCCACGACTGGTATTGGCGCGAGCGGGATCTGCACGAGAACGGGCTGATTACTCTCGGCGCCTACACGGGCAAACTGCAGCACGCGAAATGGGAAACGTTCGACTACGAATGCAACATGGACGGCATGCAAATGACCGTCCATCCCAAACGCAAAGGCCCCAAGGAAGGCGCCTGGTATGCCGACGTCTGCGTGCCCGGCAACAACGCCTATCTGATCATGGGCGAGAGAAGCCTCGCCCGGCTGGCGGACATCGCGGGCGACCCGGAGATGGCGGCCAGACGCAGGCGGCACATGGAAAAGGGCGTCAAGGGAATGCGCGACCACCTGTGGGACGACGAGGCGGGCACGTTCCTCTCCGTCCGGCGCGACACGCTCGAGAAGATTCCGGTCGCAACCATCGGAAGTTGGATTCCGCTGGCCGCGGGCGTTCCCACCGAAGCGATGGCCCGCCGCATGGCCGAGGTGCTGGCCTCGCCCGCCTGGATGACGCCGCTGCCGGTGCCCACGGTCGATCGAACCGACAAGCGATGGAAGTCCGGCGCCTTTTGGCGCGGCGACGTCTGGCCGCCGACGAACTACCAGATCGCCTCCGGTCTGGCCGCCTGTGGCCACAAGGACCTTGCCGCCGACATCGCCGACAAGACCATCGCCAACGCCATCAAGAACGGCATCAGCGAACACTACGATTCGATTTCCGGAAGGTCGCTCGGCGTCCGCGACTACTGCATGAGCAGTACGCTCGTGACCATGATGCTCGACGGACTCACCCGAAAGTACGAGTTGACGTTACGCGACGGGAACCGGGGTTCCGGTGACACAGAACTCAATTCACGCCTCGGTTGGCCCTGACGGAAGGCGGCTCGAGAGCGAATTCACACCTTCTGTTCTCTCCCCCGGTGCACGTGCGATGCGACGTCGCCCGGATACCCTCTGTCCCCGGGTCCCCCTCTGAAAGGCTCGCAGCCGAGAGCCGGGGGCCGCCGGATGGGCTTTGACACGTCCCATCGCGCCACGCATAATGTGGCGATGGTTGCGAGCGGCCGGTCGTTATCTGGCCGGAAACGGAAAGGGGGGATGCGTGGTGCGACGCCAGTTGTGTCTTGTGTGCGTTTCGTGCGGGGTTCTAGCCCTGCTGGCGCCAGGGGTGTGGGCTTCCGAGGCCGAGGAGAAGGCCGCCGAGGTCTTCGCGTCGCTCTTCGGCGCCGACGTGGCCCGCGTCGCCAAGACGCGCGACGCCGCGGACGACATCGACCTGGCGAAGCGTCTGCTCGATACCGCGCGGGGCGCCGCCGCCGGCAAGCCGGCGCTCGTGGCGGTCCTGTGCGAGAAGGCCTTCGACCTGGCCTCCGGCCACGCCGACGGGTACACGACGGCCGTCGAGTCCGCCGAGTTTCTCGCCTCCCAGGTTCCCGCGAAGGCGGGCGAGTGCGCCGAGCGTCTGGTCACCGTGCGGCAGAAGCAGTACGCCCTGGCCGCGCCCGATGCCAAGGCCGCCGCCGGGGAGGCCCTGGTCGATGCGCTCCTGGGTGCGGCCGACGCGAAGTCAGCCGCGGGCGACGCGGTCGGCGCCGTCTCGGACTGCCGGCGGGCCGAGGGCATCGCCCGGGCCGTGAAGAGCGACCGGCTGGCCGACGTCTCGGCGCGCCGTGAACACCTCGCTCATCTCCTGACGGTGCACCGCGAGATCGCGAACATGAAGGCGCTCGTGGCCCGCGATTCGGGGAACGTCGCGGCACGGGAGAAACTGGCGCGGCTGTACCTGGTGGACCTTGACGACCCGGCCGCGGCCGCGGCGCACCTGGAGGGCGTCGAGGACGAGTCGCTCAAGAAATACGTCCCGGCAGTCGCCAAGGGCGTCGAGGCGGCGCCGGAACTGGCGTGCATGGAACTGGGGGAGTGGTACCGCGGCCTGGGCGAGGCGGCGGCCGAGGCGTCCAAGGCGGCCATGTTCGCCCGCGCGAAGGCCTACTACGACCGGGTCCTTGCGCTCCATGAGGCCGACGACCTGAACCGGGCGGCCGCCACGGTGGCGCTGAAAAGAATCGAGGCGGAACTGGCGAAACTCGGCCCGGTCGCGCAGGCGCCGTTACCCGGCAAACCGACGCGGGTCGGCACGGCGGCCGTCCCAAAGGACGGCGTCATCAAGCCCGGCAAGTGGGTGGACCTCTTGCCGCTCGTCCGCCCCACAGAAGAGGTCGTTTCTGGCCAATGGGAGAAGACCAGCACTGGTGGCCTGGCCGTGGCGCCTGGTAACTGCGCGCGTGCCATGCTGCCGATCTCGGTCAAAGGGAGTTACGAGTTGGAGTGGCGATTCATCCGGCTCCCGTCCGATGAGCCGCCTGCGGCGGGTGCCGGGAATGAAGTGTCCTTCGTCCTGCCCGTCGGGTCGTCCTGCGTGGGCTGTTACCTGAGCATGGGGGGTGGCGCGGCAAGCGCTCTTGGTCCCATCAACGGGGAATCGGCACGCTCCAATGAGACAACCGTTCGCCCGGGCACACTTCAAGACGCGCATCTCTACACCGTCAATGCCAGAGTCGTAGTCAACGGCGACTTGTGTGAGGTGAGTGTCACGCTGGACGGGAAGCCTTACCTGAGTTGGACCGGGCCTTGGAAATCGCTCTCGCTCGCCAGGGCATGGAAACTGCCGCGGCCGGATGTGCCGGGGATGGGTGTGCGGATGGCGGGGTCAAAGGCGGAGGCGAAGCCGAGGGCGCTATTCGGCAGCGCTCGCCTGCGGATGCTCTCGGGCGAAGCCCGGCTGCTGCGGCCGCCGGGCGGCGCGGCGGCGCCTTCGACGGCCACGCCGGCCCCTGCCGCACAGGCGCCCATGGGCCAGACGATCAAACCCGGCACGTGGACCGACCTGCTGCCGCTGATCGACCTGGAGAAGGATAAGGTCAAGGGCGACTGGAAGCTTCAGGCCAAGGCGCTTGCTATTGTGACTCCGATCCGTACGGGGTGCATCACGCTCCCGATTGCTCCGGAAGGGGACTACGAACTGGAGGTCAAGTTCGAGCGTACGTCGGGGCGTAATGTTGTCGCCATCGTCTTGCCTGTGGGCTCGGCCCGGGCTGCTGTGCAGATGGGTGGTTGGCATGGGGACGGATGGTACTATGGCGGACTCGGTCGTATCAACGGCCAACGCGCATACTCTAACGAAACAACTGTAAAGTCTGGCGACCTTGACAATGGCCGGGAATACGTCGTGACCATCAGGGTGCTTGCGGGACGTGGTCGCGCTCAGGTGGCTGCGAGCCTGAACGGAAGGCCGTATATTGCCTGGCGAGGCCCGGAAGCGGCGCTCTCCTTGGCCAAGGACTGGGTTTTGCCCCAGGGTGGGTCTTTGGGCCTCAGCGCGTATGAATCGACCGTTGTTTTCCACAGCGTGCGGTTGAAGATGCTTTCGGGCGAGGCGCGGCTGTTGCGACCGCCGGGCGGCACCGGCGCCAAGGCCGCCGGCTAGTGGTGTGTCAACATTGAACTTGTCGGTGCGGGTGCCATGCTTTCGCTTGCGAAAGCATGCGCCCTGGGTCAGGACCGCATGCTTTCCCAACGGAGGGAAAGCATGGCACCCACAGAATCAATGTTGACCCACCACTAGGTTACAGCGCTGGCCGCGCACAATGCCTGCGCGAAGGACGGTGTGTGCTTGCTTCCCCCACCTGCCGGCAATAAACTGGGCGTCGGGTCGTTCATCCACGCTGAGGGTGCCCCCCGCACAGGAGTGCCGAGATGAACCGAAACACGGTTGCTGTCGCGCTGGTCGCCGTGTGCGTGGCGGCTGCTCTGGCTGCCGTCGGAATCCAGGCCGTCACGGCCCCCGAGGAAAAGGACGGCGCCTGCACGGGCGGCAAGGGGGCCGAGACCGCGAAGGCCGATACGGCCCATGCCGAGACGCCGGCCTGTACGGCATCCGGGAAGGCGATGGAAAAGCCGGGAGGCGGGGAGGACGCGCAAACGAAGGTCAAGCCCGCCCCCAAGAACTGCCCGGCCTGCGCCATGGGGCTGACCGCCGAATGGGTCTTCAAGAGGCTGGACGTGAACGAGGACAAGAAGGTCTCGGCGGCCGAGTTCAGGCAGAGCCCGGGAATGGACGACGAGGCCAAGGCCAACGAGGCCGTCGGCAGGATCGACACCAACAAGGACGGCACGCTCTCGTGGCAGGAGTTCGAGGCGGCCTACACACTGCGGCACGCCAATTGCCCCAAGCCCAAGGACGGGGCGCCTTCGAACCTGCCCCCGGACGGGCGCGGCGACGCGAACCGGTTCGTCCAGGTCTTCATCATGCGAAGCGACACGAACGAAGACGGCGTGATTGACAAGTCGGAGTTTCGGGGATCCGACGCTGGCTTCGACCGGATGGACAAGAACCAGAACGGCAAACTCGAGCCGGAAGAGATAAAGGAACTGCACGCCAAGCGGCTGAGCGATCCCAAGAGCATGCGCGAACGGCTCAAGGACGGCAGCGCTCGCCGGCCTCCCCCCTGGGCACGCCCGGAAGGCATGGACAGCCCGAAGGGTGGCGCAGAGGCCGAGAAGAAGTAACCTCATTCCGCCGCCGCGAGCCGCAGCCTGGTGTTCTGCCGCCGCCGACCTGCGGGGTGCCACTGGCTGCTTGTCAGCCAGTGCTTGCCCCATATCGAGACGCACGGGCGGGCAAGCCGCCCGTGGCACCCGTCATGCCATCTGCGACAGAGCGCTACGCCTCGGCCGGGACGGTGTGGCCGGCCACGGCGAAGCCGTCGTCGGTTTCGACGGCGGCGGCGGAGCAGACGGGTTTCTCGAGGTCGGCAAAGGCGCCGCCTTCGACGACCCAGAGGGCGGCGTCTTCGGCGGATTCGGCGGCGAAGTCGCTCACGTACTCGGCGCGCGGGTCGGCGACCTCGTAGGTGGCCAGGTAGAAGGCCTTGCCGGCCTCCAACTGGAACGCGCGGACGTGCAGGCCGTCGTGCCGCGCGATGCCCGCCCAACCTTCGTCGGCGCCGCGGGCGACGGCGACCGCGATGCGCGGCGTGTTGAAGTCGTCCTTCTCATAGTCGAGAACGATGAGCGACTGGACCATGGCGTCGCGCACGCTCATGCCGGAGGCGATCTTCTCGGCAATCGGGTCGGTCTGCGACCCGTTCGTGGCAACGGCCACGTCGCCGGCGAGGCGCAGGCAGTTGTAGGCGATGTAGGGGTTCTTCGAGAGGTCGCTCTCGTGGCCTTCGCGCGGGACGACGGCCAGGGCGCGCGGCGTCTGGACGGTGCGGCGGTTGGGGAACGAGCGGGACGAGACGCGGTACATGACGGCGTTCATTCCGGCGGGTGTGCGGCCGACGGCGACGATGCGTCCGACGTACATGCGATTCTCCTTGCCCTGTGGCGGCGCGATGGGCAGGACGGCCCACCGCACGGCATCATGGATGCGCGCCGGGCAAGCCCGGCGGCTAACCGGGTTCGTTCGGCTCGATTTCGTTGACCGGTTCGTCGTCGGTATCGTTGGGGGTGCTGTCGGTGTCGTCGGGCGTGGTGTCGGTGTCGGCCTGTTCTTTGAGTTCGCGGGCGGCCTCTTGCTGGTCGGTCTTGTTGACGAGCAGGGCGACCTCGAGCGATTCGAGTCGCTCGGCGGGCGGCACGATGACCCCGCCCGAGATGGTGAACTGAAACGCCTCGTCCACCGAGATGGGCAGGTCGATGACCTCGCGTCGCGGCACGGCGACGATGTAGCCCGTCACGGGCATGGGCGAATTGGGGATGAAGACGGTGAGCAGTTCTTCCTCGGTCTGCTCGGTGATGGCCCGCAGGCTCCGCCCCGTGACGAAGCCGACCGACCACAGGCCCCGCCGCGGGTACTCGATGGCAACGACGCGGCGGAACTCGACCTGCCGCTCGGCGAAGAAGAACTCCGAGACCTGCTTCGCCCCCGGATAGATCCGCCTGAGGATCGGCATCCGCATGATCGAGGTCTCGAAGAACCGGACGATGCGGGTCCCCAGGAAGGTCCCCACGAAGTACGCCACCACGCACAGGCCGATGACCGCCGCCACAACGCCGAGCCACCCCAGCCAGTAGCGGTCGTACCACGCTTCGACGTCCGCCAGAGGAATCCCCGACGCCCAGTGGACGACGTACTGGATCGCGATGTTGACGTACAGGCCGACGTAGTTGTGGACGCTGGTGATGCCGAGGGCCAGGACGATGACGGTCAGCAGGGCGGGCAGCAGCGCCGCCACGCCCCTCCAGAACGACCGTTTGACGCCCCGAAGCACCTGCATGAGCCTCTCCCGCCCGAAACACGCCCCCGCCGGGCCCGCCGGGACGCAGCACTCTACCATACCCCTGCGTCGATGGCAACGGTCCGCCGGGCGATTTGCGTTGGCACGGTCGCGCAGGATGGCTATAATCTCTCGGAGCGTATCGGGCCAATCACACGCGCCGTGCCTTCGCCGCTCGGGAAGTGCCGCGATGTACCGAACCATTCTTGTCGCGCTGGTGCTGTGGGTCCCGGCAGCCGGGTGCCTGGACCGCAAGGCTGCCGTCAAGCAGTTGCAGACGGACGACCCGCGTGAGCAGACGGCCACCATCGCCCGGATCGTGCGGGCGAACGATGCAACGCTGGCCGGGGAACTGATCGAGTTGCTGGAGTCGGAGGACGAGGGTGTCCGGTTCATGGCGGCCACGGCCCTGCACAAACTGACCGGCACGAACCGTGGTTTTCACTTTGCGACGCCCGAGGAGCGAAAGAAGATCATCGCCGGGTGGCGTGCGTGGTGGAGTGCCGCCGCCGGGCCCACACCGGCCGACGCAACAGACGACGCCGAACCGAAAGAGGGGACCGAGAAGGGCGAGGGGGACGCTTCCGGCAAGACGTCGAAGGAGAGCCGTTCATGAGCAGCCGATTCGACCTGGATGGAGAGGACCTGGTCATTGAATCGCGACGCGAAGGCGACACGACGGTGGTGGCCTTGCGCGGCGAGGTCACGGTCTTTTCGTCACCGGCGCTGCGGGAAAGGCTTCACCGGATTGCCGGCGAGCATCCCGGGCGGATCGTAATGGACCTCGCCGAGACGACGTACGTGGATTCGAGCGGCGTGGCCACCTTCGTCGAGGTGTTGAAAATGGTCCGCCGGCACGAGGGCGATCTGGTCCTGGCCGGGATCAGCGACCGGGTGCGGGGGGTGTTCGAGATCGCGCGCCTGGCTGACGTGTTCCACATGGCGCCGAGTGTCGAGGAGGCCCTGGAGCCGTGACCGCCACCTCGTTCGTCCGGCTGCTGGAACGGGTCGGGGCCCAGGGCGAAGGGCTCCTGGCCTACCTGGGCGGCCTGGGGTACTTGACGCTCGATGTGCTCAAGCACACCTTCGTGGGCCTGGTGACCCGGCCTCGCATCAAGACCGACGAGACCTTCTTTCAGATGGTGCGGCTGGGCGTCCGGGCGGTGCCCATCATCTTTCTGGTTCAACTGTTCGTCGGGATGACGCTGTCGTTTACGCTGGCGCCGGTGCTCGCGGACTACGGGCAGTTGGACCAACTGGCGACGGTCATCTCGAAGGCGGTGTTCCCGCAGTTGGGTCCGCTGCTTGCGTCGGTGGTGCTGACGGGGTTCGCGGGTGCGGCGATCGCCGCCGAACTCGGGACGATGGTCGTGGGGGAAGAGATCGCGGCGCTGCGGACCAGCGCCATCCATCCGATCCGGTTCCTCGTCGTGCCGCGCGTCATCGCCTGCATCTTCATGACCGTCGCCCTGACGGTCCTGGCGAACATCGTCGGGACGGTCGGCGGCGGGCTGATTGCGTACCTGGTGCTCGACATCGACCCGTGGCAGTACTACCACACGGCGATGGAGGCGCTCGTCACCAAGGACGTGACGACGGGCCTGATCAAGGGCGGCATCTTCGGCTTCATCATCGTTATCGTTTCGTGTTACGAGGGCCTGAGCGTTACCGGCGGCGCGGGCGGCGTCGGCCGCGCCACCACCAACAGCGTGGTCCGGTCCATCTTTCTGATCATCGCGGCCAACTGCGTGTTCACGGCCCTGTTTTACTTCGTCTGGTGACCTATGCCGGAATCGCCTGAGCCCATCCTGGAGGTGCGCGGCGTCCAGAAGTTTTTCGACGGGCACCAGGTTCTCAACGACATCACCCTGATGGTGGCGCCGGGCGAGACGGTGGTGATTCTGGGTCCGTCGGGTTGTGGCAAATCGACGCTGCTTCGCGTCATCATCGGCGAGTACGCGCCCGACGCCGGTCACGTGTACATGTGGGGCGAGGACGTGTGCTGCGCCGGCACCGAGCGGCTCGACAAACTGCGCCAGCGGTTCGGCATCCTCTTCCAGTCGGGCGCGCTGTACTCGTCGATGACGGTCGGCGAGAACGTGGCCCTGCCGCTCAGGGAACACACGGACCTGGACGCCAAGATCGTCGAAATGGTCGTCAAGATGAAGTTGGAACTGGTGGGCCTGCGGGACTTCGAGAACCTGATGCCGAGCCAGATCTCGGGCGGCATGCGCAAACGCGTGGGCCTGGCGCGGGCCATCGCACGCGACCCCCAGATCCTCTTCTACGACGAGCCGACCGCCGGCCTCGACCCCATTGCCACCAGCGTCATCGACCAGTTGATCATCGACCTGCGGACCAAACTGGGCGTCACGAGCATCGTGGTGACGCACGACATGAAGAGCGCCCTGCGGATCGGCGACCGCATCGCCATGCTCTACAACGGCGAGTTTATCGCCATCGGGACGCCGGACGATTTCAGAAACCCGACGGACGAGCGTGTGCGGCAATTCGTCGAGGGGCTGCCCGACGGCCCGATTCCGCTTCGCGTCTCCAAAACCGACTACGTCTCGGACCTGTTCGGCATCCGGAAAGAGGACCTGGCATAGGACGGACCTCGGGCTGCGTTGGAGGCCTCGGGGGTGAGGAGAGGAGCTGATGGCACGACATCCCACTCGCAACCGCGTTGTGGCCGGGGCGTTCCTGCTGCTGATGGCGGCGGCCGCCGTGGCCATCCTGGTTATCGTCGCCGGCTGGCAGTATTGGTTCGAGCCGACCCAGGCGCTTCGGATCCGCTTCGACGCTGCGCCGAATATCAAGATAGGCGGGCCCGTCCTGCTGGCCGGGCACCCTGTGGGACGTGTCTCCGACATCCAACTCGTTGAGGTGCCCTGTCCGCTGGACCACAAGCCCGACGTCAACTGCTACGTGGTCGAGGTCTCCGCCGAACTGCCAAAGCAGTACCACGTGCACAAGAACGCCCGCGTGACGATCAGCCAGGCGCTGGTGGGCCAATCGGCCGTCATCAACATCGAGGACGTCGGCTACGGCGACCTCGTGAAGGATCACCTCAAGGGCGAGCAGCAGTCGCCGTTCGCCGGCGCCGCCGATGAACTCGGCATCGGCAAGGAGGAGAAGAAAGACGTCTCGGAGATCCTCGAAAATATCCGCGCCGTCACGGCCGACGTCCGCGAAGGGCTGCCCGAGATCATCGCCAAACTCAAGACCACCAGCGCCAACCTGGCCGAGGTCTCCGAGAGCGTCAAGGGCACCGTCAAACGTATCGACACGGTGATCGACGAGAACCGCGAGGACATCAAAGCCACCGTCACCAACGCCCGCGAGGTGACCGAGGCCGCCAAGAAGAAGGCCGACGGCATTCTCGACGACCTCAAGGCCGCCTCGGCCAAACTCAAGGACACCTCGACCAAGATCGGCGCCATCGTGGACGAGAACCGGCCCGACATCCGAGAGACGATCACCCACGCCAAATCCGTTATGGCGAAGGCCGACTCGAGCGCCGGCGAAATCCTCGCGAACGTCAAGGCCGCCTCGGCCAGCCTGAAGGCCGGCATCGAGGACTTCAAGGTCGTTGCGGCCAACGCCAAGGCCATCGTCGAGACGAACCGGGCTCGCATCGCCAAGACCATGCAGAGTTTCCACGAGACCAGCGACCACCTCAAGGCGCTGGCGAAGGAGGTCCGCCGGGCGCCGTGGCGGCTGTTCGCCACGCCCGACAAGGAAGAGGTCGAGTCGTTGAACCTGTACGACACCGCGCGCGCCTTTGCCGCCACCGCCTCGGACCTCGACAGCGTCTCCGACACGCTCCAGGCCATGATGGAGGCCAAGGCCAAGGGGTTCGAGGTGCCCGAGGACGTCTTCAACGAGATGCTCAAACGCCTGAAGGAAACGTACGAGCAGTACGGCAAGGCCGAGGACGCCCTGCTGAAGGAGTTTGAGAGGATTCAGAAGTAAGGCCAAGGAGAAAGGATAAATGCCAAATGCCCAATGAGCCGGCTGCGCCGGCTGCGGGTGCCGCGCCGTCATTTGGCATTTGGCATTTGGCATTCAGCATTTCTCATTCGCGCGGTCGCGCACTGAGGGCGAGCGATGGTCTACGACGTGGTCATCGTGGGCGCCGGTCCCGCCGGCGCATCGGCGGCGCGGTTCCTGGCGGGCGCCGGGGCGACGGTCGCGCTGGTCGATGCGGCCCGGTTCCCGCGCGCCAAACCGTGCGCCGGATGGCTCAGCGACAGGGCCGTCCGCGATTACCCCTTCGTCGATGCCGCTCGACGCAAGGTCAAGGCCACGCCGTTCAAGCGGTTGACCTTCCATTCGCCTGACTTCTCGCTCGTGGCCCAATACGGCAGCCGCGCGCACGCCGGACACGTGGTGGCGCGCAGCAAGTTCGACGCCGCGCTCGTGCAGGCGGCCAGGGGGGCAGGGGCCAAGACGATCCTCGGCAAGAAGGTCGCCGCCGTCGAAACCGGTGAATGCCAGGTCGTGGCCGTCCTCGAGAACGGGCGCCGACTCGCCGGACGCATCGTCGTCGGCGCCGACGGCGTTCACAGCACGGTCGCACAGACGACGGGCCTGCGGCCGGGGTGGGGCGACGAGC
Source organism: Phycisphaerae bacterium (assembly GCA_035529015.1). Lineage (GTDB taxonomy): Bacteria > Planctomycetota > Phycisphaerae > FEN-1346 > FEN-1346 > JAUVZF01. The sequence goes on along the minus strand of DATKXP010000260.1, from coordinate 27,708 downwards.
ACCTCGTCGTCACCCTCTCGAAGACCATCTCGCTGACGGCACGCCAACGGACGGCCTGTTTCGGCGCGAGCAACATCCACGTGTCGCTCGGATTCGGCGGGGCGTCGGGGTACGCGTGGGCGTTTCCCGGCGCGCGGCACGCCAGCATCGGCATCGGCGTGCGGGGCCGCGAGGCCGGGCAACTGAAGGAACTCTACGCCGCCTGGGTCGAGCGCCTGAAGGCCGAGGACATGCTGCCGAAGCGGGCCAACCTGGACAAACCCCAGGGCGCGGCCGTGCCGGCCGGGGCCGCCGTCGACTTCGAGAATCACGTCGGCAAACGGACCGTCCTGATCGGCGACGCCGGCGGATTCGCCGCCGCCGCCAGCGGCGAGGGCATCTATCCGGCCATCGTCAGCGCCGAGGTTGCCTCGGACTGCATCCTCAAGGCGCTGGCGGCCGAGGGCGGCAAAACCGAAGGCACCACCTGCCAGGACGAACTCCTGAAATTCCGCACCCGCTGGCGCAGGCGGATGGCCCCGCACCTCCAGATGCCGAACGTCAACATCACGTTCCTGCTGCCCCTGATCTTCACGAACCAGGAAATCTGCGACCGCTTCGCCAAGGCGTTCCTGTTCGGCGAGAATCTGTAGCGATTGCGGATTGCGGGGTGCGAATTGCCGAATCAACGGCGGGGGCGGTGCGCTAAGCCGCATAACGCACGTCACGTCAATCCGCAATCCACATTTCGCGATCCGCAATAAACAATGGAGCCACCTCGGGGATTTGAACCCCGAACCCCCGCTTTGCGAACCGGCCCGGACCGCTTCCAACCTATTGCCGCAATACGGCTTACGACGTATCTCTTTCCCCCTCAAAGCCTTGCGCCGCACCGCCCGTCCGACGAGGTTGCACCGGGTCCGCGAAAACGGGCCGGAGTCATAAAGAAGGTCATCAAACCGCATGCGCCGGCGGGCCGGTGGCTTGTCAGGAAGCATGGTGCTCACAACGCAGGCGGCACGGGCCGGCGCGGGCGGGCGCTCGGCGTGCCGGGGCGCGGCTCGCCGGTGATGACGATGACCCAGCCGCCGCCTTTCGTCGCGACCGCGCCGGGGTCGCCGCCCATCACAGGGGGGCTCTTCGCGAGACGCCAGGACTGGCCATCCTCGCTGGTGGCCGTCCAGAGGCTGCCGCGCGGTCGGCCGCCCTCATGTCCGGCGGGATCGCCCGTGCCGAAGAACGTGATGACCTTGTTGTCCGCGCCGGCGCAATACGCGACCACGTCCCTGTCCCAGGGGCCCGGCGAGCCCGGCGGCGGGAGCCCCGCAGTGCCGGCCGGGCGCGCCTGAAACGCGGCGACAAGCAGACCAACGGCGATACTGGTAGAGATCATCGGATCGCCCTGCTCACGCACCTTTCCGCCCGGCGGTTGCCGGGTGCCTGGTTCACGGTCCCTCCCGCATGGCTCTCGCCAGGGCGCGGAAGCACTGGGCGGCCTCGGAAGCGGCGTCCTTGGTCGGCGCCGCCCCTGCCGCCTGAGCCGTGTAGGCCCGAAGGAACGGGGCGAAGCCGCACCACGTGGTCTGAACCATTCCCAGGGCCCGCGCGGCGACGGCCTTGTCCGGGCCACCGCGAACCGCCAGGATATGCCCGAGTTGGGCCAACGCCACGTCGGACTTCCTCCACGGGCAGGCGACGACGTCGAACCCCTGCCGGGCGAAATAGCGCGGCGTTTCATGCGCCTTGCCGTAATGCCAGTCGCAGATGACGATGTCCTTCGGCACCTGGTCAATGGCGGGATGGGTGCCGTTGGTGCCGGCCTCCCACTTCCCGATGCCGGTGGCCTTCCCGTCGAGGAACCGGTCGCCCCACATCCACATGCGGCACCCGCGTGCCTTGAGGTGCGTATGAAGCGTCTTGACTTCCCCGGCGAACAGCGCGGCCGGATCCTTGCCCTTGCATCGCGGGCAGTCGGGGTCGGCCAGGATGAACACCTCGTCCATGCCCACGTGGAACGCCTTCGCGTCGCACGCGGCGACGAGTTCGTCGATCAGGTCGAACAGCACCTTGTGGACATCGGGGTGCAGCGGACAGTAACTGCGGCAGTAGATGCCCTTGTTCTCGGGGTACTTGCCGGGCGTTTCGTCGAATTCGGGGTGAGCCTGGAGGAGGCGTCCGTTGCGCGTGGCCCAGGACTGGTGTCCGAGACAGTTGATCTGCGGGATGAGCGTGATCCCCTTCTCACGGCACGCCTCGGCGATCTGGCGGACCTCGTCCCGGCCGAGGGCCGACCGGTCGGCCATCTCCGGCCGCGACTGGAAGTTGCAGCCGTAGTTGACCTCCATGATGAGCGTGTTCACACCCTCCGCCGGAAGCGACTGCCGGATGAACTCCAGCGCCGCCGCAAGGTCCTTCTTGGCCGGGGCGAAGGTGTGAAGCCCGCGGATGGGAAGTGCCACCTGGCTTGTCTCCTGAGGCTGGTCCGCGCCGGCGCCGGCCAAAGCCCCCGGCCATGCCAGACAGGTCGTCAGGACAGACAGGGCTGCTCGGAGGGAGAGGCTGCGACTCCGGCTCATGACATGGGCTCCTATCTCGCCCCGCGGTGGGTGGCCGCACAATGATCATAAGCGGAGAGTAGACCAGGAGGCGCTACCGCAACTCCGCTACTTGGCGCTCTGTCCAGGCCTCACTTCGGCATCAGCTTCGCCAGCGCCGACGCCAGAGCCTTCAGATTCGCCTTGTCGGTCGTGTAGACCACGGACTTGCCCTGTCGGGTGTTGATGACAAGCCGGCCCATCCGGAGCAGCCCAAGGTGGTGACTGGTGGCCGGCTGCTTCAAGCCGAGGGCCTTGCACAACGCCGTGACGTTCTTCGGCCCCGTGGCGAGATTCGCCAGGATGCCCAGCCGTGTGGCGTCCGACAGAAGGTTGAACCCCCGGGCCCATTCGAGCAGGTCCGCCTTGCGAATGCTTGTTCTCTTTGCCACGTCAGGCTCCTTTCTTTGGGAGTTGAGGTTGACATTATCGCGAGCGAAACGGCCCGCAACAAGGCAAAACCATGTTGGCTCTGAGGCTTCTCCTCTCGCTCCGGCAAGTTGCCAGCAGCCTCACCGAGACCCGGCCACCGCCTTTCCCCAAGGCCGGTGTGAGGGGGTTTGTGGCGGGGCCCCGCTATGTACCCTTTCACATCAGGGCGGCATTCTGGCAGAGATTCCGTCTTGCCGCCTGACAGGGTATCGACAGGACGCGCTCACCGTGCTTTATGTCCTGTTCGCCCGAATATCACCGGTACTGCAGGGAGCGGGTGAACGTGATCGTGTGGGAGACGCCGGGGGAGCTGCAGGCCGAGATCGCGCGGTTCGTCGCATGGTACAACACCGAGCGTTACCACGAGGCCCTTGGCCCGCGGGAGCCGGATGATGTATACTTCGGCCGGCGAGAAGGTATCCTGAAACGTCGCGAAGAACTCAAACAGAAGACGCTGGCGCGTCGCCGGCGTCAAAACCAGGGAAAGCCCAAGCCGAGGGAGACCGACCGTCCCGAAAAACCCTCACTTGCGCTGAGGCCCCAATACTGCCACTTCCGCTGACGACTTGCCGCCTGGCAGCATAGCGGCGCGCCGGCCGCTTCCATTCTGATGTGTGGCTAACAGCGCCTCAACGCTGACGGCATGTCGCGCCCACCCGTCCACCCGAAGAATCGCTAAAGCCTGCCGCCGAACTGCCCGATAAATGCCGTCGGCAGAAGGTACGAAAGCGCTGGGATGGACTGGCTCTTGAGTTCCCGCCTGCGCGGCATCTCTCCAGATCCATCCGTCTATGGACTGTGTTGACGGCGTTCCCTGAGTCTCGGGGTATGCGCTGTCGGCAACGAAAGGAGTCCGCAGATGGTAAGGCAGGACGAAAGACCGAGCAGGAGAAAGCCCGGCAACCGGTCCTCACACAGGGGTGGAGAAGAACACGATCAACAAGATGGTCGATGACTTGAACCGCCTGGCCGCGGAGGTCTCAAGAGTCGCCCAGGTCGCAGGCCAGGAAAGCCAAAAGCAAGGACGCCGCGCCTCAGCGAACGCGGATCTGTACGGAGGAAGGCCGCGTGATGGTCCTTGAACTCATGGGGCACCTTGTCTCTTGCGATCGTCGCTGTTCCCCGGGAGTCGAAGTGCAGCGTCTGGTGACGGCCGAGGAGTGACAACGGGCCCTGATGAGTGGAGAAGTAGCGTGGTCAAGCCTAATCTAACGCTGTACATCACGGGGATGACGCCCCGGGCGGAGCGCGCGGTTGCCAACCTGCGCCGTCTCTGCGCCGAGGAACTGGACGACCGGTACGAACCGGTGATCATCGACGTCCTTGAGAACCCCCAACTGGCCGAGGACGAGAAGATCCTCGCCACGCCGACCCTGATCAAAGAGTTGCCGCCGCCCGCGCGGCGGATCATCGGTGACCTGTCGGATAAGGAGCGGGTTCTGTTGGGGCTTGACCTGTGCCGCGCTTTGACGCACGTCGCCACGAAAGGAGAGAGGAAGTGATACAGTCAAGGACCGATCTGGAGATCGAGAAACTCAAGACCTGCATTCCGGGGTTCGACGATATTTCGCGGGGCGGCTTGCCCAAGGGGCGCACCACGCTGGTGGCCGGCACGGCAGGAAGCGCCAAGACGGTGTTTGCCGTGCAGTTCCTGGCGGCGGGGATCCTGAACGCCGACGAGGCCGGCGTCTTCGTGACGTTCGAGGAATCCCCCGACGATATCCGCCGGAACGTGAGGGGCCTGGGCTGGGACATCGCACAATGGGAGGCCGACGGGAAATGGGCCTTTGTCGATGCGTCGCCGCAGCCCGGCGAGGAGGCGGTCATCACCGCGGGCTATGACCTTGGGGCGCTTCTGGCTCGGATCGAGCATGCCGTTCGGAAGGTCAATGCCGCCCGAATCTCGATGGATTCCCTGAGCGCGATCTTCACACAGTTCACCGACACGGCCATGGTGCGCAGGGAACTGTTCCGGATCGTCGCCACGATGAGGCAGATCGGCACGACGACCGTCATGACGGTGGAACGGACCCGGGAATACGGCGGGATCTCCCGCTACGGCGTCGAGGAGTTCGTTGCGGACAACGTGGTCATCCTGCGCAACCCGTTGGAGGCTGAGAAGCGACGCCGGGTCGTCGAGATCCTGAAGTACCGCGGTACCCTCCACCACAAGGGCGAGCATCCCTTTACGGTCGTGCCGGGCCGGGGCATCGTCATGATCCCGCCTTCATCCATTGAGATTACGCAGCGATCCAGCCAGGTCCGCATCACGTCCGGAAACCAGGTCCTGGACGAGATGTGCGGAGGAGGGTTCTTCCGCGACTCCATCATCCTGGTCTCCGGCGCCACGGGCAACGGCAAGACGCTGCTGGCCACGGAGTTCGTCTCGGGCGGCGTCAAGGCCGGCGAGCGATGCCTCCTGCTGGCCTTCGAGGAGAGCCGCGGGCGACTCGTCCGCAACGCCACGGGCTGGGGCGTGGACTTCGAGAAGATGGAGGCGGACGGCCGTCTCAAGTTGGTCTGCGAGTATCCGGAATCCGCCGGTCTGGAGGACCACCTGATCAGTATCAAGGCTCAGATTGACGACTTCAAACCGAACCGTGTGGTCGTGGACGGTCTCACGGCGCTGGAACGCGTCAGCACCGAGAAGGGGTTCCGCGAGTTCGTCATCAGCCTGACTTCCCTCATCAAGAACCGAGAGATCACCGGCCTGTTTACGGCTACAACGTCAACGCTGCTGGGCGGGACCTGCGTAACCCAATCGCACATCTCCACGATCACCGACTCCATCGTTCTCCTGCGGTATGTTGAGATGCTCGGCGAAATGCGGCGGGGGCTGACGGTGTTGAAGATGCGCGGTTCGCCCCATGACAAGGACATCCGTGAGTTCGCCATCGACGGGGAAGGGATGCACATCGGCAAGCCGTTCCGCGAGGTGACGGGCATCCTGTCCGGTTCCCCCGTGCACCTGGTACAGACCGGGGCGGAGTACCTCGAAGGCCTGTTCAAGGAAAAAGTAATCGTCAACTGAACCGGCACCGTTTGCGCGAAGGAGGGCTGAAAGGAAATGCAGGAGACCAATGCCAACGGCGGCGATTCCGCCCCGGTGGACGAACACCTGACTGAACTCTGGGACGCTTCGTTCCACCTGGCCTACGCCCGCTGGCTCGCAGGAGTCGGTGGGGGCGCTCACCGCACGCGCGGCGGGCCAGAGTGGGTCGCCGCAACGCCTTGGCCGAGCGACGGTCGTTTGAATCATCGGCTCCTGGGGTAGGCCATGGACCACGAATCGGATGAAACCAAACGCGCCGGCAGAGGCGGGATCGTTCATGCGGCCGTGGCAACTGCCGCGGGGTTCATCTTCCTGCTCCTGGCAGCCGAGCCGTGGCCCCTGAAGGGCGTCTTTGCCGAGGGGCGGCTCCTGGGGTGGATTGAGTTCCAGCAACTCGCCCTCGTCTTCCTCGCGCTGGGCGCGGGGTTTGCGGGGGCGTCTCTGGTCAGGTGGAGACGGTTCCTCCAAGAGCGCCGCGGTATCGAACGGGCCCTGTCAGGGCAGGTCGAACAGTACACGACCCTCGTCCAGACCATTCCCGACGTCATCTACGAACTGGGCCCCGATGGCCGGTTCACGTTCCTGAGCGATGCCGTCAGGCGCCTGGGCTATGAGCCACAGGAACTGGTTGGAGAGCACTTCTCCTGCATCGTGCACCCCGCGGACATCGTAGCCGTCAGTTGCGCCTCCGTCCTGCCCAAGTACAAGGGAAAGACGACCGGCGACGCGGGGGCGCCCAAACTCTTCGACGAACGACGCAGCGGCGACCGGGGCACCCGGAACCTCGAGGTCCGACTGGTGCCGAAAGACGCCCCGGCGGACTACGTCTATGGTGAACTGCATTCCTCGGCGAGATGGGGCCGCAAGGCACGCCGCGGCGAGACCGGGCGTTGGTATGCCGGGGTGCACGCGTCCGGGAAGTGGGGGCAACCGGTCTCTGACGGCGAGAAGCAGTTCCTCGGAAGCATCGGGATTATCCGCGACATCACCGAGCGCAAACGCCTCGCGCGGAATCTGGAGGCCAGCCACGAGGCGTTCCAGGCTATCGTCGCCAAGAGCGCCGACGGCATCCTCATCGTCGATTCAGAGGGCGTGGTGCGCTACGCCAATCCTGCCGCGGAGACTCTGCTCAGGCGCACCACGTCCGAACTCCTGGGCAGCACCTTCGGCTTGCCGGTGGTGGTCGGCAACGGCGCCGAAGAAGTGGATGTGTGTCTTGGAGCAGCAGAAACCGGCGTTGCGGAAATGCGGGTCGTCGGGAGCGTGTGGGACAGAAAGAAGGCCTACCTCGTCTCGCTGCACGAGATCACGGACCGCAAGCAAATGGAGGCGGACCTGGAGGAGGCCAAGGAGGCGGCGGAGGCCGCCAACCAGGCCAAAACCGAGTTCCTCGCGAACATGAGCCACGAACTCAGGACCCCCCTGAACGCCATCATCGGGTTCTCCGAGGGCCTGCTCCAGCGCGCCGACCGTCATCCGCTGAACGAGCACCAGAACGACCGCATCGGAAAGGTTCTGCTGAGCGGCCAGCATCTGCTGATGCTCATCAACCAGATTCTCGACATCTCCAAGGTCGAGGCCGGACAGGTCACGATCCACCCCACGACGTTCGACGTGTATCGCCTGGCCGCAGGAGTCCAGGGAATGGCTGAGGCCCTGCTGCGGGACAAGCCGGACGTGGCGTTCACGCTCGACGTGGAAGATGACCTGCCGCCGTTTACGTCCGACCGCGACAAGGTCTGGCAGATCCTTCTCAACCTGGTAAGCAACGCGCTCAAGTTCACGGAGCGTGGCTGCGTCACGCTTCGCGTCCGGCGCGACGACGGCCGGCTCCTGTTCAGCATCGAGGACAACGGCATCGGGATTCCCGAAGACAAACGGACCGCGGTCTTTGAGAAGTTCGAGCAGGTGCAACGGCCCGGAGGCCAGTGCACTGAGGGGACCGGACTCGGTCTCACCATCTCCAAATCGCTTGCCGAACTGCTCGGCGGCTCGCTGACGCTGGGCAGCGTCCAGGACCACGGCTGCACGTTCACCTTGGCCCTGCCACGTGTTTGGGACGTCGAACCGACAAGCGAGAACGAAACGCTCGTAGGGCAATACGGCTGTGCCCATAGCGGAGAACGGAAATGAACACGATCTTGCTGGTGGAAGATGACATGGCGTGCCGCACCGTCATCGCGGATATGTTCGAGTTCGACGATATCGGCGCTGACCTGGTCTGTGCCACGACCGCAGAAGAGGCGTTGGAACTCGCCCGTCACTTCAAGCCGGTCCTCATCCTCATGGACATCCGCCTTCCGGGAACCGACGGCCTGGAGGCAACACGAATGCTCAAGGACGACCCCAGGACCGCCGACATCCCCGTGTGGGCCATCACGGCGTATGTGCTGACCGAAGACCACGAGAAGGCCCTCGCGGCAGGATGCGACGACTACATCACGAAGCCCTTTGATTCCATCGCCTTGAAGGGTCGGCTTCAGGAGTTCGTCGCTGAGCACGCCGCCGTGTCCGCAGAGGAGCCTGCGGAAGGCGCGCCTGGTGAAGCCCAACCGGGCTTATCCATCCGTGAAGGCGGCTGCAAACAGGGGCCAAGGCCTGGTCGACTTCGGCGTAGGTGTCGGTGATACCGAGCGAGCGGTGGCCCGGGAGTGCCCGGGCGGCGTATAGGCCGAACCGGCCAAGACCGCCGCCCAGGGGTGTTCTGGTCGCCTCGGCCAACCAGCGTGTCCCGATACTTCCTTGCTTCGAACGCAATCCGTGCTATACTCCTTTGGGAGTGGCGGTATGAGTGGCATATACGGGGCCGGGCCTGCGCGTAAGCGGGCGCGGCCCGGATTCTTTCAGCGCATTTTCAGCGCGCCGTTGCCCCGGGTCGCCATCCGTTGCCGTCAGGCGCCAAGACGGGGTATTAGGTAACGCGAGCGGCGGGAGGGGCGTAAGTGGCGCCGTTGTCGCCAGTTGGCAACGGTTGTCACTGCCTGACGATGGAGCCACCTCGGGGATTTGAACCCCGAACCCCCCCCCGCTTTACGAAAGCGGTGACGCCTTCCCGTAACTCTTGTGGAACTCAAGACTTACGGCCCGCCGCACCCGGCCTTTCAGCGCCGTTTCAGCGCGCCGGCGAAAACGCCGAGCACGGCCAAAATGCCGCACGACCTGGCCCAAGTCGTCGCCGCATGGCGCCACCTGCCCGAAGCCGTTAGGGCAGGTATCCTGGCTATGGTAACGGCCTCGCGCGAGTAGTAACAGTGTGCGTTGACCCATCGCCCTGCGCATCTTGCCAGAACCGTTCCCCTCGGCGTTGGCCTGCATCCGCCGCGCGATCCGCTTCCAGAGGAAGTCCTTGTCCGCGCCAGCAACAGCCTTTGCTTTGGGACCGGCGCGTCGTCTGGCGGCGGTGAATGATCGACGCTGCACGTTAACAGCGTTCTCCTTGACTACCTACCGCTGGCGAGCCAGAAGTGACCCTCCCCGCCCCAAGGGGTGGGGCTTCGCCAGCCTCCGCTCTCAGAAGTGCTCCGGCTGGTTGGTTGCCTCTTCCTCGTGCCGACGGATGGACCACCGAATTAACTCACCCGTCACCTGGTCGCCATTCCCAGCCAGCAACCAAGCGTAGGATAAGGGGACGCTCCGCTTCCCCTTATCAACCCCTCGGGCAAGGATTCAATTCCCTCTCGCCCAGAGGGCCGGGCTACCTGGAATAGGTAGTGTGACGTATGGTGTCTGCTCTGGAAGAGGGGGGAAGGCCGTCCGGCATGGAACGTTTCGCGGTGTTGTCCCGTTCAGATATGCCGCGATGCCAACGGGGATGAAAGCCGCCACGGTGCGAGACCGGGTCGCGAGGATTTATTCCTGCGATGGCCCCCCCCCAGGAGAAGATAGAATAGGCAGAGGTCCGTGTGCCGACGGACCCACGGGAGAAGCGGCTATGAACGAGAGGGTGCGGAACCTGCTTCAGCGGCTGGGCAAGGCCGGCAAGTTGCTGGGCGCGTTGCCGGCGGTGCTGTTGGGGGCGGGGGTAGGGATCGCCCTGTACTGGGGGCTGTCACCGTCGCAGGAAGCGGCACCGGTTGCCACAAGTCCGGCCGGGCATGAAGAGAAGGCTGAGGGTACGACCATCTGGACGTGCTCCATGCACCCCGAGGTGCGTTTGCCCAAGCCCGGCCTTTGCCCCAAGTGCGGCATGAAGCTGATTCCTCTGAAGGTCGACACGGGGAAGCCGATGGCCGGCCTGCGCGAACTGGTCACGAGCGAGACCGCCAAGGCCCTGATGAAGATCGAGACGGCCACGGTGGAGCGGATGTTCCCGGCGGCCAGGATTCGCATGGTGGGCAAGATTGACTATGACGAGACGCGTCTGGCGTACATCACGGCCTGGGTGCCGGGCCGGCTGGACCGCCTGTTCGTGGACTACACGGGCGTGGCCGTCCGGAAGGGCGAGCACATGGTCTACCTGTACAGTCCCGAACTCTATAGCTCGCAGGAGGAACTGCTTCAGGCTTTGCAGGCGGTGAAGAACCTGGAGAAGAGCGACGTGAGGGTGGTGCGGGAGACGGCCCAGACCATGGTCGACGCGGCCCGCGAGAAGCTACGCCTGCTGGGGCTGACGGCCGAGCAGGTGGCCGAGGTGGAGCAGCGCGGCAAGGCGGAGGACCACGTGACCGTTAACGCGCCGGTCAGCGGGATCGTCATCCACAAAAATGCCCAGGAAGGGATGTACGTACAGACGGGGACGCGGATCTACACCCTGGCCGACCTGTCGGTGGTCTGGGCGAAGCTGGACGCCTACGAATCCGATCTGAGTTGGCTGCGCTACGGCCAGAAGGTTGAGTTCACGAGCGTCTCCTACCCGGGTGAGGTGTTCGCGGGCACGATCTCCTTCATTGATCCGGTGCTCAATCCGGTGACGCGAACGGTGAAGGTGCGCGTGAACGTCCCGAACCCGCAAGGCAAGTTGAAGCCGGAGATGTTCGTGGACGCGGTGGTTTATTCGCAGGTGGCGGCGGGCGGCCGGGTCATGGAACCCGATCTGGCCGGCAAGTGGATCTCGCCGATGCACCCGGAGATCGTCCGGGACGAGCCGGGCCCGTGCCCCGTTTGCGGCATGCCCCTCGTCAAGGCGGAGTCGCTGGGTTACGTCGGCGCGGCGGCGACCGAGCAGGACAAACCGCTGGTGATTCCAGTCTCCGCTGCCCTGGTGACCGGGACACGGGCCATCGTTTACCTGGAAAAGCCGGGCACCAAGGAACCGACCTACGAAGGGCGCGAGATCATCCTGGGACCGCGAGCAGGAGACTACTACCTGGTCCGTCGCGGGCTGGCCGAGGGTGACCACGTGGTGACGCGGGGGAACTTCAAGATCGACAGCGCCCTCCAGATCCAGGCCAAGCCGAGCATGATGACGCCGGAAGGCGGAGGCGGCTCAGCCGGCCACCAGCATGGCGAACCTGCCAAGAGCGCCGACGGGGCGGCCAAGCCGGCGGCGGACATGGAGCTGCCGGTACTGTTCAGGCAGCAGTTGGAGCAGGTGCTGGCGTCGGCGAGCAAGACCCAGGAACAGGCCCAGGGGGCGGATCTGGCCGCCACCCGCGCCGCCTTCCTCAAACTGGACGGCGCCGTGAAGGCGGTGGATGCCACGCGGGTCGACGGCCACCCGCACATGCTGTGGATGGAACTTTCGACCCGGCTGGGCAATGACGCCTTTGAGGGCCAGGGGTCCGGAACGGTTGCGGAGGCTCGGCGTGTTGTCCAATCTCTGGCAGCCAATGCGGCCTCGCTGCGCAACCAGTTTGCTCTGGGGCATGAAGGCCATGCCGCCCCCGGCCCGGCGGAAGCGGTACCGGCCGCCTTTGGTCGGCAGTTGGGCGCGGTGTTTGCCGGCTATCTCGCCGCAGGCAATGCCCTGGCCGGCGACGATGCAGACAAGGCGACAGAGGGCCTGTCGTCCATGGCACAGTCGCTTCAGAAGGCGGACATGTCCCTGCTGGCGGGCGACGCGCACGAGGCGTGGATGAAGCACCAGGCCGCATTGAGCCGGATTCTGGCCAGGACTCCGGACGCCAAGGGTCTCCAGGCGTTGCGAGAGCTGTTCGCCCTGCTCTCGGATGAGGCCGTATCGCTGGCCCGCCGCTTCCCCCCGGCCCGCGAGAGCGCCTATTACCTGCTTCGCTGCCCAATGGCCTTCAAGGGTCGCGGCGGCGTATGGCTCCAGGATTCTCAGCAGGTTCGCAACCCCTACTTCGGGTCGGGCATGCCCAAATGTGGAGACGTTCAGGAGATGATCTGCAGCCAAGAGGTGCCGACTTCGGCCCCCGCCGCCCCGGCCACGGAGCATAAGCATGAGTGAGGATTACAGCATCCAGACCCCGGAGCAGAAGTCACCGATCGGCAAGCTGCTGCGTTTCTGTCTGACCAACAAACTGGTGATAGGGCTGCTGGTACTGTTCATCATCGCCGCCGGCTTGTACTTCGCGCCGTTCGACTGGGACCTGGGCGGCCTGCCCCGCAACCCGGTGGCCACGGACGCCATCCCCGACATCGGGGAGAACCAGCAGATTGTCTTCACCGAGTGGATGGGCCGCAGCCCGCAGGACGTCGAGGATCAGATCAGCTACCCGCTGACGGTCGCGTTGCTGGGCCTGCCGGGCGTAAAGACCGTCCGTAGCTACTCGTTCTTCGGCTTCTCAAGCGTCTACGTCATCTTCAAGGAGAACGTGGACTTCTACTGGTCGCGCAGCCGTGTGCTGGAGAAACTCAACTCGCTGCCGGCGGGCACCCTGCCGGAGGGCATCCAGCCGGCGCTGGGGCCGGACGCCACGGCGCTGGGGCAAATCTACTGGTACACCCTCGAGGGCCGGGACCCGCGGACTCCTTGGGAAGGCGACGCCCACGGCCAGCCCGTCGGCGGATGGGACCTGGAAGAACTGCGCACCGTGCAGGATTGGTTCGTCCGCTATGAATTGCAGTCGGCCGACGGCGTCAGCGAGGTGGCCTCGATTGGCGGGTTCGTCCGCGAGTACCAGATCGATGTCAACCCCAACGCCATGCGGGCCTACGGCGTGACACTGCCGGAGGTCTATGCCGCCGTCAAGGGCTCCAACATCGACGTGGGCGCCCGCAGCATCGAGCTGAACAAGATCGAGTACTTCATTCGCGGCATCGGCTTCGTCAAGTCGATCTCGGACCTTGAGGACAGCGTCATCAAGGTCCACGACGAGGTGCCCGTCAGCATCAAGGAGGTGGCCACGGTCAGCCTGGGGCCGGCGCTGCGGCGCGGGGCCCTGGACAAGGAAGGGGCCGAAACCGTCGGCGGGGTGGTCGTGGCCCGCTACGATGAGAACCCGCTGGCCGCGATCAAGAACGTCAAGAAGAAGATCGAGGAGATTTCGCCGGGGCTGCCCGCCAAGGCGGTCCTCGACACGACCAAGGTCTCGCCGGACGAGTTGCGCCGCTTCGCCCGGCAGAGAGGCTTTGCCGCCTACTCCGGCGCGGCGTTGAACCAGGACGGGTGGCTGAAGTTCCTGTGGGAGACGCCGCAGGAGCAGTGGCCCGCCTGGGCGGCGATCAGCCAGGTGACCGTCGTGCCGTTCTATGATCGCACGGGCCTGATCTACGAAACCCTGGGCACCCTGAACGAGGCCCTGGTGCAGGAAATCCTGGTCACGCTGGTGGTGGTCATCATCATGATGCTCCACCTAAGGAGCAGCGTGCTCATCGGGGCCATGCTGCCGCTGGCGGTGCTGATGAGCTTCATCGCCATGAAGGTCTTCCGCGTCGACGCCAACATCGTCGCCTTGTCGGGCATCGCCATCGCGATCGGCACAATTGTCGACATGGGCATCGTCATCTGTGAGAACATCCTGCGGCACCTGGAGAATGCCCCGCCGGAGGCGCCGCGGCTCGAGGTGGTTCACCGGGCCGCGGCCGAGGTGGGCAGTGCCGTGCTGACCGCCGTGGCGACCACGGTGGTCGGCTTCCTGCCGGTCTTCACGATGATCGGGGCAGAGGGCAAACTGTTCCGGCCGTTGGCGTTCACCAAGACCTTCGCCCTAATGTCCTCTATCGTCATCGCCCTCACCGTCGTGCCGCCCGGAGCCCTGATGCTCCTGTGCGGCCAGGTGGGGCGCAAGGCGTCCCGCTGGATCCTCTATGGCGGGATTGCCGCTGCCGGGCTGGTGCTGGCGGGATACGGAGTGGTGACCGGCTCGCCGGCGGTCGCCGCGGGCGGGATGGCCCTGTTGGCCTTGGGAGCCTACAGTGTCTTTCGTGACCGGTTGCCCGGCCTTCTGACCCGGCTGGCGCCGTGGGTCGCCAACGCCGTGGCCGCCCTGCTGGTCGTCCTGCTCCTGACGCGGGACTGGGAACCGCTCGGACCGCAGCCCGGGTTGCTGCGGAACTTCCTCTTCGTGGGCGTGCTGGTCGGCGGCCTGCTGGGGTTCTTCCAGTTTTTCCGCAGGGTCTATCCCTACGTGCTGCGCTGGACGCTGGACCACAAGGTCCTCTTCCTCGGCGTGATCGGCACCGTCATGCTCTTCGGCTTCACCGCGTGGCTGGGTACCGAGGGGACGATGGGCTGGCTTCCCGAGGCGGCGGAGAAGGTGGGGATCCCGCAGGAGGCGACCCGCTCCACGAGCTTCTGGGTCAAGGCGAGCGAGGAGTTCCCCGGCGTGGGCAAGGAGTTCATGCCGCCGCTGGACGAGGGATCGTTCCTCTACATGCCCACAACGATGGTGCACGCTTCCATCGGCGAGGCGGTCGATGTGCTGAGCGCCCAGGACAAGGCGCTCCAGGCCATTCCTGAAATCGAGTCCGCCGTCGGCAAGATCGGCCGCGTGGAGAGCCCGCTGGACCCGGCCCCGATCTCCATGGTGGAAACGGTCATCAACTATAAGAGCGAGTACGTCACGGCCAAAGATGGCCGGCGAGTCAACTTCCGGTTCAACGCCTCCGGCAGCGAGGAGTTCAAGGACGCCCTGGGCCGGCCGCAGGATGCCCCGGACGGCCGGCCCTACCTGGTGGCAGGCCGCTTCGCCCGCGACGAGGAAGGCCGGCTGATTCCCGACGCCGACGGCCGGCCCTTCCGCCAGTGGCGCCCGGCGGTCGACCCGTCGCTGAACCCCGGGCGGGAAGCCTGGGAGGGCATCCGCACGCCGGACGACATCTGGGAGGAGATCACCAGGGCAGCCCAGATGCCAGGCGCCACGTCGGCCCCCAAGCTCCAGCCGATCGCCGCCCGCATCGTCATGCTCCAGAGCGGCATGCGGGCCCCCATGGGCGTGAAGGTCAAGGGGCCGGACCTCCAGACGATTGAGAAAGTCGGGCTCCAGATTGAACGCTATCTGAAGGAAGTACCGAGCATCGAGCCGGCGGCGGTCATCGCCGACCGGATCGTCGGCAAGCCCTACCTGGAGATCGTGCCCGACCGCAAGGCGCTGAACCGCTACGGGGTCAGGATCCGCGACTTCCAGGACGTGGTCGAGGTGGCCATCGGCGGCAAACGCATCACCACGACGGTCGAGGGCCGGGAGAGGTTCCCGGTGCGGGTCCGCTATCAGCGCGAACTGCGGGACCAGATCGAGACTATGGGCAGGATTCTGGTTTCCGGCAAGGGCGGCGTGCAGATTCCCATCAGCCAGCTGGCGGAAATCCGCTATGTCCGCGGTCCCCAGGTCATCAAGAGCGAGGACACCCGCCTGACCGGCTACGTCCTGTTCGACATGAAGCCGGGCAACGCCGAGGTGGACGTGGTCGAGCAGGCCGATGCCTACCTCATGAGCAAACGCAAGAGCGACGAGTTCGTCGTGCCGCCGGGCGTCAGCTATACCTTCGCCGGCAGCTACGAGAACCAGATTCGGGCGCAGAAAACGCTGATGATCGTTCTGCCCCTGTCGCTGTTTGCGATCTTCCTGATCCTTTATTTCCAGTTCCGCTCTGTGGCCACGACGTTGCTGATCTTCTCGGGCATTTCCGTGGCCTGGTCGGGCGGCTTCATCCTGATCTGGCTCTATGCCCAGGACTGGTTCCTGAACTTCAGCGTCTTCGACGTCCACATGCGGACCCTGTTCCAGGTGCATCCGATCAACCTGTCCGTGGCCGTCTGGGTGGGCTTCCTGGCCCTGTTCGGTATCGCCAGCGACGACGGCGTGGTCGTTTCCACCTACCTGGACCAGGTGTTCCGCCAGCGCAAGACCACCACCGTGGGGGAACTGCGCCAGGCCACGGTTGAGGCCGGCAAGCGGCGTGTGCGGCCGTGCCTGATGACCACGGCCACCACGATCCTGGCCCTCATCCCGGTGCTGACCTCGTTCGGCCGCGGCTCGGACGTGATGGTGCCGATGGCCATTCCGTCGTTCGGCGGGATGATGATCGAAGTCCTGACGATGCTGACCGTGCCCGTGCTGTATTGTGCCGTTAAGGAGTTCAAGTTGCGGTCCGGCATGAAGGACGAACTGCTGGCCGCGGGTGGCGAAGGTGCGACCGACAAGGCGTGATTCTGACGCGGGCCGCCCGATGGGTATAGACGCAGGACTGGCCGGCATGACGGAATTCGCCATATAATGGACGCAATGAAGATGAGGGGCTGCCACAGCCGATGCGGCATATATCGGGGCCGCAGGGCGGGTGCTGGCCGGCCCGGACACCCGTGATACATCGGGGTCACTGGCGAGGCGATAGCTGGCTGGACACACACGGGGACGTGGCATCGATTTCTGACAAAGGGTAAGGTATGAATAAAGCCATTGCTGCCCCCGTGTTGTTGTTGGCAGGCGCCGTCCTGGCCGGCTGCGCCGGAACGCCCGGTCACGAGGCTTACCGCCGATTTGCTGGGGACCCGGTCTGCATCCCCGGGCCACCCGGCGAAAAAGGCCGGGCAGCAGCCCCTCAGCTGCCAGCGGACCTCACCGAAGAATCGGGCCTCAACGACTACCTGGCGTATGCCGCCCTGCACAACGCCGACCTGGAGTCTGCCTTTAGCGCCTGGAAGGCGGCGCTGGAGCGAATCCCCCAAGTGCGAGCCCTGCCCGACCCGCGCTTCACGTACCGGAATTATGTGGAGGCGGTCGAGACGCGTGTGGGTCCGCAGCGGAATTCCTACGAGATCTCCCAGACCTTCCCGTGGCTCGGCAAACTTGACCTGCGCGGCGACGTCGCCGCCGAGGAGGCCAAGGCCGCCCGCTGCCGCCTGGACGCCGCTCGGCTGAAACTGTTCTACCAGATTCGGAAGGTGTATGCGGAATACTACTACCTGTGGCGCTCCATCAAGATTGCCGAGGACAACATCGAGTTGCTCAAGCAGTTGGAGAGCGTTGCCCGGACGCGTTACACCGTCGGAGCGGCAGGCCACTCGGACGTTATCCGGGCTCAGGTTGAGCAGGGCAAGTTGGCGGACCGCCTGCGCACACTCGAAAAGACGCGTGCGCCCATGGTGGCCAGGCTGAACGCCGCGCTGAATCGCCCGACGACCGCGCCGCTCCCGTGGCCCAGGGCCGTCCTCGGGACGGCGGAGGACTTCACCGACGAGACGTTGCTGGCCTGGGCGGCCGAGGCCAATCCCGAGGTCCAGGCGGCCGACCGCGAGATCGCCGCCCTCGAGCATGGAGTTGATCTGGCCAGGAAGGACTACTTTCCCGATGTCACGCTCGGCGTGAACTACATCGACACCGGCCCGGCCCGCGCCGGTATGCGTCCCGCCGACAGCGGCAAGGACCCGGTCATCGCCATGATGTCGGTCAACATCCCTATCTGGTGGGACAAGCTGGCGGCCGGCGTGCACGAGGCCCAGTGGCGGAAACTGGGGGCCATCAGCCGCAAGACGGCCATTCTGAACAATCTGTCCGCCGACGTCGAACTGGCCCTGTTCGGGTTCCAGGACGCCGGGCGAAAGATCGGCCTGTACCGCGATACGTTGATCCCCAAGGCCGAGGAGGCCCTGAAAGCCACACAGACCGCCTATAGCGGCGGCCGGGCCGGATTCCAAGACTACCTGGACGCTCAGCGGATTCTGCTGGACTTCCAGTTGTCCTACGAGCGGTCACTGGCCGACCGGGCCCAGCGGCTGGGCGAACTGGAGATGCTGGTGGGCAAGCCTCTGACCAAGGAGCCCTGAGTGGCAGCACTTTTCGCGGATGCCAGGCGGCCGCGCTTCTTCCGGCAACCATCCCGCCGAGACGCGGCCTAGTGGTGTGTCAACATTGAACTTGTCGGTGCGGGTGCCATGCTTTCGCTTGCGAAAGCATGCGCCCTGCGTCAGGACCGCATGCTTTCCCAACGGAGGGAAAGCATGGCACCCACAGAATCAATGTTGACCCACCACTAGTGTTGGTGCATGATGGCAGCGGGTGTGACCTGGTTCGGCGGCTCGCGGGCCGGGTTGGCGGCCGCCGTTCCGTCACCCTCTGTCCGTTCTCGCCGGCCGCTCTTCGCCTCCGCCTGGTCGGGGATTTCTGCCTCTTGTGGGCCAGAGCGGTCTGGAGGACCCCGGAAGAGCTGTAAAGGGCGGAGCAAAACTGCGGCGGGTGGCGGACGGCTGATTCGAGGTCGCCCGTCATGGCGGAACCGTCGGGAAATCGCTGTCGCTTCTTCCGGCCTCTGGCCTTGCCTTTTTTTCGGGATGCTCAGGCTGAAACCCATCGCATGTCCTCTCACCATTGACATGCGTGTGGGGTGCCGCGCCAAGAGCACCGCCACGTCTCCGAACGCCCCTCTCCGTCCAGGGTGGTTAAACAGACCCCGCCATCGACCCTGAGAGTCCGAGAGTTGGGGCAGACAAGGGCCTGACAAACGCCGCCTGCGTTTAACAGGTAGCATAATCGAGAGCAAGAGGGCGCGCCGCAAATCCCTGCTACAAGCGTAGTTGGGGGCGCGAGTTGCGATCCCCGGCGCTCGATCGGGTAGGCAGGGGTGATTGCTCACCCCCGCCTCCCACACCACCGTACGTACGCGTCCGTATACGGCGGGTCACACGGAACACGTGAGGCGTCGGTGCTCATCGAGGAGGCTCACGAGACCCAGGTGGCGCAGGGCGGCGGTCGGGACGGTCTGGTTCATGTGGCTCGCGCCCGCGTTTCACCAGGGACCGCGGCCGTTCATCGCACTGTAGGCGGCCCGGCGGGCGTCCAGCCCGCGCCGTCGCAGTTCCTTGAGGCGCGTCCGCCAGCGCTTCCACTGCCGCCACAGAGTCTGCCGTACAGGGGGCCATTGCCGCGATCCGCGAGAAGGGGCTTTCGCTCCAGACGTGCAACGACACGCTCCGGGCCATGAAGCAGTTCTCCCGGTGGCTCTGGCGCGACGGCCGGGCGCGCGAGGACGTGTTGGTGCACCTCACGGGCTTTAACGTGGCCCTCGACTTCCACGCCCTGCGGCACACGTACATCAGCCGGCTGGTGCGAAGCGGCGCCAACATCAAGGTGGCGCAGGAACTCGCGAGGCACTCGACGCCGACGCTTACGCTGGGCCGGTACGCCCACGTGACGCTCATGGATCAGAGGCGGGCGCTCGATGCCCTGCCCACCATCGAGAAGGCCGGCGAAGAGCGCGAAGCCGCGGCCGCTACCGGCCCGGACGACGCCGTGGCGGCCGGGGCCGGCCGGCCCGCTTTCAGCGCCCTTTCAGCGCGCCGACGCCCCGGTACGCCAAAAGCCGCCATCACTTGCCAAGACGAGACGGGCGAGGGTGGAAACGGAAAGGCCGCGCAAGTGGTCGCCAAAGTCGCTACTTGCGCGCACCTGGCACCCAAAAAGGCTGGAGCCACCTCGGGGATTTGAACCCCGAACCCCCGCTTTACGAAAGCGGTGCTCTACCGTTGAGCTAAGGTGGCTTGGAAAGGGCCGGGGATTATATCGGCAACCGGTCGGGAGAATCAACGCCTTTTGTGCCGGCGTGGTGGAAAGCGGTGCGACGGCCAACAGCAGGACCGCGCGTCGAGCGACGGGCACGGAACCGCGTTTGTCGTCTACGTCTTCCGTCGCGCCGGCGTGGGGGCCGACGACCCACGAATCCGCAAGGGCAGGGGGGAGGTATTTTCGAGCCAAGAAAGGCTAAAGCCGCCGGCCTCGATGGTCCGATAATCTGGATGAACCATCCCAGCGCAAAGGGCCGCTCTACCCACCGTATTGTGGCGGGCGGCCCGTTTTATAGGGTGGAACGGGGTGTTTCGGGGTCCCGGTGGAACGGCTGTAAGAGGTCGGCCTGAGCCGGTGCCTCGCACCCGCATCCTGCCAATCATGGGCGTTCCATATCCGCTGTCGCTGAGACCGGCCATTCTCGCCTCCTCGTTTGAGAAAACCCGCAGAATTCGCGAAATCCTATTCATCCCGGATTTCCCCATTTGGGGGGCCTCGGGGTGCCTCTGCGCCGATCATCCGCCATTGGCGCATGCCCTGTCGGAATCTGTTGCGCCTCGCCCCCTGCTCCGTCAGCACGAGAGGCCTCCATGGCCTAATCTCCCGGGCCGCTACTGCCGATAAGAAAAGAGCAGGGGCCAAGCGTACGGAACTGGGGGAGTGCGCCTTATGCAAACGTGGGATCTGTCTGCCAGCCTGGTGCGTGTCGTGATTCTGCTCAGCGGGGCGATTGCGGTCCCCATTGTGCGCTACTGGGTGGGGGGGCGGTGGCGCAGTTACCTGGCGCTGCTGGGCGGCCTCCTGTTCCTGGGTGTGGCGGAAGGTCTGCACATCAGCCGGCTCTCGACGGGGGGCGGGTTTCAGGCCGCTTCCATCGCGTGGGACAGCGTCTACATCCACGCCAGCGGGTACATGGCCGTCCTGCTGGGCCTGCTTTTCTGGGTCCGCGAATTCCGTGAAGCACGAAAGGAACTCGAGCAGGACAACGTGACGCTGAAACGCGCCGCCGCGGTGGATTTCCTGACCGACCTGGTCAACCGCCGCCAGGCCGTCCGCTACCTGGAACGCGAGAGGGCTCGCGCCAAGCGGACCCGAGAGTCGCTCGCCTTCATCATGGTGGACCTCGATCATTTCAAACGCATCAACGATACCCACGGCCACCAGGCCGGCGACGCCGCGCTCAAGCACGCCGCCGACCTCATGAAGACCCGCGCCCGCACCAGCGATATCCTGATCCGCTACGGCGGGGAGGAGTTCCTGATCGTCCTGCCCGACACTTACCTGGCGGGCGCTATGGGGTTGGCCAACAGCCTTCGCGAGCGAATCCAGGACAACCCGCTGACCTACGGCGACGTCCAAGTGCAACTGCGTGCGAGTTTCGGCGTGGCCATGCTTCTGCCCGATGAGGACATCGGCGTCAAAGACGTGATCGGCCGGGCTGACAAGGCCCTCTACGCCGCCAAGGAAGCCGGCCGCAACCGCGTGGTCGCGTGGGAGGAACTCCCCGAGGCGCAGGACGAACCGGCCGCCGCCCTCGCCCCCGCCGGGGCCGAGTAAGCCGGCCGATCAGTCGGACGGCTTCAACCGCATCGGCAGGACGATCAGCACCAGCCCCAGGACCATCGCCGACGGTCCTTCCCCAACCGCCCACCACCAGGGCAGGCCCAACTGAAGGTCCACGACCAGCATGAGCAGCCCGAAGGCGATGCTGGCGGCGCCGAGGAACACGATGGCCGCGGCGTAGCGGCGCACGTCGAAACTGACGAGCCAGCAGAACACCCCGCTCAGGGCGTACATCGCCGAGACCGACCGCACCAGATAATCGATGATCGGCCCGGCGGGATACGGGCCGAAACCCAGCCAGTCGTGTGCGGCGCCGTGCCAGGTGCGCGGCAGGAAGATGAAGGGCGTTGCCAGCAGGAGGGCGACCCCGGTCAGGCGCAGGATCAGTTTCAGCAGGCGTTGGGCCGTCATCCTGGCCTCCCGGCCTCCGCGGCCGTGCCGGGGAACGCCCCGGCTGCTTGCCGTCTCCCCCGGCTTACTTCGAAGGCTTCTCTTCCGAGGCCGTCGATGCCGGACACACCGTGAAGTCGCCGAAGCGGAACTCGACGACCTTGTTCTCGGCGTCCACGGTCATCTTCAGGAGCGACTTGATGTTGCCGCCCGCGAAGACGCGGTGCAGCGTGATGTCGGCCGTCCCTTCGAGCGACGTCGGATGCCGCTCGAGCACGCAGTCGACGTTGACGCTGATGAGCGACGGCCAGCCAAAACCGTGCGGGAACACCAGTTGCGTCACGTTTTCAATCTTGCCGGGCTTCGGCAGCAGCCGCGGGGCGAAATGCAGCATCGCCGCCCGCGTCAGGACCATCTCGCCCGGCACGGACAACTGCTTCTCCCACGTGCGGGGCGTCTCGAAGGGGTTGCGTTCGATGTCGGCGTAGCCGGTGGCCTCGGCCTTGGCCGAAAGACCTCCCGCGCCCGGGGTGAACTCGACCGTCCCGTCCATGATCTTGAAGTTTCCTATGCGGGTCGTCAGTTTGCCGCGCTGCGGCAGGGGGTTGCTCGATCCCCGAAAGACCACCTGGCTCGCCACGCCGGCCTGGGTCGCCTTGCCCTTGCCCTTGAACGGGACGTCCAGTTCCTCGTCGAGGATGACGACGTCTTTGACGGTCATGATCTTCAGGCGCATGCTCCCGACCTTGCGGTCGTTGCGAAGGACGTCGAACTCGCGCACGTCGGTCGTGATACCGGATCCGAGTCCCTGGGCCGGGCAGACGCCCGGCCCGAGCCCCCCGACCGCGATCGTGACGGCCAGCGTGTAGCCGATGATTCGCATGGTTCACCTCTGCTCCAGGACAGACGGCCGGCGCAGGCGCCGCATTCACGATGCGTCACAACCTGCCGGACCTCAGGATCGCAATAACCAGCCACAGCCCCAGCAGGCCCGCCAACAGGAACCCCAGCATACCCAGGACGGGGATCTCGGTGTACGGCAGGTTGGGCCCGATGCTGGTCTGCAGAATGATGGCCGACCCCAGGATGATGGCCGCCACGATCATCGAGAAGGCGATGCGGTTGCTGGAGCGGTCGAGTTCGGTGATGAGGTGTTCGAGGTTCTCGTGGCGGAAGAGGATCTGGAGCCGCCCGCGCATCAGTTTCCGCACCAGTTGGCGGACGGAGCGCGGCCCCTGCTCGACCAGCGAGATCAGATGATAGGCCGACGCCATGCCGTGATGGGCCAGCCGCTTGGCCGAGACCTTCTCGGCCATCAGCCGCCGCATCCGCGGTCGCACCACCTCCACCATGCTGGTGTCGGGGTCCAGGTCGAGGGCCACGCCACCCATCGTGACGAGGCTCTTGCCGAGGAGGATGAAGCCGCGCGGCAAGACGACGCGGTGCCGCCGGGCCGTCGCGGTGATCTCGTCGAACAGTTCTCGCAGGTCGAGTTGCTTGAGCGGCACGCCGGCGTACTTGTCCACCAAGGCCGCGAGGTCGCCCTTGAGGCGCTCGCTGTCCACGTCGTCGGGCAGGGCGGCCAGGTCGTCGAGGACGTCCAGAACGATGTCGAAGTCGCGGTTGATCGAGGCCACCAGGGCCGTACCGAGTTTCGAGCGGAGCGTATCGCCCAACCGTCCCACCTGGCCGAAGTCCAGAATGCCCACGACGTCCGGTGGCTGGATTACCAGGTTCCCCGGATGCGGGTCGGCGTGGAACAGGCCCAACTCGAAATACTGCCGCATGAACGCATCCGTGAAGTGGGCCGCCAGGGCCTTGCGGTCGGCGCCGGCGGCGTCAAGGGCGGCGGCGTCGTACACGGCAACGCCCTCGAGCCGCTCCAGCGTCAGGACCCCGCTGCTCGTCAGGTGCCACAGGACGCGCGGGGCACGGATGTGCGGGTTGTCGGCAAAGGCCTCGCCAAACCGCTGCGTGTTGGAGGCCTCGGCGATGAAATCGACCTCACGCCGCACCGTCTGGGCGAACTCCTCGACCATCAGCGACGGCCGGAAGATGCGGTACTCCGGCACGTACCGTTCCGCCAGTTGCGCCAGCCCCATCAGGATGTCGATGTCGGCTTCCAGGACGTCGCGGATGCCCGGGCGGCGGACCTTGATGACGACCGGCGTGCCGTCCTTCGTCCGGGCGGCGTGGGCTTGCGCGATGCTGCCGGCGGCAAAGGGCTCGGGGCCGAAGTCGTCGAAGACCTCGTCGATCGCAGCGCCGAGTTCACGCTCGATCTCGGCCCGGGCCGCCGCCGTCGGAAACGGCGCCACGCGGTCCTGGAGTTTGCGGAACTCGTCGATGAAGGCGGGCGGCAGGAGGTCCGTCCGGCTGCCCAGGACCTGGCCGAGTTTGACGTACGTCGGACCCAACTCCTCCAAGACCTTCGCCACGCGCGACGCCGTGGACGGATCCGCCCGTTCCTCTTCGCGGCCCCGACTCCGCAGCAGCCGTTTGCGGAACGGCACCAGCCGGTCCAGGTGCAGACGCAGGACCAGCCAGCCGAACCCGTTCTTCGTCAGGACGGACCCGACGTGGCCGAGGCGGCCAAGGCTCTTGAGTTGGCGGCCGAACGGGATAAGCGTCATGCGCGCCCGTTCCCTTCTTCGTCCCCGGGCTGTACCTCGCCGTACTCGGCCCGGAGAATGTGCAGGATCTGTTCTCTGAGCGCCGGCGCGTCTTCCGTGGCGGCCACCCAAACGATTGACCAATCGACGTTGAAGTAGGCGTGGACCGCGATGTTGCGGAAAGCAACAATGTCGGCCCACTCGACTTCAGGATGCCGAGCCGTGAACTCGCCGCTCACTCGGGCCGCCGCCTCACCCATCACGGAGAGTTTCTGCAGAACAGCGCTTCGGAGCAACTCGTTGCCGAGGAAGGAGTCCCGTTCGACACTCTGAAGGAACTCGGCAACCGCGTCGGCCGCCTCGACAATGTCGGTCAGGTACAGTGCCTCAGGCCGCAAAGAGCACCTCCGCGCCGGCCAGGACTTCAGTGCGCAGGCATGGCTTCAGTCCGTTCTTCGGAACCAGGTCAACCCTTCGGCCAAAGAGAGCCGACAACTCGCGGGCGGCCTTCGCCAGCGCCAGGAAACCGATTCGGGCCTCCGGCTCAAACTCGACAAGCAGGTCCACGTCGCTCTCAGGGCCAAAATCGCCGCGCAAGGCAGACCCGAAGACAGCCAGTTCCTTGATGTGCCGCTGCCGGCAGAAGTCGGCCAGTTCCGATCTGTCAACGTCCACGTGGATCATCAGCCGCTCCCCAAGGGCGTGTTGTGCGGACGGTTCGATTATACCGCGCGATGGCAGGATGACAACACGAGCCGCCACGGCGTCTCGCGTCGCGCCGCCCGCTCACGTCCCGCACTCAGATCTGCGAACACGCCGCCGGACGCAGCATGAGGTTCGTGATGGTCGAGACCGTGTCCTTGTACTTCGGATCGGACCGGATCGTCTTCCATTCCGGGTGGCCGCCGAACGTCTTCCAGGCCGCCTCCTTCGCCGCCATGTCGTCGAAGCCCAGCATGTAGGTCAGGTTCGGCAGTTTGGACCCGACGAGGCTCTGGCCGAAGAAGACGGGGTTCATGCCGGTGCGGCGGAACAGCGCGAGTTCGCCCCCCGTGTTGAACATCTCCATCTTGCGCATCGCCCGCTCGGCGCAGTGGCTCTCGTAGATGCGGAGTTGGAAGACGCGCGTGTCCTTCGTCGCCGGCACTTCGACCTTGGGGATCCCGTCGAACGCGAGCATCAGCGAACTCTCGATCCGCTTGTACGGCGGCTCTTGCTTCGGCGTGTCGAGGAACGCCGCCCCGTCCGTCTGGTACGCGGCGTCGGCCCACACGCGGTGCGGCGCGGCGGCAAACGACTCGATGGAGTCGTGGGGCAGGAGGACGTACACGTCCGCGCTCGGGGGTTCGGTCATGCCGAACACCCCCACGGGCTTGATCCCGGCCCGGTTCCACGCGGGGATGGCCACCTTGCCGAGGAACGTCTCGAGCCCCTCGCGCATGGCGCCGGCGTCGCAACTGTACAGCCGCAGTTCCAGGTACTGCTTCTTCGGCGCACCGGCCGCGCCGGCCGTCTCGGCCACCACGCCCATCGCCGCCGCGCCGGCCGCGCCCACGGCGCCCAGGAATTTTCGTCTCTGCATGATCCGCTTCTCCTTTCACGTGTCGCAACCGGCGCGGGAGTCCGAGAGCCGTCCGGCCCGTGCGCCGGTTTCCACGTCAGATGATACGGCGACGGCCCCCGCGCGCAAAGGGAATCTTGGCGACGGGCGTAACGCCTCAGTCACAGGTGGAGTTGGTGTGCAGCGGTCTGAGCCGCGCCCGCGAGGAAGCGGCCGCTCCCTGACGGTCGCGGCTCTGCTACGACGCGCGGGTGGCACGGCATCGTCCCGGGCGGTATACTTGCGGCACGCAGGGCAAGGTGGGCCTGCCCAGGTGAAGGAGAGGCGCATGAAGGATACGAACAGGCGTCACTGCCGCCGTGACTTCCTCAAGTGGCTCGGTTTCGGCGCTGCCGCCGCCGTCCTGCCGGGCGCCCTCCGCGCCGCGCCGCGCAGGAAGCCGAACTTCGTCTTCTTCCTCGTGGACGACCTGGGGTGGAGAGACCTCGGCTGCTACGGCAGCACCTTCCACGATACGCCGAACCTCGACCGGTTGGCGGCATCGGGCATGCGCTTCACCGACGCGTACGCGGCGTGCCCGGTGTGCAGCCCGACGCGGGCCAGCATCATGACCGGCAAGTTCCCGGCCCGGCTGGGCATCACCGACTGGATACCCGGCCAGCGGCCGAAGAACCGCAAACTCCTGGCCCCGCCGATCCACAACCAACTGGCCCTCGAAGAGGTCACCATCGCCGAGGTCCTGAAAGAGGCCGGTTACCGCACCTTCTTCGCCGGCAAGTGGCACCTGGGCGGCCAGGGGTTCTTCCCCGAGCAGCAGGGGTTCGACATCAACAAGGGCGGCCATCACGCGGGCTCGCCGCCGGGAGGCTACTACACGCCCTACAAGAATCCGAAACTCGAGGACGGCCCCGCGGGCGAATACCTGACCGACCGCCTGGCCGCCGAGTCGGTCCGCTTCCTCCAGACGCACGGCAAGGAGCCGTTTCTGCTGTACCTCTCGTTCTACACCGTCCACACGCCCATCCAGGCGTGCAAGCGGCACGTCGAGGCATACCAGAAGAAGGCCGACGCCCTGCCGCCCCTCAAGGGGCCGGAGCAGACAAGAGAGCGCAACGGGTGGACCAAGATGCGGCAAGACAACCCCGCCTACGCCTCGATGGTCCGCGCCATGGACGAGAACGTCGGCCGCGTCCTCGCCGCCATCGACCGCCTCGGCCTGGCCGAGGAGACGGTCGTCATCTTCATGTCCGACAACGGCGGCCTCTCGACGCTGGGCCGGCGCGGCTATCCGACCTCCAACCTGCCGCTCCGCGCGGGAAAGGGATGGTGCTACGAGGGCGGTATCCGCGAACCCATGATCATCCGCGCGCCGGGCGTCACCCGACCGGGCAGCACGTGCAGCGTGCCGGTCACCAGCACCGACTTCTATCCGACGATGCTCGAACTGGCCGGCCTCCCGCCGCGACCCGAGCAGCACGTGGACGGCCTGAGCCTGGCGCCGCTGCTGGCGGGCGGCAAGACGCTGCCGCGGGACGCCATCTTCTGGCACTATCCCCACTACCACGGCAGCACGTGGGCGCCGGGAGCCGCCGTCAGGGCGGGCGACTGGAAACTCGTCGAGTTCTACGAGGAGGAGACGGCCGAACTGTACAACCTGGCCGGCGACATCGGCGAACGCCGC
>DATKXP010000259.1:0-15505 GCA_035529015.1 Phycisphaerae bacterium | reverse complement strand
TGGCCTGAGCGTGGGGCCCGCTCCGGCCTCGGTCCCCTCGGCCTCCGCAGGCCCCACGCCGCCCAACGAGGAGATGCCATTTTACAGAACTCTCAGGACTTGACTCCGCAGCGGTATATACTTTACGAAAACGGCCTTTCTTTGGACCCCCCCAAATCGCGCTTTTCGGAGGGCCGAACCTCGTTTCTGGCCCAGAAACGGCGATTCGGGGCCCGAATGTGAAGATAGGCAAGGCAAAATGCGCGTCGTTTTGATCGGTTTCTGATCGCTTTTTGCTCAAACTTAGTCCGTTCTTGCTCCTTTTTACCCCTTTTTTAACCTAAGTGGAGCGGGGTCAATAGGTGCTAAAGTATACAAAAGGCGGGGAGAGACGAGGCTGGAGGCCGGAGACTGGAGGCTGGAGGCACGGCAACTTGTTAGAACTCTAACAAAACCGGGAGGCGAAAAACGGCCTTGGCGCTATCGAGAAGGGCGAAAACGGCCGCGGGGCCGCGCAGGAGGGGGTTCGACGTATGGGCCGAATGGAATACGAGAGGCCGAAAACGGGCGATTCGCGCAAGGCCTTGTGGCGCAAAGGCTTACGTCTCGCCAAGGGCGGCGGAGATTGTTAGAACTCTAACAAAATGGGGGCCGTGGGGGGAACCGCAAAGGACGCGAAGAACGCGAAGAACGACCGGAGACTGGGCAACGGAGCAACAGCCCTTTTAGCCGCGCCCCGGAGGGAAGCGGGTAGTGGCCGCAACGGCGTCTCACGCCAAGGCGCAAGGACGCCAGGAACGGCAGGGATCTGAGGGGGTGGGATGGTCAGCCCGCTCGTGTTCCGCAGAGCAGCAAAGGGTGACCGTGTTCCGACCCCTGTCGCCACACCCGACCCGCGTCAAGGCGCACTGAGTTGTGTGTTACCGGAACTCTCGGAACTCTGGCTTAGACGTTCAACGCATCATCCAAGGCAAGCACAGCGCCGGCGTTGAAGCGGTGTGGGTAAACAAGAACGTAGTAAGGCAGCCATCGGCACATTCGTCTCAGCGCTGCTGGTAGACCCTCTACGCGACTGGCTTGCTTCCGCAAGTCCGCCCAGCTCTGGGGTCGAGGCACCATTGCCTGCATCATCGTTGCTGTAGGCACGCGCCACAGTAGCCGCTGATAGGATCTCGCAGGTACTGTCTCGGTGAAGAGCAGCGATGTAATGGGGTGCCACAACCGTTCCAGATCCTGACGCATCAAGCGACGTGCCGCGATGAGGACTAGAGGCCACGCAGTATGGGTGAGGTGCTCCCAGGCTTCTGCATCCGCATGCTCCACAGGCTTGCCTAGGTGTCGGAGTATTGCATCTTCGAGAGGCAGATACGGACCCCACAAGGGGCCCAAGTTGTGCTTGGGGTGCTTGCGCAACACTGACGCCTTGAGAAGCTGCTTGAACATCGCATCCGCATCACGCATCGCCCCGTGATGCCTTAGGAACTGTGAGGCCAAGAAGATCGCCGGAACAACCGATTCGGCAGGCAGATGCGCCTGACGCGAAAGCACCTTGACGGTCCGCCGCACCTGATCGAGCTGCCCTGCAAACCATTCGCTCTTCCCGCCAAGCATACACCATAAGCCATGAGCCGAAAGCGCACCTACAACAAGGGCCGCACGATACGGAGCAACGAACGGATCCGTCATCGGACTTCCCTGGCCGAAAACGTCGAGTTTGACAGCCTCCTCAGCGAGAAGTCGAACACAAGCGTCGAGTGCTGATTCAATCAAGTTGAAGGTCCCCGACCACGCCGACTTGGGAAGCCTCAGCCGCGCAGCGGTGGCGAGAACATAGCATGCAAGCATCGTGTAGGCTTCAATGCGAGCGTAGTGATTCTGTTTCTTGTCGAAACCCGCCATGGCATACTCCACCATGACGGCAGCCGAAGCAACGGCGCGGCTGGCCTTCGCCCTCCCGATGCTCGGAGAATCCTCGGCCACAGGGAGAACTGATCCCAGCAGGAGGGAGAACTCATCCTTGTCCAAGAGGCCGTCTCCGGCGCCTATCATGAAGCCCAACAGGCGATGGAAGTCGGGTATTGGCTGTGGAAGAAACGCACCGGTATGAGTGCAGAACTTAGCAAGGAGCTCTGAGCCTGACCACGTGGCCAGCGGTTGGAAGCCTCGCTGGGCCCAATCCTGGTTGCGGCCTTGGATCCTGCTGCTGACCAACTCGTGGATGTAGCCCGTCGTGACGAGCAAGGCACAGTGCCTGACGTTTCCGCTTATGGACGGATGTCGGATCGGCAACTCAACCAGTTCAATGATCTCGGCTTCGAATTCCCGCCACGTGCGGGGAGTGATGCTACCGCGCTTCAGTTGGAATGCAACGGGCCTGCTGCGCCGGTCGAGGGCAATCACATCTTTGCCCTCTTCCGCGGGACCGTGGCTCGTGCTGTGGACTACCGTATACCCCATCGCACCGAGAAGGTGGCAGAAAGCTGTTTGGTAGCTGCGTTCACTTGCCTTAGCCAACCAGTTTTCGATCGCCCTCTCGCTCACGCCACGCGAGTCGCTTGCTCTCAATGATCTGCCTCTGCTTCGTTTCGTACTCAATGGTTGGTTCCAGCTTCTTGGCGGCCTCAAAAAGGGCTTCACCGCACATGAGAGTGGGCATCTTGGGCTGTCCACGCTCGTCGAAGTCAATATCCACCATGTCCAGCATCTCGAGGATGAGGCCTGGTGTAAGAGCCTGCCCCTTGGCGTGGCGCACCTGGCCTGCTTCTTCGAGAGTTTCGTTGATGCGCCGAATCATGAATCTGCCTTGCTTGCCCGCCATATCCTCCGCCGTGGTCTGCAGAGCCTCCAGGACTGCCCCCACGCCTTTGCTCTCAAGCTCCTCCTTTCTCAAGGTGACCGCCGAACCTATGCGGCCCATTGGCTTGCGCTCAATGCTACCGTCCCATCTCCTGAGGGCGCTTCGGCCGCCCTCGTGCATTACCACCTTCCTCATTCGCCCCATCAAGCCAAGCCTACGGTTGCAGCAGAACTCAAACCATTCTTCGAGAATCCGGCCAATCAGCTGGCGCACCTCTGGAAAGTCTGGCAACATGTTTCTTGCCTCCCCAAACTGACAGGCTGCGTGCAAAGCCCAAGGCCGGCACGGCCCCCCAAGCTGGCTACCACAAGCTGGCTACCACACTCCGCGGTAGTCTAATGCATCCTTCCTAATTGTGCAAGAAGCAGTTTCCGGGGACACAATACTGTTCTCTCCTCTTCGGCAGCGGGCGATAGCCGCGCGACGTGATGCGATTCGGATACGCGGGAAGCGCGGCCCACGCGAACGGTACCATACCGATAACCTAACACGAAAGGTCCCCGGGCGTCAAGGTCAATGACGCATCGGGATTCCAGGACGGTGGGATGGTTGCGCGGGCGCTCCCGGGGACGGTGTACCGTTTTCTCCTCGCGCTGCTCGTCAGGGCATGAAAGACCGTGTTTTGTCCCCGGACACGTAATGCTCTTCCGAATCCGCCGCCCAAATGGCGCGAATCGCTTCCTCGTCGCCAAACCCGTCGGGGACTGCTGGGCTCGGCGTATTGGCGTAGTACCATCGCATGCGGTCCCGCGGAGAGCGGAGCGTGCGGCTGCCGGGCATCTGGAGATAGCCGTTGGGGTCCGTCCGCCGGACCCAGTCCCAGGCGTAGCGCAGCCAGTCGGCGCGATACGGTTTGCTCTGGTGCGCGAACCAGGTGATTTCGTCATAGCCCCAGATCCAGATCCCACCTGCCCTGGCCTCGCCAGGTTGTCTGCTGACGCCCCAGTTGTCGATCTCGACCAGGTAGGGCAGGTGCTCACACTCCCACCCGCTGAATGTCATGCCGCCTTTGCTTCGGCCGTAGATGCTGTCGGAAAACCCCACCTTGAGGACTGCCTCTTGCGGCTTGTCGGGGACTTCCATGATCCGCAGCGGGAACGAGTGGAAATCCATGAGCAGTTTCCCGCCGCGCACCAGACCGCCGCTCGGAACGTGAGAATCACACACCAGCATGTGCCTGCGGGCGTGTTTGGCCGCATAAGACCGTATGAGGGCGAGCACCTGGGAGTAGTGCTCAAGTTCCCGGTCATTGTGGTTCATCAATTCGGTCTGCCCGAAGTGGATCGCTTCACAGCCCACATCGATGAACGACGCCGCGAGGAAATAGAACCAGAGTTTCGTCTCCGGCCGGCTCACGTCGGGGACCGAGTTGCCGGCCCTCCAGTGGTTCTTGAACCGTCCGTCGGGATAGAGCATGTCGGCGTACCGGAAGTTCCTTTCCTCCACCGGCTGCCCCAAGGCGACAAAGGCCCAATCCGGCACGGGAACCTGGTTGACCTGGGTGGTCACGATTTCGAAGATGCAGGCTTGCAGAATCACGTCCGGATCGGCCTTGTGGAGCCTCGGCGCCTGCCGCTTGGCGCGCTGGAGGTTGCTCAGCAGATTGGCCTCGCCGCCCCACAGGCAGAGGCTCCGTCCGATGAACTTCGCCCCCATCGTGTTGAGCATGCGGATGTTGTCGTCGAGGTCGCCCCTGCCGTTCAGCAGGCCCTCCATCGTGATGGATCGGGAGAGATAGTGTTCGAGCACCTCGCGGGACATTGTACCGTCAAAACGGCAGTTGCGGGGCCGCGCGGGCTCTTCAACCCCGCGCGCCGCCCGGGCCAGTCCCGGGGCGCAAACGGCGATCGACACCAGCGTGATGAGCCTTGTCCACGCCATCGCCTGCGAACTCGCTTCGCCCATTCCCAGTCCTTTGCATCTCATGTGGGCCTCTCCACTAGAGCGGTTTTCAGAAAGGTCCTATGACTTTTCCGACGCGGGTGCCACTGGCGGCTTGTCCGCCAGTGTCTCAGCAACACTGGCGGACTCTTTCGCCAGTGGCACCCCCGAGAATGCACACGACCTTTCTGGAAACGGCGCTAGAAGACATCCCAGTCGTAGGGCGTCGCGTGCCAATGCCTTGTGGAAGGCAACGTAACGCCCGCATCTCCAGGCACCGGCCCTCCAATGACGGCGACCGGTTGCGGCAAAAGACGCTGCGGTATGGGCACAAGCCCAGCGCGCCAGAGAGCACGCCGCGCCCGTTTGTCAGGAGTAGAGGCAGGGGCCATGACCAGATCGAGATGCTCGTCGTTGCGGTCTCGTGCCGTTTGAATGCCCGTGGCCAGGCGCCCTCCGGAGACCCGTTCAAACGCAAAATCGCAGAGCACGAGCGCGCATCGGCCCAGAATCGACATTCGGCGAGTCACGATGTACCCGACCGGTTTCTCGGCTTCGAAGGCATAGTCAATGTCGTAATCAACGCCGGGTCTGTCGCGGAACCGCCAGTTCAACTGTTCGACGCTTCGGCAGCCCCAGACCCGCGCCCGACGAGGCACCGATCGATGCGCAAGGTCTTCAAAGGCCGAATCAAACTCTGAGCGAGGCTCGAATCGAATGTCTTTGCGCGGTCGGGCGGCAAGCGGGTTGATCCATCGCCAGGCCCGCCAGGTTGGCTGAGCCCAAAACGGCACGGTGCCAACCCGCGTCAAGCCGTATTTCAGGAGCCCCGGTGTCGAACGCTGGTTTGGCACGCTGTAGGTGTAGGCCACGCCGAACCGCTCGAGGATCTTCAATCCAAACGCCATCATCCTGCGAAAGATGCCGTTCCCTCGCTGTGACGTCACGACATACAGATTGCCATGGAAGTAGTTCTGAATCGAAACCGGCGGTTCATCGGGTGATGGCCGATGGAGAAGGGCCTTGGGATAAAACAAGAAATGCCCGACGATCTCATCCGCCTCTGATGTCTTCGCCAGAATCAAAAAACCCGGGCCGTCCGGATTGCGATCTATCAGCCAACTGATGGTCTCGGCCGTGAGGGGAGAATACACATCGGCTCGTTTTGCATCGGCGGACAGGCGTTCCACGTCGGCATAGTCTTCGGGATTGGCGGTGGTGAGGTAGACGTCGTCGTCTTGAAATCCCCGGCCAATCTCGTCGAGAATCCCGGGGTCGAGCGCATCAAGGCGCTGAGGACCATTGAGACGCCATTCGGCAGTCATAGCCGCTCCACGAACATGGCACACCGAGCCGTCACGGTGGTCGGCGAAGACCCCTGTCTTCTCCTCTTGGGTGGATGGCCGGGGTTGCCGGGGATGAGGCGACGGCCGAGGCGGCGCTGAAGTCGCCGGAGGAATCGGACACCGCCCAGCGGGCGCCTCTCGCCAGCCGTGCCATGCCCCCACCTTATGACCGCCCCCACGCCCCTGTCAACCATGAATCAAGTCTCGTGTCCCCCGCCCCCCCCGAACCAGGGACACGGCGCCGTTCACGTGGGCAGGAGGCACGGCACCAGGCTGAATCAAGCGTTTCACGGGAACTCGAGATGGCACGGCGCACCTCCTTATCGCTGCAGAGTGGGCTTCGGAACTGGTGGGGGATGCCGAGGGTTGCCGGGCCGCACGCGGAACGTGTATCCGCCCCACGCGTCTCGCTTCCTCCCCTGGATCAGTAGTTCCAGGTCGTCGGTGCGGAACGGCAGGGTCGGCAGGCCGTCGAGGTTGTAGAGGTTTGCCTTCGGGTTGCCCGACCAGGCGTAGCGGACACCCTCCGGCTTGGCTATCTGGACCTCCCACTCCTCGCTCTTGCCCTTGCGGGCGGGAACGGAGCATTCCTTGGCGGTGAGCCTGGCGGAGGTCAGCCCGCTGCCGACGGAGTCGAACTCGACGACCACCTTGTTGCCCACAATCCTGTGCGATCTGTAGACCGGGCCCGAGCAGGCGATGTCCCTCCCGTAGTCTCTTGCGAGGGCCCACAAGGCGAGCCGCCGTCCGGCGGCGTGCTTGTTCCAGGCGTGGACGTCGTTGGTCTCTCCGACGTCGATGAGCGTTGCGGTTCCGACGTTGGGCAGGAGGTCCGTCACGGCGTGCTGCGCCTCGCGGAACTCGGCCCAGCCCCCTCGCTCGCACGGCTCATCGGGCCTGTGGCGACCGTTGCCGGCCAGTTGTGCGATGGTGAAAGGGAATTCGCCTATTCCCCATCGCTCGCGCCAGTTTCGGACCATCGCCGCCAGTTTGTAGCGGTACCAGTAGCCGTCGCCCACGTTGTTCTCGCCCTGGTACCAGATCGCGCCCTTGATGCGGAACGGCATGAGCGGCCGGATCATTCCGTAGTACATCGCGGTGGGCGACTTTGACTACGACAACACCATCGACTCGAACGACTACGATCTCATCGACCGGGCGTGGGTTCTCTCCGAAGGCGCGCCGCTTGGCGGCAATGCGCCGGTGCCCACCCCCGAGCCGGCCTCCGCCGCGCTTCTGCTGGCCGGGCTCGCCCTGGCCGCAAGGCGGCTCCAACGAGGGCCAAGGCCCACGTGAGCCAACCCGTTTTGACTGGCGGGCCGTGCTCCATGCCATTGTCCCGAACGGGCCCGTCAACACCCGTCACCACTTCGGTTGCCGCCCTAACTGGGGCGGGCCGGCAGCATCGTGGCCTAGAGACAGGAGGGCCAGCCGCGACCCGGAGGGAAGCGGGCTTCACGGAAATACCCCAATGTGGATCATATCGCCTCGACGCCTGTTAACCAGGGCCAAAGGCCCTGGCCTGCACCCTTCGGGACAAGGCCCGTGAACGGGCCTGGCGTTTCCGCCCCGGTAGCCCCCGGATCAGCGTTGCCTTCCGTCCCGCCTCGTCCCCTGGATAACGTACCCCACAGCACGGGAGAGGCACCACGATACGAACAGGATGGCGGGGAGGACCCCTGCCCAAAGAAGGGCCCGCGGCAAGACGGGCGCCGCTGCGTCGTAGAGCAGGCAGGCGCCCCACGCCGCGGCTCCAACGAGGGCCAGGGTCCACATGAGCCAACCCGTTTTGACTGACGGGCCGTGTTCCATGCCATTGTCCCGAACGGAGGGTGCGTCTCCTACCGCCCCAACTCCCTTCCCCGGTCGCGGGCGGCCTTGACGGCTTCGAGGACGGTGTGCTTGAGGCGGAGGCCGTCGAAGGTGCGGATGGCGGCTTCGGTGGTGCCGCCGGGGCTGGTGACTTTGCGGCGAAGGTCGGCCGCCTCTTCGCCGGATTCGGCGAGCAGTTTGGCGGCGCCCTCGAACGTCACGCGGGCCAGGCGCCGGGCGTCGTCTTCGGAGAGGCCGACCTCGACGGCCGCCTCGGCCAGGAGTTCCACAAGATAGAAGAAGTACGCCGGGCCGGACCCCGAGACCGCCGTGACGGCGTCCATCAGGTCTTCGGGGACCTGAACACAAGAGGCGGCGGCGCCCAGCAACCGCTCGGCGGTCTGGAGGTCGTCGGGCGTCGCGCACGACCCGGCGCAGATGCCCGCCATGCCGCGCCCCACGAGCATCGGCGTGTTCGGCATCGCCCGGACCACGCGCGTGCCGGAGGCCAGGACCTCCTCGACGTGGCGGGTCGAGATACCCGCGCAGATCGAGATGACGAGTTTCCCCGGTCCGAACGCACTGCCCAGGGGCGCCAGGGCGGCGTCGAACTGTTGCGGCTTGACAGCCACCATCACGACGGGCGCGGCCTCGACAACGGGCCGGTTCTCGGCGTGGGCGGCGATGCCGAGTTGCTGCTCGAAGAGGTCGCGCCGCTCCTGGGCGGGGTCGGCGGCCAGCATCTCGTTCGGCGCGAGGACCTTGGCCCCGAGGATGCCGCGCGCTATCGCCTCGGCCATGTTCCCTGCGCCGAGGAAAGCGAGTTGGATGTCGGCCATGGCTGGGCCTTTCGGGAGCAGGTTTCCCGCACGGCGGTCCTCCTGACCTGCCGCGCGGGATTCGTCATTTTGCCGTCACTTACCTTCCTTGCCCCAGATGACGCCTTCTTCGCGCCACAGGATGACGAGTCGGTTGATGTTGTCGGTGGTCGCGCGGAGGTTTTCGATGAGGGTCACGAGCGCGCGGTGCAGTTCGTCGTCGGCCACGAGTTTGCCGACGGTGCCTTTGCCGCCGCGGACGTCGGTCACGAGGGCGTTGAGGTTCTGGATGAGTTTTCCGGCCTCGTCGGAGTCCTTCGACAGTTTGGCGATGAAGGCGTCGCCCTTGGTCACGAGGACGTTGACCTTCTTGCCGCTCTCCTGGATGGTCTTTCCGGCCTGGTCCACGGTGGCGAGTGTCTTTCCGGCCTGCTCCATGGCTTTCTGGAGGGTCTGTGCGGCCTTCCGGGCGTCGGCGATGAGGCCGCCGAGTTCGCCGGTCGGCTTGTGGAGTTGGACGTCGAGGCTCTTGGCGGTGCGTTCGACCTGTTCGAGGACGGTCCAGACGTTGCTCTGCTTTCCGGCTTCGACGTCTTTGAGGGTGCGCGGCTGGGTGAAGTCCTGGACGTTGTTGAGGATGGCGTCGAGTTGTCCGAACTTGCCCATGGCCTCGCGGAAGTCGGTCATCATGTCTTCGGGCAGGAGTTCGGGCGCCTTGATGACGCCATCGACCCTGGCCGTGCCGTTGGTGGGCAGGCAGGCGAACGGTCGGTCCGGCGGTCCGAACTCGACGCGGGCCTGGCCCACGCCGGGTTTCTTGGCGGCGACCCGGGCGTCGGCGGGAACGGCGGTGCCGGTGTGGATCCGAAGGCCGACGTGGATGCCCGGTTGCTCGTTCTCGCGCGCCCCCACCGTCTGGACGGAGCCCACCTGTTTGCCGGCCATGCGGACGGCGTTGCCCGGCCTCAGGAGCACGCCGTCCGGGAAGGTGCACCGGATGAGCGCCTCGCCGGAGTCGGGATCGGTTCCGGTTTCCGTCACGGCGCCCTCGATCTCGATGGGCGTCTGAAAATCGAGGTACAGGTCGCCGATGGTGCTCTGCTGAACCACGAGGATGGCATCCTGCGGGATGCGGACGTCGGGGTTGACCCGGATCTCGACCCAGACGCCGTGCCGCTCGGGCTGGCTGTTGGTGACGGTGCGGACGTCGCCGATCTCGACGCCGTCCAGATGGACGCGTTTGCCGCCCCGAATGCCCCGCGCGCTGGGAAGATGCCCGCGGACGGTGTACCCGCCGCGAATCAGCACCGCCACGCCTTCGAACCAGACGATGAGTCCCCCGAACAGGAGCAGCCCGAACAGGACGAACAGGCCGACGACGACGTTCCTTCGGTCGGTCACGGGATGTCTCCTTGCGGCGCCGGCGCGGCGAGGCTCGCGTCGCCGTGGATGAACCGCTGGACGCGGACGTCGCGGTGCCCGCGGATGGCCTCGGGCGGACCGTCCGCGATGACCTCGCCCTCGTGGAGCATGACCAGGCGGTCGCCCACCTTGTAGGCGCTGGCCATGTCGTGCGTGACGACGATGCTGGTGGTCTTGAGTTCCCGCTGGCACCGCACGATCAGTTCATTGATGGTGTCGGCGGTGACGGGGTCGAGGCCGGTGGTCGGTTCGTCGTAGAGGATGACCTCGGGGTCCATGGCGATGGCGCGGGCGAGGCCCACCCGCTTCTTCATGCCGCCCGAGAGTTCCTCCGGCAGGAGGTCCTCGGTGCCGTCCATATCGACGAGGGCGAGTTTCTGCCGGACGACCTCGCGGACGGTTTCCTCGGGCCACGTCTTGTGCTCGCGCAGCGTGAAAGCCACGTTCTCGTAGACCGTCAGGAAGTCGAACAGGGCGGCGCCCTGGAACAGCATGCCGAACCGCGTCCGCAGCGGCATGAGGTGCCGCTCGTCGAGGCGGGTGATCTCGGCGCCGTCGATATAGATGCGGCCGGCGTCGGGTTTGACGAGCCCCAGGATCAGTTTCAGCATGATGCTTTTGCCGACGCCGCTGGCGCCCAGGACCACCGCCGTCTCGCCCCGGCGGAACGCCAGCGTCAGGTCCCGGAAGACGGGGTGGCCGCCGAACTGTTTGCGGACGCCTTCGAGGCGGATCAGGACGGGGGGCCCGTCCACGGCGGCCGGGGCCGACGCGGCGGCGGACTCCGTGCGGATTGGCTCCTCTGCGCTCATAGGAAGATGCTGGCCCGCCCCCACAGGTAGTCGTACAGCCCTTGAAGGAACAGAACGATGAACAGGTCCAGGATCAGGATGGCCATGAAGGAGACGACGAAGGCTTCGGTGGCAGCGCGGCCGACGCCCTCGGCGCCCTGGCGGCTCTGGAATCCCTTGTAGCACGCCACCAGGGCGATGGCTGCGCCGAAGAACGCGCTCTTGATGAGGCCGGCGGCGATGTCCCAGTTCTCGATCACGTTGGCCGAGTGCATCCAGTACTCGTGCGTATCGACGCCGTAACCCCACGCCACCACGTACCCGCCCACAATGCCCACGAAGTCGCAGTAGACCGTCAGGAACGGAATGAGCAGCAGGCACGCCAGGAACCGCGGGACGACCAGGTGCCGGATCGGGTCGGCCCCCATGGCCCGCAGCGCGTCGATCTGCTCGGTCACCTTCATGGTGCCCAGCCCGGCCGCCAGCGCCCCGCCGACGCGCCCGGCGATCATCACGCCGGCCAGAACGGGCCCCAGTTCCTTGACCACCGACAGGTTGATGACCGCCCCCGACCAGGACCCGCGGCCGACGGACTCGAACTGAAAGTACGACTGGACCGCCAGCACCATGCCCACGAAGGCGCCCGTGAAGACGATGACCGGCATGCTGCGCACCCCGACCTCATAGAGTTGCGGCTGCAGCAGCCGCCACCGCGTGAAGTCCGTGAAGACCCAGCGGAACATGTGGGCGCTGAAGATGGTGAACCGGCCCAGGTCGCCGACCCGGTCGGCCACATAACGCCCCATGTCCGCAATGGGCTTGGCGATTCCCACACCCGGCTCCTTTGGCGGAGGCTATCGTAATGCGAGCAAGGGGAGGATTCAAGCGTTCGGAACCAACACTCGGCCCACCCCGCCGCCGATCGAGCCCGACGCGGGAGCGTCGGGTCACCCTCCCCCCACCGCGCCGCGCAGCATGGCGTCTTTCGGCGCCGCCATGTACGGGTACGTGATGTGGCGCGGCGGGACGAGCGTCTCTTTGACGTCGCGCGGCTTACGCCTCAAAGAGGTTGCGCGGCAGGCGGCTCTGGCGGATGACGGACGAGAGGGTGCCGCGCTTGAGTTGCTTGTGGTCCGGTACGACAACCGTGATCGACGTGTCGGGCAGGCGCCTCTGCATGACGACATGGCTGCCGCGGCGGCGGGCTTCCACAAACCCGTGACCTGCCGGAATCCGACAGACCTCCGCGCCGGACAGGACGCGCAGTCTAGGCAATCTCAACCTCCAGCGGCGTCAGGTAGACCTCTGTGTGGAGGCGGCCGGCCACTTCCTGGGGGCTGGCCGTTTCGAGGAACAGTTCGACGGCCTCGCGCAGGTTCGCGCGGGCCTCTTCGACGGTGGCGCCCTGGCTGGCCACGTCGAGTTCCGGACACAGGGCCACGTAGGTGTCGCCCTCGCGATGAATGGCTGCCGTAAAGGTCCGCTTGGCCATGGCCGTTTCTCCGAGTGACCTTAAGCGCCATTATACCCGGTGCCGGCAGGCCGGCAATCTGCAATTGGCGCATGATGACGGCGCATGCCCGTCAGGCAGGTCGGTGGTTCTGCTCGCCTGCGACCGGCCGCGCTACCTGCTGTCGTTCGGGCGTTTCATCGCCAACGCATACCGCCCGGCCGCCTCGTCGGCGCCGATGACGCGGCTGTGGATGGCGATGCACGACAGCCGCCCGGTCCACAGCCGCGGGTCCTTCCACTCGTCGCCGAACAGAAGGTGCATGGGCTCCCAGTTCGAGAAGTCGCCGGTCACCCGGCCGGTGTCGCAGACGCGCTTGCCGTCGAGGTAACCGACCAGCCGGCCGGGAGCGTAACTGACGATGACGTGGTGGGTCTTGCCGGCCGTCAATCGGAAGAGGTTCGTCTGCGGTCGCATGCCGTTGAGGTCATTCCCGGAGGTCCGCAGCCGCAGGAGCAACTGGTCGCGTTCCTGGCAGAGGGTGAAGTTGCGGTGGTAACCGTCTTCGGAGAAACTGATGATCCGCGCCGGCCCGCCTTGCTTGAGGTCCTGCGGCGTGATGAGGGCCTCGACGGCCAGTTGCCGGCTGGCCTTGCACGCCTCCAGCAGCGCCTGGTCGGCGCCTTCGGCGAGCATGGCGCCCTTGCCGAGGACCATCTCGCCGCCCTCGTTGGTCCTGGCGCCCGCTCGCACCTTGACGGAGCACGTGCGGAGTGTCTTGCCCGCCGCGTCGGTCACCGCATTGCTCGCCTTGGCATCGGCCCAGAGAAAGACGAGGCCGTCGGTGTTGCCCGGCCACGTGCCGGTCATCGCCGGCGCCTTGGCGTCGTGCGGCGAGGGGCCGCCGGCCACAGGCGTCGGCGGGGGCGGCTTGGGCGCCGGACCCGGTTTCGATGCGGCCGCGCCCGACGCGCGCTTCTGGGTGTCGAAGCAGATCAGGTTGCCGACCATGTCCTTGACGGCGAGAACTCCGCCGGCGAGCGTGACGTGGGGGTAACACGTGGCCCGGAACAGCCGGTCCACGCGGCCGAGTTCGCGGTAGGCGCCCCCAAGCGCGTCGAGCAGCGCGAAACCGCCTTTGCCGAAGGCGATGATGCGGTCGTCGCCGGCCGTCACGAGGACCGACCCGTGCCCGAACTGGCCGCCGCTCCAGATCCGCCGGCCCGTCGCCAGGTCGAGGCACTTGAGCGTTCCGTCCACCGTGAAGATGCGGCCCTTGTAGATGACGGGCGTGCACACCTTCGAGTGGTCGCGGACGCGCCACCGCTCGCGGATGCCGCCCTTGAGCGAGACCTCGAGCAGGGCCATGCGGCTGACGTTGTAGTCGGAGGAGATGACCAACTGGTTCTTCCACGCGGCGGGGGTGGCGATGTTGTTCGCAAAGTCGGTCGTCCAGGGGAACTCGCCGACGGTGCGGCCCTCGTGCCCCTTGTCGATCCGCATGACGATGACCTTGCGCAGCGCCAGCGTCGCCAGGCACGGCACGCCGTCCACAACGAAGGGCGTGGGGCCGCCCGAGTGTCCGCCGAGTTCGGTGGCCTGCGACGTCCACGCGCGCCGGCCCGTCTTCTTGTCGAAGGCCATGACGGTGCCGCTGTCGTCGCCCACCTCGACAATGACCTGGCCGCCGACGAGGAGTGGCGACCCCGGATGCCCGTAGTCGCGCTTGCCCTGCCCCACGTCGGGCCGCTGCGGAATCTTGTACGCGTCGTGGAAGTTCATGCCCCAGACCGGCGCGCCCTGCCGCTTCGTGTCCCAGCAGCACAGGTGTCCGTCGATGCTCAGCGTGTACAGGTATGCGGTTTCGGGGTCGAAGGTGGGCGTGGACGACGGCCCGCCGTAACCGTCGGTATCGCCTGTCCGGATGCGGCTCTGGTAGCGGCAGGGGTAGGTTCGCCGCCAGACCTCGGCGCCGGTGCGTGCGTCGAGGCACAGAAGTAAGTCGGTGCCGACGGGGTTTCCGCCGCCCCGGCCGCTCCACCCCATGACGTAGAGGTGGCCGCCGGCCAGGATCGGCGAGGTGCATCCCTTGCCGACGTTCTTGCTCCAGAGTCGTGCGGGCGGCCAGCCGGCCGGGTAGCCGCTCGACTCGGGCGTGACGCCGTTGTGATCGGGGCCGAGCCATTGGGGCCAGTCGGCGGCAAGCACGTCGGGGGAGGGTGGGGCCATCAACAGCCACGCCAGCGCCGCTGCCAGCAGAATCGGCGTCGGTCGGAGCGTCGGTTCCACACGGGTCTCCGTTGATCGTCACTGTCGGCAGGGCCGCACTACCCTATCAACCGCGTGCAGCGGAGACAGGTTCTGATGCTATTCGCGCCTCGCCCTCACGGCGCCCACAGGTCGCGCCATGCCTCGGAGATCACGCCCCAGACGTCCTGGTGCCCGCGTCTCGAGAGACGCTTCACCTCTGGTATGAGTTCGTCCGCTTCGAAGGTCATGTGCAGCGGCCACAGACTCTCGGCGCTCTCCGGCCGCGGACCGTAGCGCATGTCGTGCAGTTCGACGAAGTGTCGGTCTCCCACCCTGCGGTACGCGGCGCGGATCCGCCCCATGGCGAACCACTCGTAGGCATTGCCCTCCGGCACCGCGCGGGCCAGCCAGGTCCACCGGTTGCTGACATCGGGCACAACGTTGACCCGCGCCGTGGCCGCCGGATCGGCCGCCAGCGGCCGCACGCGCGCGACCTGCCACTCGTCGGTCGTCTCGACCACCGTCCGCCACAGGAAGATGCTCCCGAGGGCGGGGTAGGCGTCGGCCTGGACGACCGTCTCGCCCTTCGCCAGGCCGCGCGCCACCTCGACCGCCCGTTCGTGCAGGACCCATCCGGAGGCCAGGTACGCCACGCTCAGGCCGAAGCCGATCCAGCCGACGGCCAGCGACGCGCGCGGCCCGTCCAGGCGTTTCACTTTGCGGACGATCAGGCACCCCACGAGCGTCAGCGCGAGCAGCGGCGTGTAGAAGATGTCGATGATCGGGACGCAGTCGGCGGCAAACCGCATGCGGCTCATCGGCGCCAGCAGTTGTGTTCCGTACGACGTGCACCAGTCGAGCAGCGGATGGCTCGCCAGCGCCACGAACACGCACGCGTA
>DATKXP010000258.1:0-12115 GCA_035529015.1 Phycisphaerae bacterium | reverse complement strand
TGCGTGCGGCTGCCGGGTCCGAGTTCGAGCATGTCGCCGCAGACGAACACCTTTCGCCTGTCGGGCCAGAGGGTCAGGAGCCCCAGGGCCACGCGCATGCTGCTCGGATTCGCGTTGTAGGCGTCGTTGACGACGACCACGCCGCCGGCCTCTTCGACGGCCAGCCGCATGGGCGGCGGCTGGAACCGGCGCAGCGCCTCGGCCGACTCCTCAAGCGGCACCCCAAGTTCGCGCGCC
This sequence comes from Phycisphaerae bacterium, assembly GCA_035529015.1. Lineage (GTDB taxonomy): Bacteria > Planctomycetota > Phycisphaerae > FEN-1346 > FEN-1346 > JAUVZF01. The sequence goes on along the minus strand of DATKXP010000258.1, from coordinate 11,878 downwards.
GCTGCCGCCGCCGCCAACGCCAACACCGCCTGGTGTTCGCCCAGCACGGGAATCTCGAACCCCGCCGAGCCGGTTGCCGTGAAGTACAGGCCGCGGTCCGTCTGGACCACGTGCCCGGCCTGGAGGTCGGCCTCCCAGGTCAGGCCGACGGTGACGACGCGGCCGCGGCATCGCCCGGCCATGGCCGCCACACGCGGGTCGTCGGCGTTCAGGATGGCCACGCCGTCCGGCGGGATCGCCTCGACCAGGGCCGCCTTCTCTTCGGCAACGCCCTCGACCGTGCCGAGCCCCTCCAGGTGAACCGGCGCGACAAGGGTCACGATTCCGATGGTCGGCCGGGCGATCTGGGCCAGGTGCGCGATCTCGCCCGGCGCGTTCGTGCCCAACTCGCACAGGACGAACTCGTCCGTCGGTTCGGCGTCGAGCAGCGTCAGCGGCACACCGATCGGGTTGTTGAAACTGGCGCGCGGCGTCCGGCCGCACAGGTGACGGATCAGAATCTGTCCCAGCATCTCCTTGACGGTCGTCTTTCCGCAAGACCCGGTCACCGCGATGACGGGGCATGCGAGGCGCGCCCGGGCCTCGCGACCGAGGGCGGCCAGGGCCTCAAGCGTGTTCTCGACAACCACCACGGCCACCGTCGGCGGAGGGGGCGCGGGCGGCAGCCGGTCCTCGCGGTCCACGACAAGACAGGCGGCGCCTCGGACGACGGCATCCGGAAGGAAATCGTGACCGTCGAAACGCTCGCCGCGCAGGGCAAGGAACGTCTGGCCCTCGTCGAGCGAGCGCGTGTCGGTACAGACGGCTCCCGCGTCGGCATCCGGTGCCCCGGCAACCAAGCGGCCGCCGGTCGCACGGACGATCTCGTCCACTCGAAACTTCATCTTACCCCGTTTGCGATGCGCCGGGCCTGGCCGGCTATTGCGCCTACTGCGCGGCGGGTCTCCGCACCCGCCGCGCTTTCGACGCGCCTCTCGCGGCGGGTGCGGAGACCCGCCGCGCACGTTGCAGGATCACTTCTGCTCGGCCTCCCGTGTTCGAAGGATCTCGGCGGCAACCTGCCGGTCGTCGAACGGCCGGGTCACGTCGCCGATGATCTGGTACGTCTCGTGGCCCTTGCCGGCGATGATGACGACGTCACCGGGCGTCGCCTCGGCCAGCGCCAGGGCGATGGCCGTCCGCCGGTCGAGTTCCACCGTGACCTTCTCCATCGACGAGAAGCCGGCGAGGATCGCGTCGGCAATCGCCTCGGGCTGCTCGGTCCGGGGGTTGTCGTTGGTGACGAAGATCCGGTCCGCGAGTTCCTCGGCCACCTTCGCCATGGCGGGCCGCTTCTGCCGGTCCCGATCGCCGCCGCACCCAAAGACGACCACCAGCCGCCCCTGCCCCTCGACCAGGTTGCGGACCGTCGAGAGCGCGTGCCTTAGCGCATCGGTCTTGTGCGCGTAGTCCACCAGCACGCCGAACGGCAGCCGCGTCGGGACGGGCTCCAGGCGGCCGCGCACCGTCTCGACGGCCCTGATACCCTCGACGATGGCCTCGTGGGGCACGTCAAGGGCCTCGGCCATGGCGGCGGCCGTCACGCAATTGTACACGTTATGCCGGCCGAGCAGGGCCGTGCGTATCTCGGCCTGCCCGCGTGGGGTCACGAGCGAGAACCGGCAGCCCTCGACGTCGCACCGGATGTCGGTGGCCCGCACGTCGGCCGGGTTGTCGATGCCGTACCACAGCACCCGTGCCTCGGTCGCCTCCTCGAACGCCCGGCTCGCGTCCTCGTCGGCGTTCAGGACCGCGCGGGCGGTCGGTGCCAGGGAAGCGAAGAGCATGCCCTTCGCCTCACGGTACGAGTACATATCCGGATGATAATCTAAATGCTCCGGCGAGAGGTTCGTGAACGCCCCCACGTCGAAGGCGATGCCGGCCGCACGCCGCTGGTGCAGCGCATGGCTCGAGACCTCCATGACGGCCGCCTTCAGGCCGCTCTCGACCATCTCGCGGAAGTAGGCCGCCAGGTCGTCGGCGTCGGGGGTCGTCAACCGGCTTGGAATCTCGCGCCGGCCCATCACGTACCCGATGGTGCCCAGAACGCCGGTCGGCCAACCCGCGCACTCAAAGATGCTGCGCGCCAGGTACGTGGTCGTCGTCTTGCCGTTCGTGCCGGTGACGCCGCAAACGACGAGGCGTTGCGTCGGGTCGCCGGCCAGGGCGTGGGCGCACAGGGCAAGGGCCTCGCGAGCATCGTTCACCACAAGCAGCGCCGGACCGCCGGGAAGGCTCACCTCCCGTTCCACCACCGCCGCCGCTGCGCCCGCCTCCAGCGCCGCCTGGACAAACTGATGACCGTCGATCTGCGTGCCGCCCAGCGCCACGAACAGGTCGCCGGCCCGGACGCGGCGCGAATCGTGAACCGCGCGCGCCACCTGCACGTCGCCCGATCCGATGACGCGCGAGCCGGAAATGCGGGCGGCCAACTCGCTGAGTCTCATGGCACCTCTTCCGACGACACACAACGGCCGGCGCAGCCGTCAGTGCCTCACGGTCTGCCCGGCCAGATACACCTCGCGGCGTTCGGGGGCCGTCTCGCCCGGTTCCATACCCAGGTAGTTAAGTGTCTGCTGGAGGATCTGTTTCACGGCCGGGGCCGCCACCGTCCCGCCGTAGTACCCAAGCGACTTGTCGGGCTCGTTCACCATGACCAGGGCAACGACTTTCGGGTCCTCGGCCGGGACCCCCCCAAGGAACGTTCCCACGTAAAGCGTGTGGCTGATCCGCTTCGTGTCGGGGTCGATCTTCTGAGCGGTTCCGGTCTTGCCGAACACCTTGTATCCGGGGATGCGACACTGTTTCCCGGTGCCGTTCTCAACCACGCCGACCAGGGCGCGGTCGAGCATGCCGCGGGCGGTCTTCTCGCTCATGGCCCGGCCGACGACCTGGGGTTCCGAGAGGTCCACGGCAGCGCGGCCGCAGTTGTCGAGGACGCCGCGCAGGATCTTCGGCTGCATGATTCGCCCCCCGTTGGCAAAGGCCGCAAACGCCGTGATCAACTGGAGCGGCGTCACCATGTACTCCTGGCCGAAGGGGACGCGGGTCGTGCTGAGGCGCGTCCATCGGCGCGTCGGAAACACCAAGCCGGGCGCCTCGCCGGGCAACCAGATGCCGGTCTTGCGTCCGAAGCCGAAGGCCACCAGCGCGTCGTGCAGCCGCTCGTTGCCGAGGCGCACGCCGATCTTGCCCATCATGATGTTGCTCGACTTCTGGATGCCCTCCTCGAAGGTCAGGTTGCCGTAGGCGTGTCCGGCATCGTGGAGGTTGGCGGCAGGCCAGAAGCCGTTCTCGCAGTGGATGACCTCGCCGAACCGGACGACGCCGGCGTCCTTTGCCGCCGCCGCCACGAACGGCTTGCCGCTGGAGCCGGGCGGAAACATGTCGGTGACCGCCCGGTTCCGCCACGCGTCTTCGGGGAACTGGCCGTAACGGGCCGGGTCGTAGGTGGGCACGTTGGCCATGGCCCAGATGGCGCCGGTCGCCGGGTCCATGACGATGGCGGTGGCGCTCTTGGCGCGGTACGTCCGGACGGCGTCGGCGATGGCGCGCTCGGCGGCGGCCTGGATCACCGCGTCGATGGTCAGGACGAGGTGCTGGCCGTCTTCGGCCGGGACGAAGTGGTCGGGCTGCATCCAGATGGGCCGGCGCCGGCAATCGGCCAGGACGAAGGCTTTGCCCGGCCGCCCGCACAGACGCTTGTCGAAAACGCGTTCCAGGCCTTCCAGACCCTGCTCATCGACGCCGACAAACCCGAGAACGTGGGCCGCCAGCGACCCGTTCGGATAGTGCCGGACCCCCTCGGTCACCAGCGCGATGCCGGGGAGTTTGAGGCGGCCGACGGCGTCGGCCGTCTCGGCGGAGACTCGCCGCTTCAGCCAGACGAAGCGGCTGTCGGGATCCTCGGCCAGTTGGCGGTACACCGCGTCGCGGTCGAGGCCGAGAACCGGCGCCACACGCGCCGCCGCCTCGGCCGCATCCGCAACCACCTTCGGGTCCGCAAAAACGCTACGGATCGTCTGGCTGCCTGCCAGGACGCGAAGACGCGCGTCAACGATGTTGCCGCGCATCGGGCGGATCGGAATGCACATGTGGTGCTGCCGCGCCGCCCGCGCCGCCAGCGACCCCGACGAAGCGGCGTAGATGTAAACGAGAAAACCGGCCAGCGCCGCCAGCAACAGCGAAAGCCCAAGCGTCAGGACGGTGGCAACACGGCGTTGGCGGGACTGCGGCGTCACGCGAGAAGTCCCTTCCTTCCTTCGCGTTGGGATGTTCCTCTACGGTGGACCCGGCATGGCGCCGTCCGTGAGGTGCGATTGCGGCCGCCATCCGGCGGTGCCGGACGGTACGCCGCCGTCGCGGTTGCTCAGCCCCTCGTCAGACTCGCCTTCGAGGTCGGCGGCGTGCTCGTGCAGCCGCGCCTGGCTCTTGAGGCGAGCGATCCGAAGTTCAAGCCGGCAGCACTCCTGCTCCAACTGCCGCTTGTCGCTAAACAGCGAGTGGAGCCGGTTGCCGGCCTGGTGCACGTCGGTCCGCAGAGCGATCAGCCCGATGGCCAGTGCCACCAGAAGCGCCGCCAGCACGGCCAGCCTGACACACAGCCTCATCGCCGAGCGACCCCCGAACCGGGCGCCGGGTTTGCCTCCACGCCGTCCAGCAACACGATCCGCTGGCCGATCCGGAGCCTCGTCTCATCCGGCACCAGGTGCTTGTTCTTCAGAATCAGCAAACGGGCGAAACGGCCGTCGCCGTACAGGTTCGTGGCGATGCGGTAGAACGTGTCGCCCCTGCAGACCGTATACGTCGCCGACGGCTCCGGTTGCCGCTCGGTCAGGTCCGACCGGTTGCCGAGCATCTCGGCCAGTTCGTCGGCGGTCACGGTGGAGACCTCGCTGCCATGGGGCGCGTCTGCCGGGTCGGGCTCCGGCGCCTTGGCGATGGCCGTGTCGCGTACCAGCGGCTGCTCGTGAACCGGGAGTCTCGGGATCACGAGTTCCTGGCCTTCCCTGAGACGGTGCGGGTCGGGAACCGCATCCTTGTTGGCCTCCCAGATGCGCCGCCACAGCCGTTCGCCTTCCGTGCCGTAGTGCTCGCGTGCGATGCTGGTCAGGTTCTGGCCCCGCCGCACCTTGTGAACCGGGCGGGACCCCTCCTCGGCCGGAGCCGTCGGCGACCCCGGACGCTTGAAGGCAACCGCCTCTTCAAGGTCGCGCGCCGATTCGTCGCCGGGCGCGAGACCGGGCATCGGCGTGGTCACCCTTTCGGGGACGAACACCACCAGGCCGACGTCGTCGGAATCGGACTCGGCCAGGTCGGTGCCCTCGTCCGGTTCGCCCTTCTCGAACGGCAGCGACTGGGGCGCGGGCAGCGACTGCTCATCCGTGACCGCCGCGTCGGAGGCGGGCGTCGTGTCCGGACCGTCTATCACCAGCGTCCCATCCTGCGCAAACGGATCGATCGTGCGGTGGATCGTCCGGGCCAGCGTGCGGTGGCCCTCGCTCTCGCCGACCGGCAACCGGGCATGGTCCTGTGCGGCCGACCCGGCCCGGCCACCCAGAATCAGCCCAAAGAGTCCAATGAAACCGACACCGACCAACAGGCCAACCTTGGTTTCTCTCCTCACGGTCATACCCTTCACTGCGGCGCGCCCCACGAATTCCCCACGGTGAACGCTCCCGGCCTCCGTTGCCCCTGCAACACGCCGGGCCCGCGTCCTCTTATCTCTAACCGGCGGCGAGGCGAACAGCCACGCGGAGGCGGGCGCTCCGCGCACGCGGATTCGCCTTCACCTCCCGGGCCGCAGGCCTGACCGGCCGCTTCACAGGCAGGGCCGCAAGGCCCCTGCGTTCGGCCTCGCGAAAACGGGCCTTCACGATGCGGTCCTCGCCGCTGTGAAAGGCGATGATCGCCACCCGGCCGCCGGGCTTCATATACTTCCATATCTTGTTAAGGAACGTTGTCAGGCTGTCATATTCCGCATTGACGACAATCCGGATCGACTGAAACACACGGGTGGCCGGGTGAATGTTCTGCTTTCTGCGCCAGGCCGCCGGGACGGCCCGTGCGACCGTCTCGGCCAGTTCGTCGGTACGGCGGATCGGCCGACGACGACGCGCCTCGACGATGGCTTTCGCGATCCGCCGGGAGAACGGCTGGTCGCCGTACTCGCGGAAGATCGACGCCAGGCGGTCGGCAGGCCAACGGTTGACGACCTCGGCGGCCGTGAGCCGCTCGCCCTGGTCGTAGCGCATGTCGAGGGGCCCCGGGCGATCGAAACTGAATCCGCGGCCTGAGTCGGCCAATTGGTCGCCCGAAAAACCCAAGTCGAGTATGGCACCGTCGATCTGCTCCTGCTCGATCTCGGACAACGCCTGGTCGAAATCGCAGAAGTTGGCGTGGAAATACCTGACATCCCCCGAGCGCCCGAATCGGGCCATCAGACGCTCAAGAGCCCCACGATCCCGGTCCAGCACGACGAGTCGGCCACCGGGCCGAATCCGCTCGAGCAGTGCCGCTGCGTGACCCCCGCCGCCGGCCGTGCCGTCAAGAACGGCCTGGCCCGGCCGGGGCGCCAGATGCTCGATCACCTCGTCGAGCATGACCGGCACATGCCCGGCTTGCGTCCCCACGCGGACCCCACTTTACGGTCAGTGTACCAGGGTGCTCAACGTGGCCCCCGCCTCCAGGCGGGCCAGCAGCGCGCCGACCTCGTCGCTCAACTCCACGTCGCGATACGCGCCGCCGCGTGCATGGACCCGCCGCAGGCGCGTCTGGAGCCGGCCCACCTCACGGTGCAGCCGGCCCTGAGACAGGTACGCCTCCGCATTGGGGGCTTCCATGGCCTGTCGCAGCAAGTCCCAACTTCGTGGTTCCACCTGTCGCTCCACGTCTCACCTCCCGCGCCTCATGCTGTAACGTGCCCGTCCGTGGACCTCGCCGGCGCTGCCCCGAGCGTCGCTGCCGGCACGCCTGCGACCAACGCCCTCGCTCTCGCAGCCGTTCACTTGCCAGATAAAGGGCCGCCCAGGTCGCCTGAGGCGACCCAGGCGACCCCCAAGGGGGTCTAGGCAGAGTCCTCTGGTTCAGGCGGGGGCGCTTTCTTCTCGTAGGCCAGCGCCCGCTTCGCCAGTTCGTCCTGCTCGGCCGTCTTCTTCTCGATGTGCGCCTCCCACTTGTCGCGTGGCCATACCTCAATGCGGTTTCTGACGCCGACGACCACAACCTCTTTCTCCAGGCCGCACTCCTTCGCCAGGTGCTCCGGAATCAAGACGCGGCCCATGCGGTCCAGCTCCAGGTCCTCGGCCAGGCCGTACGTCACACGCTCGTAGTCCCGCACGTCGGGGTCGGTCTGCGCCGTTGCGTCGAACTGTGGCGCGATCTGGTCGTAGGTCCTCGGGGTGTAGAGACACAGCACGTCGTCGAACTTCCTGGTCGCAACGAAGCCGTAGCCCTCTTCCCTGGGGTTGATGGCGTCGCGCAGTCTGGCAGGGATGGTCAGCCGAGACTTGGCATCGATCGCGTGAAAGTAGCGCCCGGTCAGATTCGGCACGCCTGGCTCCCCACCGCTGGGCTTCCCCGTTCTCAGCCCTTCGCCATCACAACGCCCCGTGCCGGAGGGCACGGGTGGGAGATGCAACTCAGCCAACAGCGTTTTCTATCGGCTTCATTACCCACTCTATGCCACCGAAAAGACAGGCCGTCAAGCAGTTTCTCCCCGCTTCCTGGCGGCCTAACGGCCCGCTGCGGACCAGAGACGCGCCGGATACACTACAGACGGTATGCGTGGCTGGCCGAGGCCCCCATGTCTTGGGCAGTGCGCCGGCCGTCGTGAAGCCGGAAAAATTTTTCGCCGGGCGACTTTCTTCTTTGGACGCCCACCGGCGCTTTGGCGCACGGCCGCTGCGTCGGGCGGGGGAGCCTGCAGAGGACCATCAGCCACCGGCAGGTTCGGAAGAGTTGGAGATTACAACGATGGTGTGGGCAAGACGATCGCCAAGACGCTGGCGTTTCGGGCCGAGCAGGATCAGCAGCAGGCCGAGAAGATAGAAGGCCGGAAACTCATCGACCACGCGCAGGACGTTGCGTATCACCGAAGCCCGCCAGGAGATCCGCAGGGCGGATTCGGTCCGGACCTCCAGCCCCATCAGGCGTTTTCCCAGCGTCCGGCCGAACGCCCCTTCGGCCACGCAGCAGTAGAGGATGATCAGGCCACGCGTCATGAAGCCGACGAGAGCCACACGCTCAACCGCTCGCTCATCAAGCAGGTCAAACTGCCAGCGGCCCAACTGCTCCTGCACACCCGGCGGGAGATAGAGATGGGCCAGCACCAAGGTGATCGGCAGGAACAGGACGTGGTCCATCGCGATCGCCACGGCACGCTTGAGCAAAGGCGCCTCGACCGAGGCCTGCCCGTCGGGCGCCGGCGCCGCCGGCGCCCCCATCCCCGTCCGGCGCCAACTTGCCAGGATCAGCAAACCCATGAGGACGGTGAACGCGAACAGCAACAGCGACATCACTTCCGTCGTCTCCGCCTCGGCCTTGGGCGGCTGGGTCCCCACAGGCATAAACTCGCCGACGCGCGCGTCGGCCACGTCCAACGGCGCCAGGACGGGGGCTCCATCGGCAAGGGCGACCAGAAAGAAATGCCGGCCCGACCGGGCCAGCGTCACGGGGCCCGGCGGCATCGGGCCGACGACCGGGCCGATCTCGTGCCAGTCCTCGTCGGCTGCCGCGTACGTGGCAAGCACCCATTGGCCGGGGGAATCGTCGCCCGCGGCCCTCAAGAACAGGCCCGCCATCGTCTCGTCGTCGGCCGCCACGTCGAGCGCCGACCCCACGCGCAAGCGCGACGTCACCGGCCCGTGCCAGCCGTCCTCGCCCAGGCAAAGGAACCGAAGGCGGACATCGGGTGCCGGACCGGTCAGGGTGGGCACCTCTTCGCGCCAGAACAGAAAGAGCCTGCCTCGGAACCGGACGGCCCGCGCGTCCGCCATCTTCTCGCGTTCGACGCCGGCCTCGACCTGCGCCGCCGTCCACGCGCCGTCCTCGTACCTGGCGTGGAACGGGTCGCCCGCGCTCGTGTAGCCGAAGGCGTCGGCGCCGAGGCCGTCTTCGCAGGCGGCAACGGGCGTCCACGCCGGCACCGGCGAGGGTTCAATCACCGGCCGTTCGAGACCGAACCGTCCCCAGCGTCCGCTCGGGAAGAAGACCAGCAGGTCTTCGCGCCAGGCCGCCACTGCCGCCGGGACGCCGCGCGCGAAGCGTCCCTCGTGCCACATCCCCTGGGCGTCCCGCTGCCAGTATCGGAAGCCCGACACGGCCCCGGCCTGCGCAGCCGTCGCGACATAGAGGTTGTTGAGGTTGCCGGCAGCCAGGATCGCGGGCGCACCGGGCGCCGGTTCGGGTTCACCCGTGTCGCACGGCCCCACGGCGGCTGCCACGAACCCCATGAGCACTACCGCGTATCGCATCGGTGGATCACCTCAAAGACAACCCGCCGTCGCGGCGGCGGGCTCGGCACACGGCCTGGACGTTGTCACGCGGGGGTCACCACTGCTTTACGAGCATCAGCCCGCCGGCGTCCTCCCGTTTGTACGGAAGGACGTGGAACCCGGCGATCTGAGGCAGTTCGCCCTTGGCCACACTGTGACCGACCACCCACCCCAGGGCCGCCCCGAAAACGAGGTCCGACAGGTCGTGCTCCCGGTCCTCGAGGCGTGTGGCGGCCGAGTACCCGGCCAGCAGATACAGCGGCAGACCGGCCTTCCACCCGTAGTACTCGTGCATGACGGCCGCGAAACAGACGGAGGACGACGTGTGGCCCGACGGCCACCCGTACCGCTCCCCGTTCGGCGATTGGTCGCCCATCGAGACCTTCAGCAGGCCGGTCGCGAGTCCGTTGACGGCCAGTGCCTCGATCATCACCTTGCTCATCGCGTGGTGCTCGGCGTTGCGCCCGTGGACGGCGCCGAGATACCACGCGCCGGCGATGCCGAAGTGCAGGGCCGGGTTGCCGATGACCGATCCGAAGTCTCCGGTTTCGGCCAGGCTCGTGTCGTCGTGGCGGAGTTCGTCGCGGACCCGGCCGTCGAGGTTGTGCCGGACGATCCGGTCGGCGCCGAACGCCACCCCCAGGACGAGCAGGTTCCCGGGGTTGGCGAAGGAGTGCTTGGTGCCACTCCACATCTGCCGCGGCGTCTCGCGAAGGTCGATCTTGAGGATCTCGCCAAACGACATCCCCTCTATGGTCGCGGGCGGCGCGTCGGGCGGCTCGCGCTTCGCCTCGGCGCCAGGGCCGGCGTCGCCCGTCGGCACCGGCGCGGGCGCTTCACGCGGCGCGAAGTAGACCACCGACCTGGGCCGATCGGCCGAAGGCGCCGCCGCAGGCGCGGCCGCCGCCACGTGACGACACGTAGCCTGTGCCTGGCGGCGCAGCGCCGCCTCGCCGCCGCACCCCATGAGGGCCGGCACGATCGCCAGAGCCATGAGCCACCCAACCTGCTTCGCAGTCGGCATCAAACGTCTCCGTTCAGGGCGCTTCCCCGGCGTCACCGCGCAGGGACAGCGGGCTCTTCAATCGGTCGAGTACCTCGCTCCTGTACTCTTCATCGGCCACGCGGCCGCCGCGCTCCCGGTATTTTCGTTCGACGATCTTGCGGATCCGTCGGGCGCGGCTTTCCGTGTCCACGTTCGGCACAGCCGAGTCGCCGGGACGCACGCTTCGGGCCAGGACCTCCAGAAAGGTCACCATGCCGGACGGATTGTAGCCGGCGGCCACCAGGTAATCCAGCCCCAGGCGGTCGGCCGCCGCTTCGGTGTCCGGGTCGTAAGCGTGCTCGTAGATGGCCTTGGCGAGACGTGCGAGCGCCTCGTTCTGCGGTTGCGCTGCCGTGCCGGCAGCCGCCGATTCCGCGGCGGCGACGGCGTCGAGCAACTCGCCTCTACCGCACGCCTCGCACAGCGCCGGAACCACGTGCCGCGCGCTGATGTGAGCCAACTGATGGGCCAACGCCGCCGCCAACTGGCTCTCGGTCACCAGTTTCGCGAGAAGACCGCGCGTCAGGTAGACCTGCCCGCCGGGCAGTGCGTAGCCCCGGACGTCGGCACTGTCGATGACCGCAAACTGATAAGGCAGTTCGTGCCTCGGGGTGGACCGGGCGACGCGTTCGCCGATCGTGCGAAGGTAGGCCTCGACGGGCAGGTTCTCGAACCGCCCGCCGGCCAGCGTCTCGACGTAGGGCGCCGCCGCCCGACCGACCTGAAGCGCCTCCTCGACGGTGAGCAACGACCCGCCGGTCCGGTCGGCGGTCCGGCCGCCCTCGCATCCGGCGAGCAGCCCCACCAGTACCGCCAGGGCTGCGGCGGCGATGTGCACAGTGGCCAGGCGTCTCATGCCCTGCCCTTCTTGCGGCGTGCACCGCAGCGCGCGGCGTGCACCGCAGCGCGCGGCGTGCACCGCAGCGCGCGGTGGGCACCGCAGCGCGCGGTGGGCACCGCAGCGCGCGGTGGGCACCGCAGCGCGCGGCGTGCACCGCAGCGCGCGGTGGGCACCGCAGCGCGCGGTGGGCACTCCTGCCCACCGCGCCGCAGGCCTACGTATGCGTCCGCAAACGCGGCGGCCAAGACTGCCGTACGTGTTTAGCGTGCCCATCAGGGCTGTCACCCTGAGCGAAGCGAAGGGTCTCGCCGTGTGAACGACAAAACGGCAAAGACCACGGCGAGATTCTTCGGGTCGCCCAGGCGACCCTCAGAATGACAACGCTGAACACGTACAAGCATGGCCATGCCACCCGGCGCCGGGCAGGCATGCATCGCCGTTACGACGCCGTCAGGTCGG
>DATKXP010000257.1:0-2884 GCA_035529015.1 Phycisphaerae bacterium | reverse complement strand
TCGATTTTCAGACGCGGGCCGACCCGTTCTACATCGAGGCGCTGAAGCGCGTGCACGAGGGGGCGCTGGGCGACTTTGCCTTCGGCGAATCGACCTACCACGCCGGCCGCCTCGGCAAGAAGGGCGACGACAAGACGCCCGAAGACCGCCTGCGGAACTGGGTCTTCGACAAGGCCCTCTCCGGCGACATCATCACCGAACAGAACATCCACACGCTCGACGTGATGAACTGGATCATGAACGTCCCGCCCGTGCGGTGCTGGGGCGCCGGCGGCCGCAAGGTCCGGGTGGACGTGGGCGACTGCTGGGACCACTTCGCCATCACCTTCGAGTACGCCGACAAGGTGGGCATCGCCTTCAGTTCGCGCCAGTTCGAGGGGCACGGCACCAAGCCCGACGGTATCCGCAACCGCATGTTCGGGTCGCTGGGCGTCCTGGAGACGCAGTACGGCGGGCAGGTGCTCATCCGCGGCAAGAACTTCTACCGCGGCGGCTCGAGCCCCGCCATCTACAAGGACGGCGCCGTCACGAACATCGCCGCGTTCTACGAGTGCATTGCGAGCGGCAAGGTTGACAACCTGACCGTCGCGCCGAGCGTCCAGAGCAACCTCATCACCGTCATGGGCCGCACCGCCGCCTACACCGGCAACGTCGTCACGTGGAACGAAACGATCAAGTCCATGGAGAAACTGGACGGGCGGCTGGAGGGGCTGAAGGCGTAACATCGGACCCACGAACTAGCCGCGCACGTTAGTAAGCGGAGGGCCACCGCGCAAAGACTGCGTTAGCGTTGTGGCCTCAGCCCGGCGGGGCCTCTTTCACCTGGCGGATGCGCTCGTCGGTGGGAGGATGCGAGGCGAAGTACCGGCCCAGGCCGGGGAGGCCCGCCGCCCCCTTGCCGCGCAGGTTGCCGAGACGCTCCAGCAGCCGCACGCCCGCCCGGCGGTCGTAGCCGGCGGCGTCGGCCAGGCGCGTTCCCAGTTCATCGGCGCCCAGTTCGCGGTCCCGCGAGTACGCGCCTTCGAGGTACCGGATCCCTACGCGCTTGACCCATGCTCCCATGCCGCCCACCGGGACGGCCCGCGCGGCCAGGACGGTCGCGGAACTCGAGAGCATGCGGTCGAGGGCGTGTCCGCGGATGACGTGGGCCATCTCGTGCCCCAGGACGAAGGCGAGTTCACCGGGGCGACGCTCGCACAGGTCCACCAGCGCCCGGCTCACGAAGACGAAGCCGCCCGGCAGGGCGAAGGCGTTGGGTTCGCCGCCGCGGACCAACTCGAACTGGAAGGTGCGGCGTTTCTCGGCCACGCACCGCGCCAGGCGGCGGCCGATCTCACGGATGAGTTCCACCGTCTCGGGGTCGTCGTCGGGCGGCAACTGGCGGCGGACCTCGGCGGCCATGTCGCGGCCGACGTCGTGCTCGGCCTTCAGCACGTCTTCCTGGCTGCCGGTCAACGACTCCCACAACCACTTGCCCTTGCGGACGCGGGGCCCGGCGAGTCTGCCCAGGTTGCGGAAGAATCCAGCCACAGGCCACGGTCCTCACGTGTTGCGGTTCCCGCCGGCGCCGGCGCGATGCACTTCACCCGCCCCAGCCTAGGCCCGGCGCGCCGGCCTGTCAAGACAGCCGCTTGGCGGTCCCCCGGCGGGTGGCATGGTCATCCCGAAGGGTGACCATGTTCTGACCGCCGATGGCGGACTTGTGCTTTATCTCGTTCCGCCGAGCGCGTATAGTCAGCCGGGGAACCCGCAACACGGGAGGCATGTCATGCAACCGACGACTCGCAGAACGTTCTTGAAGACGAGCGGCATCGGGATGGCCGCATCGGCACTGGCGCTGAGCGGCTGTGCCGGCGCGCGCCCCTCAACCTCGACCGGCGCGGTCGCCGCCAAGGCGAGGACGGGCAAGACGCCCAGGAACCTCATCTTCATTGTGGCCGACACGTTCCGGGCCGACCACCTGGGCTGTTACGGCAGCACGCGGGTCAAGACGCCGGCGCTCGACCGCCTGGCCGCCGAGAGCGTGACGTTCACGAACGCTTACGCCGATGGTCTGCCGACGATCCCCTGCCGCCGCGTCTATCACGCGGGCAAGAGCATCATTCCGATGCGAAAGCACGGCGGCTGGATCCCCCTGCAGGAAGGCCGCACCACGCTTGCCCAGGTGCTCGGCAAGAACGGTTTCAGGACCGGCTTCATCGCCGACACGTACCATTACTTCAAGCCGAACATGAACTTCCACACGGGCTTCGGCTCCTGGCAGTGGATTCGCGGCCAGGAAAGCGACCGCTGGCGCAGCGGGCCGCGCGAGAAGTTCGACCCCAAGAAACTCATGCCCGAGCACCTCTGGAATCCAGGGTACGATAACAACCTGCGCCAGTACCTGATGAACAATCAGGACCGAAAGACCGAAGCGGACTACTTCTGCGCGCGCTCCTTCCGGGCGGGTCTGGAGTGGCTGAAGGCCAACGCGGGCAGCAAACGGTTCATGCTCTGGATCGACACGTTCGACCCGCACGAGCCGTGGGACGCGCCGGAGCGCTTCCGCCGCATGTACTGCGACAAGTACCCGTGCGAGAACTTCCAGTTCGGCTACGGCGTCCGAAACAAAGACATCCGCCCCGAGGATCTGCCGGCCATCCGGGGGCTGTACGCGGCCGAGGTCTCGTTCGTCGATATGTGGGTCGGACGGTTCGTCGAAGGGGTCCGCGACATGGGCCTCCTGGACGATACGGTCTTTGTTTTCAGCACCGACCACGGCACGCACCTGGGCGAAGAGGGATGCGTCCAGAAAACGGCCGCGCTGCTGAATTCGTGCGTGGCCCGCCTGCCGCTGATCGTGCGGCACCCGGACCCGGCGTTGGCCGGCAGACGCGTCGATGCC
>DATKXP010000256.1:0-3104 GCA_035529015.1 Phycisphaerae bacterium | reverse complement strand
GCCGACTGAGCGATGGAAACCGCGTCAAGCGTTCTCCACCCACACCGGCGACGACCACGCCACCTGGCCGTTGCGTTGGGTCACCCGGACGCGGTAGGTGTTGGTTCCACGGGGCGGGTCTTGGTCGGTGTGATCGAGTTGGGCCACAAAGCCGGCCTCGGGAATGGCGCGGTGGATCTTCGCCTTGTGGCCGTGGAAGTAGAGCCGGTCTCGGCGCTGGAGCGCATCGGGATCGATGCCGAAGACCCGCCGCGCGCCCTCCGCGGCTTCGTCCATGAAGTCCACGATTCGCGAGGCGGCGGCGGCTTCGGCGAGCGTCATGGACAGGCGCTTGCCTTCGAGTTCGATGGCGACGCCGTCATCGGGCCGCCCCTCCAGCTCGAAGACCGTCGCTTCGGTCGGCAGGTCGCCGTGCGGGGGCGCCGGCGAGGTGAGAAAAGCGAACTCGGTGCGCGGACCGCCCGTCGAGCCGATCCACTGACCGGCCGTCTTCCAGCATGGCTCGGCGGAAACGACCGCGCCGTTCGGCACGTCGATCGAGCAGCGCCATCGGCGCGGGCCTGCGTCGGGGACGTCCCCGGGTTTGGGTCCCCAGCCGACCTCCACACGCAACTTGAACCGTGTGCGCTCGGTCCCCGCCGGGACCTCCCACGTTCCGTTGTGGCAGTGGGTGGTGATGACGCGGCTGCCGCGCATCAGTTCGATCCGGTCGATGGCATCGCAGCCGCGTACGCGGACCTGCGCCCTGACCGGCCCGGCCTTGCGTATCTCCTCGCCCATCACGGCGTCTTCGACGGTGAAGTCGAGTTCGATGCGGTCGCCCGTCACCCCGTACACCCGCCGCGCCGCGAAGGCCTCCCACAGCGACCCGCGTGTGAGGCGCTCGGCGTAGCAGGCCATCAGTCCGCCGCCGTAGACGGCGGGGATGCCGTAATGGGCGTCGGTTGAGGCGATAATGCCGACCTTGAGGCCGCGTGCGAGGCCGTCCTCAATCGTTCCGCCGCCGGCGCCGGGCCCCATGTGCCAGTTCTTTCGAAGGCCGATCCATTCCTCGTCCGATTCGCTGCACCCGTGCAGAGAGAAGATCTCGGCGAAGGGCGAGAGCGCCTCGTCGTGAACGGTCCAGTCCTTCGCTCGGACGCCGACCCGGTAGGCGGTGTGGTGCGGGATGGCAAGGGCCGCGAGGTCCCGGCGGCGGATCTCCTCGTAGAGTTCCGGCAGCGTCGGGCAGCGCAGGATCGGCGGGTGATCGTGGAGGAAGAAGACGTTGTGGTCACCGTGCCGACCGTCGCCCTGCCATTCGTAGCCGGGGAAGATGACGAAGTCGCCGTCGCGCGTCTCGGCGGCGGCAAGGTCGCAGACGGCTTGCCAGGCGGCGTCCACGTCCGCGTCGTCTCGCCAGCACTCGACGCGGAATCCGTTGCGGTCCTCGTACGTGTACGGATAGTAGGCGATGGGCCAGAAATCGAGGGTCTGGCGCGCGTGGGCGAGGGCTGCCGTCAGGTCGGCCGACACTTCGGCCGGCAGATTGGTGTGCTTCTCGCCCGGCCGCTCGGCGGACGGCCGGCTCCGTGGGCTTACCAGGTGGAGGTTCGTGTGGGCGTCGCCCCAGAAGAGGTTGTAGCCTTGCATGGTGAGGCTCCGGCGCGATCGCTACGGAAACCGACCGCGCAAGGTTTTTCCCAGCCCGCCCGGCACCACGACGCTACGTTCCGCGCGGCGGCCTTCCCAGGCCGCCGCGACGGCGGGTTACGCCTGTTCCTGGTGGCCTGGGAAGGCCACCAGGCGGACAAAAAGATCAAGTAGCCTTGCAAGACTAGTATAGCAGCGTTTCCAGGGCACTTCCTACGTCAATCCTGTCGTGGAATCCCGTGGACGCGGTGCTGCAATAACCGTAGGCTGGCCGCGTTGAGGCTTCCGTGGATACTGGGCGCGATAAGCGGGACTCTGAAAGTGAGCCTGACTGGAAGGAGGCAATCATGTCGAGAGCAACGTCTTGGCTGTTGGTGGCAGCGGCAGCCCTTGTCGGTCTGACCGTGGTGGTTGTCCTGGACGCTGCCGAAGGCCCGCCGGCGCGCGGGCCGCGTCCGGGCGGACCGCCGCCAGGCATGCGGCCCGGCCGAAGCGCGGCCCCCGCTGCGCCCGTCGAGAACCCGCCGCTTGCCAAGACAGACCGGGAGAAGCAGATCCTCGATGTCCTCGACGACATGGACAGAAATCAGCGGCGCGGCATGATGAACGTCTCGAAAGACGACGGGCGGCTGCTGCGGCTGCTGACCGAGGCCGTCGGCGCCAAGCACGTCGTCGAGATCGGCACCAGTAACGGCTTTTCCGGCACCTGGTTCTGCCTGGGTCTGCTGAACACGGGCGGCAAACTGACCACCCACGAGATCGACGCCGGCCGGGCATCGCTGGCCCGCAAGAACTTCGAGCGGGCAGGCGTGGCGGATATCGTCACGCTCGTCGAAGGCGATGCCCACAAGGAAGTCTCCAAACTCAAAGGGCCCATCGACGTCGTCTTCCTCGACGCCGACAAGGAAGGTTACATCGACTACCTCAACAAACTTCTTCCGCTGGTTCGCCCGGGGGGGCTGATCCTGGCCCACAACGTCCGATCACAGGGGAGCAGCATGAAGCCGTTCCTCGACGCCATCACCACGAACAAGGACCTCGAGACGCTCTTCCTGCACATGTACGGGACGGGCGTCAGCGCGACCCTCAAGAAACGCTGAGGCGTACGCTGCGGACGTGCTGATGAGCAACGGGGGCCGTGCTCGGCTTGTGCACCGGGCGTCTTTGCGGCGGTTTAACGGGCTTATGGGTAGAGACAGGAGACGGTCATGAACAGCCTGCGGACTGGAGTTGCCGTAGTTCTGGCGTTCTGCCTTGTGCTTGGGGGGGCTGCCGTCACGCCCGGCGAGGAGCGGCCGGCCAACGCGGCCGACGCCGCCAGGCAGCAGTCGCAGCAGTTCATCGAACGCAACGATCGCAACAAGGACGGCAAACTCACGCGCGATGAACTCCCCGAAGGGGCCCGGCGCCTGTTCGACCGCGTCGATGCCAACCAGGACGGCGTCATCACGCCTCAGGAAGACGCCGCCTTC
>DATKXP010000255.1:0-2753 GCA_035529015.1 Phycisphaerae bacterium | reverse complement strand
GGGGAGCGCGCGCTCCCCTTCGGGTCGCGGCTAAAAGGGGCCTGCGTCAAACCGGGCGCATGCGCTACGCCCATTCGAGCACGACCTTGACGACGTCGTCGCGGCGGCGGCGCACCAGGTCGATGGCCTCGTCGAACCGTTCGGCCGGAAGGCGGGCCGAGACCAGCCGCACGAGCGGAAACGCGGGGTCGCCTGCGATCTCGACCGCTTCGGGCCAGGCGCCGGCGCTGGCGTTCGAACCAATGAGGTGAAGTTCCTTGTGCAGGATGCGGTTCCAGGGGAACGACGCCCGCTCGCGGCCGTAGTCGCCGAGGACGAGCACGCGCGCATCGGTCGCCGCCACGTCCAGCGCCGCTTCCATCGCGGCGGGCGACCCGCTGGCCTCGATGACGCCGGCGAACGTCCGCTCGGTGCCGCCGCGGATCGCCCCGGCGAGGTGGCTGGCGGCGTGGTAGTTGATGATCTCGTCGGCGCCCAGTCTGAGCGCCACCCGCAGCCGCCCCGGCCGCCCGCCCACCAGGAGCACCGTCTCGGTCCCCGCACGCTTCAGCAGGGCGAGGATCAACAGGCCGATGGGCCCGTCGCCGAAAATGAGCGCCGGGCGCTGGGGGGAAGGCCCCAGCCGCCGCATCGCGCGGACACACACGGCCAGCGGCTCGACGAGCGCCGCCACCGGCATGGGCAGATCGTCCGGCAGAACGTGCACGTTCGCCGCTTCGGTGACGAGGAATTCACCCCAGCCGCCCGGGTGCTCGAAGCCCACCTCGCCGCCGTCCGACAGCACGTTCTCGGCCACGCACGGCTTGCCGACGAGTCCCACGTCGCCGGGCGAGGCAACGGCGTCCACGTACCCGGCCCACTCGTGCCCGAGGATGGCGGGGGGCGTCACGCGGTCATCGCCCGCCACCATTTCGAGGTCGGTCGTGCAGATGCCGCAGGCGGCCGTGCGGACGCGGACCTGGCCGGCGCGCGGCTCGGGCTTGGGGACCTGGTGCATCTCGAGGCGGCCGGCTTCGGTCAGGACGATGGCTCGCATAATCGTTGATCCCAATCTGCCGCACGCGGCTTGCCCGGCCGCGCACCCATGACTACCATACACGGCTGGACAAGCCAGCCGTGCCACACGCGCTGTGAGGTGAGTTTGGCACAGTACAACACAAGATCATGGGTTGATGATCACCTTGTTGCGTTCGGGGCCCCCCATCACCTCGACGGCCTTCTGGATGTCGGTGAGCGGGAACCGGTGCGAGATG
The DNA here is from genome assembly GCA_035529015.1 of Phycisphaerae bacterium. Lineage (GTDB taxonomy): Bacteria > Planctomycetota > Phycisphaerae > FEN-1346 > FEN-1346 > JAUVZF01. The sequence continues at coordinate 1,500 of DATKXP010000255.1, read as the reverse complement.
ATGGCCTCGGTGTCCACCAGGCCGCGCTCCATCAGGCGGATGGCGGCCGTCATGGCTTTGGGCGTGGTGCCGAACGAGGCGTCCATGCGGGCTTCGAGGAAGTGCGCGAGGCCGCCGTCCATCTCGAACGTCTCGTGCGTGGTGATGCCGAAGACGTTCCACCGCGTGCCGCGCCGAAGCAGCGACACCATCAGCCGCACCGCCTCGATGGGCCCGGCCGCCTCGACCACCAGGTCGGGCCCGTCGGGCAGGATCTCGTGGACGCGCCCCTTCGCGTCTTCGGCCGAGGGGTTGACGATGTGCGTAGCGCCGAGGGTGCGGGCGTTGCCCAGGGCATAGTCGCTCGTATCGACGGCGATGAGCCGTCCGGCGCCGGCGGCTTTGGCGACCATCAGGCACAGAAGGCCGATGCCCCCCGTCCCGATGACGACCACGTCGTCGCCGACCGCGATTTGGCTGTACTGGACGACGCCCTTCCACGCCCCCGAGAGCGGCTCGGTGAGCGCCGCCGCGTCGAACGAAAGCGACGGGGGCTTGTGGAACAGGCACGCCGCCAACGTCTTTGTGTACTCGGCGAACGAACCGGGCCACGTCGTGGGCGGCCCGTCGCCGCCCGTGGTGAACGAGTGCTCGCAGTAATGGGTGTTGCCTGCGCGGCAGTGGGCGCACGCGCCGCAGTAGCCGGACGGCTGGAGGATGACGTCGTCGCCCTCCTTGAAATGTTCGACGCCCGGCCCCACCTTCGCGACGACGCCCGACGGCTCGTGCCCCGGGATGAGCGGGAAGACGACGTTGCGGCGGATGCCCTTGACGGCCTTGTAGTCGGTGGCGCAGAACCCGCACGAGCGGATCCGGACCACGGCCTCGCCGATGCCGGGCTCGGGCTCCGGAACGTCTTCGAGGACCAGGCGCCCGTAGTCTTTCAGGACGGCGGCGAGCACGGATGGCCTCCTTCCCTGGCGATGATGAAGCCGGACGCTGGGGTACTGTCGCCCGCGCCGCCGGGTTTGTCAAGCACAAGAGGCGGTCGGCCTACGGCTCTCCCGCCTTCCGGTCTTTGAGGAAGTGCTCGAAGAACAGGTACAGGACCTCGTTGGACTCCGGCGTGGGCCCGTGGCCTTTGCGGTTGGTCATGGCGACGCGGTTCTCGTGGCCGAGGAGCCGGTTGACCGCGATGGCGTGGCCCAGGGGTTTCCACCGTTCGGGCCGGTCCTCAGCGCCGCCGGAGACGAGAAACGGCCTGGGTGCGATCAGGGCGTGGAGTTCGTGCAGGTCGCGGCCGTCTTCGATGAGCCGCTTGTAGGCGCCCGTGCGGGGGTTCGAGTCGGTCGGGATGCCGGCCTTGCGTTTGCGGTCGGCCTCGAAGCCGATGTACCACGGTTCCCAGTAGTTGACGTTGGGCCGCTTCTCGTCGAAGACGATGCCGGGGTCGCTGGCGGCCACGCAGGCGAACTTCTCGTAGAGCGCCGCCGCGAACATCGCCCACTTGCCGCCGAACGA
>DATKXP010000254.1:0-2602 GCA_035529015.1 Phycisphaerae bacterium | reverse complement strand
TAGACAAGGGACATCGTGGGCTGGGCCGTGACGGGCCGGCGGGTCGTGAACACGAAGGACAAGGGCGGACCGTTGCCCGTTCCGCAGCCAGTCGGCGTAGTGGCCCTGTTGCAGGACCCCGCCGGCGGTGCTGCCGCACATCAGGTGCCTGCCGCGTACGCACCCATCCAGTCGATCTCGAGGCGGAACGGCCCCGCCTGTTTGTCCGCAACGATGAAGCCGATCGTCGCGATCTTCGACGGGTCCGGAGGGGGTCGATCGGCAAGCGTGTTGCCGTGGTACGTCGGCACGAAGTCGGTAAACGGTAACCTTGTCTCCACCCACTCGCCGGCACGGGTCGGGAAGCCGGCCTGATACATGACCCCGTCGAAGGCACGATCCAACCTCAGCGTCACCTTGTACATCTTGCCGTCACCGCGCAGCCGGACCACGATACCATCGTACGCCGCGAGGTCGTAGGGTGCGGCCATCGAGCGGGTGTGGGCAAAGCCGCCGTTGTTGGCGAGTGAGATCGTACCGCTGAACACGGCCGTACCTCGTTCGGTGACATCCATCCGGCTGCTGCTCCGTCCACCCATGACGGTGTCGTTGATGATACGCCAGGGGTCGGATGGCTCGGGGGTGTCGAAGGTGAAGAGTTTGAGGGTTCCTGTTTGGGGTGTCACGGCAAGGCGCTCCGCAATCTGGTCGGCCTGGGGAGACATCGGGTCGGCACAACCTCCTGCCGCAAAGAGCGCGAGAGCCAATGCTGCCATTGGCCTCGGCCATGGTTTGGATTCGCATCGTGTCGCATTCATTTTGCCGCCCTCCTTCAATTTCAAGGACTGCACTCATAGATTATAGGCCACAGAGTGTGACCTGGTAAAGGGGCGGGCCATTTGCCCCCAGCCAGGGAGACGCGTGGGTGCAGAGCACCCACCCTACAACTCGGCTGGAGTGCAAGCGTGCCTGACGGCACGGGAGCGGGGTCGCCGCCGGGCACAGCGAAGAGCGTGTTTCCGACCTTCCGGCCTCAGCCTTGGCGCGGTTCGAGGCCGATGGACCGCCGCCCAAACCCCGGATTCATCTTGCCCGGCGGGCCGCATCGGATACCATCACTGCAAGTGCTTTGCGACGGCCTGAGGGGAGGGGGGCTGTCCAGAAAGAATCGGCAGTCATCCTGGGACAGTTCAATCGGCCGAACGGCGAAACGCCCGGAAAGGGAGAACAGATGAGGCGACGCGATTTTCTGCGAACAATCGGCACCGGGGCCGCAGCGATGGCCTTGGGGGGCAAGGGCCTGCATGCGGCCGACAAGCCGTCGAGGCCCAACATCCTGTTTATCTTCGCCGACGATCAGACGTACGAATCGATCTGCGCCCTGGGTTACGATGAGGTTCAGACGCCGAACCTCGACCGGCTCGTCAGGAACGGCGTCACGTTCACGCATGCCTATAATCAGGGTTCGTGGAGCGGCGCGGTCTGCATTGCCAGCCGCTGCATGCTCAACACCGGACGTTTTCTGTGGCACGCGCAGAAGGTTTACGGTGAGGCCGAGAAGGAACGCGCGGCCGGACGCTTCTGGTCGGAGTACATGAAGAAGGCGGGTTACAGGACCTACATGACGGGCAAGTGGCACGTCAAGGCCGATCCGGAGAAGGCGTTCGACGTAGCCAAACAGCCTCGGCCCGGCATGCCCAAGCAGACCAAGGAAGGCTACAACCGGCCGATCGAGGGCGAGAAGGATCCGTGGAGCCCGTCGGACCCGAAGTTCGGCGGATACTGGGAGGGGGGCAAGCACTGGTCGGAAGTGGTCGGCGACCACGGCGTGTCGTTCATCCAGGAGGCCGCCCGGAGCGACGATCCGTTCTTCATGTACCTGGCGTTCAACGCCCCGCACGATCCGCGCCAGTCGCCCAAGGAGTACGTCGATAAGTATCCGCTGGACGAGATCAGGATCCCGGCCAACTTTCTGCCGGAGTATCCTTACAAGGACTCGATCGGGTGCGGCAAGGGGCTGCGAGACGAGAAACTCGGGCCCTTTCCTCGCACGAAATACGCCGTCAAGGTCAATCGCCAGGAGTACTACGCCATCATCACCCACATGGACGCCCAGGTCGGTCGGATCCTGGACGCCCTGGAGCAATCCGGCAAGGCCGCCAACACGTACATCTTCTTCTCGGCCGACCACGGACTCGCGGTCGGCCACCACGGACTGTTCGGCAAGCAGAATCTCTTCGACCACTCGGTACGGGTGCCGCTGATGGTGACCGGCCCGGGCATCGCGGGGGGCAAGACGCTGGATACGCCGGTGTACCTGCAGGACATCATGCCCTCGACGCTGGAACTGGCCGGCGTGCCGCAACCGGATCACGTGCAGTTCCGGAGCCTGATGCCGGTCATACGCGGCCAGCGGCAGAGCAGTTACGATGCGATCTATGGCGGATACCTGTCTGTGCAGCGGATGGTGACGATGGACGGGCACAAACTGCTGCTGTATCCGAAGTGCGAGAAGGTCCTGTTGTTTGACCTGAGACGAGACCCCGACGAGATGGTCGATCTCGCCGACAAGCCGCAAAGCAAACCGATCCTCAAGAAACTTTTTGCCAGGCTCCTGGAACTC
>DATKXP010000253.1:0-52781 GCA_035529015.1 Phycisphaerae bacterium | reverse complement strand
ACCGCCGTGCGAGACGTCCTGGCGGCTCATCCGGGGGGCTTGCCCGTCTTCCTGCAACTCGAAACCTCGGGCAACGGCAAGACGCTCATCCGCGCCGGCGAGCACCTGCGCGTGACCATGGACTCACGGTTTCAGCGCGACTTGGCGAACCTCCTCGGCGACGGTCACACCGTCCTCGCCACCAACGGCACCGGCATCATGGTCGAAGTGTAGCGCCTTTCTGAATCACGGGGCGCATAGCCTCACGGGCACAGAGCCAAACGCCAGGGGTGGCACGGCAGCGGCGCAGCCGCAGCCGTGGGCCCAAGAAGCAGACCACGGCCACGCTTCGCGTTGCCGTGCCACCCGGACGGCGTCACGGTCGAACGATGGGCCAGCGCCGTGCGACGGGATACCTGCCATGACGATGACCCGCAAGGAGTTTCTCAAAACCTCGGTAGCCGGCGCCCTGGGCGCAGCCGTGCCGGGCACCGTCGCATCGGCAGCCCAAGCGCAAGAGCGCAAGACGCCCGCCCGCGACAGGCCAAACGTCGTGGTCATCATGACCGATCAGCATCGGGCCGACCTGATGACCTGCGCCGGGCGCGACGTGGTGCCGACGCCCGGGATGGACCGCATCGCCTCGCGCGGCGTCCGGTTCAGCCACGCGTACTGCCCGTACCCGGTGTGCGTGGCGTCGCGGATGGCGATGCTGACGGGCCTCAACTCCCACTCCACGGGGGCCATCACCAACGAGGACCGCCTCGACTGGCGGTATCGGACGGTGGCCCATCACTTTGCCGCCAACGGGTACCTGACCGCCCTGCTGGGTAAGATGCACTTCCTCGACAGCCACAACCACGGCTTTGAGTTCTACCTCTCGATCAACGACTGGCTGATGTACCTGGGTCCCAAGGTGCAGCACTACGCCGACGAGATCGCCAACCATCCGCTGGGGCCGCACTTCTTCAAGACCGTTTACGACCACGGGGCCGGGCTGCCCGACGTGGTGGACCTGTACCTCGGGAAGAGCCCGTGGGTGGGCAACGTCAAACGGTGGGATTTCCGGAGCATGGCGTCGCCGCTGGCGGCCGAGGACCACCTCGACGCCTTCCTGGCCCGCGAGGCGTGCAAGTTCCTGCGGCGGTACAAGGACCAGCCGTTCTTCCTGGTCACGAGTTTCATGAAGCCCCACACGCCGCTGTTCGCGCCGAAGGAGTGGGCCGACAAGTACCCGGTCGATAAGATGACGCTGCCCGACGCCGGCGACATCTCCGGCTACCCGCCGCACATCCAGCGGCGGATCCGGCACCACCTGGCCATCGACGAGCGCCTCCGCCGCGCCCACCTGGCGGGGTATCTGGCGAACCTCGCCTTCGTCGATACGTGCGTGGCGGCGGTGTACAAGGAACTGGAGGACCTGGGCCTTCTGGACAACACGATCGTCGTCTACATGTCAGACCACGGCGAGATGTGCGGCGACCACGGGCTGTTCCAGAAGTTCTGCCTGTTCGAGCCGTCGGTCCGCATCCCGCTCATCGTGAGTTGGCCCGGCCGGATCCGCGCTGGCGCCGTGACGAACGCCCTGACCGAGTACACCGGCCTCTATCCGACCCTCGCAGAACTGTCCGGCACCGCGCCGCCCGGGCCGACCACGCTCATCGACTTCCCCGGCGCCGCGCGGCAGATGGACGCGGCGAGTTTTGCGGGCGTGCTCCGAAACCCTGGCGCCGAGGGCCCCTCCATGGCGTTCAGCGAGTACGCCCTGCGGACCGACGTGCCCCAGTACATGGTCCGCACTAAACGGCACAAGTACATCTATAACCACGGCTCGACGCACGAACTGTACGATCACGAGGCCGACCCGGGCGAGATGGCCAACCTCATCGACCGGCCCGGCATGAAGAAGGTCCGCGACGATCTGCACGGGCAACTCGTGGCCCGGTTCGATCCCGAAACCAATCGCTTCCGTCGTAAGAGCCGGTAAGAGGCTGTTTCAGAACCTGCGGGTGGCATGGCCACGCTTGCGTGGCCATGGGCCTAATCCCGCTTCATGGCCACCCAAAGCCGGGTGGCCATGCCACCCGGCTTTGGGCAAATGGGCTTTTGAAACAGCCGGTAAGCCGCGGGAAAGGAGACGCCTTCATGAACACCCTACGCGTGTTGAGCCTGCTGGCGGTCATCCTGGCGGCTGCACCAGCGGCAGCCCGGGCAGCGGCACTGGTGGACACGGACGGCGAGTTCGGCCCCGAGCCGGAGTCCGCCGTCCGCACGGTCCCGTTCGAGGTCACCGCGACGGGGTGCAGACTCGTCCTCCAAGCCAGCGCTGCGCTCGAGGAGGGCAAGGTGACGATTCGCGTGGTCGATCCCGCGGGCGAGACGATCCGCAGCTATGGGACGGGCGGCAGCATGACGATCAGCCGTCACATACTCGGGCCGCTCGAGCAGACGGGCACGTTCCGCGTTGAGGTGGTGCCGGAAGCGGCCGTCGGAACGTGGAGCGTCCGAATCTGCGAGTTGCCTGACCGCTGGGCCTTGTGGCCGTACCTCATACCCGGGCCGGGCATGATGCTGGTGGGCGTCGTCGCCGCCGTCTACTGGTGGCGGCGGTCGCGCGTCCGGTGGCGATGGCTGTGGGTGGGTGCGGCGGTCTGGGCCGTCGGGGTGGCGCTGAAGGTCGGCTGGTCCATTCTGCTGGACGTCCTCATCCTGAGCGGCCTGGAGGGCGCCCTGCCGTACGGGGCGTACGTCGCGACGGGGAGCGTCTACTTCGGCCTCCAGACAGGAGTCTTCGAGATCGGCGTGACGCTCGCCGCTGCCCTCATCTGGCGCAGAATGGCCGCTGATGCGAACCGGGCCGTGGCGGTCGGCGTGGGGGCCGGCGCCTTCGAGGCGCTGCTGGTGGGCGTGGGGCCGCTGGTGAGTGCCGTCGCTGCGCTGTCCGGGGTGGAGGGAAGCGATCGAGCGGCAGCGAGCCTCATGGGGGCCTCGGTGGCCACGCCACTCGTCTGGCTGGTCGGGCCGGTCGAACGCATCCTGGTCGTTCTGTGTCACACGTCGTCGCGGGCGCTGGTGCTGCTGGGGGTGGCGCGGCAGCGGTGGTCGCTGTTCTGGTGGGGATTCCTGCTGATGACCGGCCTCGACGCCGTGGCCGGATGGGCTCACGTCTCCGGGCAAGTGGGCCGCATCTCGTTTTGGTGGCTTGAACTGGCCATTCTGCCGTTCGCGGTGGTGAGCATCCCGATCATTGCGTGGTGCATTCGCACGTGGCCGGCACAAGAGGCGCCGACGGAAACGCCGCAGGAGGTGTGAGAACTCAGGGGCTGGGCGACCGCTCCCTCACGGTCGCGGCTAGTGAGTCGTGCCTAAGCGTGTGGCACGGCTGGCTTGCCCAGCCGTGTCTCGGCCGTTACAGCAGCGACTTGAGGTGCTCGATGCTGGCGGCGGCCTGGTCTACCGTGCCGCACTCCACGCTCAGCACCAGGTCGCGCGGGGCAGCCTTGCAGACCTTGATGACGGCCTTCCAGTCGATGACCCCTTCGCCGCACGCGCAGCCAACCGGCGTGCCCGTTACCTTGCCGCGCTCGTCCGCCGATTGCTCGACCGAGATGTCCTTGGCGTGGACGTGGACGAGGCGATCGCGGACCCGCTCGAGCCACGCGATGGGGTCCTCCCCGGCCAGGTAACTGTTGCCGGTGTCGAAGTTGATGCCGATGACCGGGCTGTCCACGAGGCCCTGGATGCGGTCCAGGCCGTCGGGCGTCTTCGAGTACTGCTGGTGCGGTTCGATGCCGATGAGGATGCCGCGCGGCTCGGCCACGGCGGCCACCTGCATCAGGCTGTACTTCATCAGCAGGAAGTCCTCGTCCTCCGTCATGTCGGGGTGCTTGGGACCCTCGTCGGTGTTCACGCAGGGAGCCCCGCACTCGGCGGCGAAGCGGACGGCCTGCTTGAGGTACTCGACACTGATCTCCGGCTTGCCGAGCGGGCAGTGGGCCGACAAGGCCGACGGCTTCACCCCGTGCTTCTCGCAGACACGGCGGATGCGCAGGGGGTCGTCGAGCATCGAAACGCTGTGGAAGTAGCCGGCCTCGCTGAACAGTTCCCGGCCCCAGTGAACGATCGGCTCGACGTACTCATAGCCGAGTTCGGCGGCCTTGGCGACGCCCCACTCGAACGACTTGTCGTCGTGACGGACGAACTCCAGACACAGACCCACGTCAACGTTTCCCATGGCACGTTCTCCGGAAGCGACGGTTCAACGTTCAAGGCGCGCCCGCCCCCGCGGCCTTCCCGCGAAGGCGGACCCCACGTCCGAGACGCCAAGGTCCCGGCGCGGCGGAGCCAAGTCAAGTCAAAAAGCCGCGGCCCGCCCCCTGCCCCGGCGGCGATGGTTTTTGGTTGACACTCCCTGCGCGGCAAGCGATAGTTCCGGTGGCACGCGTTTTCCACGAACACCTGTAGCGACACGCCCATGTCCGTATCGTCGGAAGTCCGCTTCGAGCAGTACGTCGTCGAGCACGGCCTCGCGACCGAGGATGAACTCAAAGAGGGCCGGCGGCTGCTCAACAAGGCCGTCATGGACGGCGATGTGCTGACGCTGCCCGAAGCCCTCGTCAAGGCCGGCGTCCTCACGCGCAACCAGGCCCGGCGGGTCCAGGCGGCGCTCAAGGAAGAAACCCTCTCGCCGAAACTTAAAATCCCCGGCGTCCAACTCATCGAGCGCATCGGCCGCGGCAGCCAGGCCATCGTCTACAAGGCCAGGCAACTGTCGGTGGACCGCATGGTGGCCGTCAAGGTGCTCCTGTCGGAGATGGCCCGCGACCCGATCATGCGGGAACGGTTCATCCAGGAGGTCCGGGCGGCTGCCAAACTCGCACACAACAACATCGTCCAGGCCTACGACGCCGGAGAAACCGACGGGTACATCTACTTCATCATGGAACTCGTCGATCCGCCCCGTACCGTCGCCGACGCCCTCAAAGAACGCGGCGGACCGCTCGACGAGGACGAAGCCGTCCGCATGATCATCCAGGTGACCGAGGCCCTGGCCCACGCCCACTCCCGGCACTTCATCCACCGCGACGTCAAACCCCGCAACATCATGCTGACCGCCGACGGCGTCGCCAAACTCGCCGACATGGGCCTCGCACGCCACATCGGCGAGGGCACCTGGGACGAGATCGGCAAGGCCTTCGGCACGCCGTACTACATCGCACCCGAGCAGGTCGTCGGCAACCCCGACATCGATTTCCGGGCCGACATCTACTCCCTCGGCGCCACCTTCTACGAGATGCTGACCGGCCAGCCACCCTTTACCGCCAAGACGCCCCAACTCATCATGCAGAAACACGTCAAGGGCCGACTCGTGCCCCCCGACCACGTCAACCCCGACCTCTCGACCGGCGTCGGCGAGGTCGTCGAACTGATGATGGCCAAGCGGCCCGAAGACCGGTACAAGTCCACCGAGGACCTGCTCGTGGACCTGCGATGCGTCGCGGCCGGCGAGCCGCCGCGCATCGCACGCGCCCGCGTCGGCAAGCAACTCCAGATCATCGCGGGCCTGGCCGAGGGACAGGGCGTCCGTACCGATGAACGCGGCCTGCCGCCCCCCGAGGAACCCAGCCCGTTTGAGGTGAACCTCTTGGCCGTCATCCTCATCGTCGCCCTGCTCGTCTCCATCCTCGTGAGCATCATCCTGGCGGTCATGTAGGGTCCGAGCCGCGACCTTGGGTCGCGGGCACCTGTGCATCCGAAACGCCACACTGGTGCCGCCATGCCCGACATCGAATACCTCACCGGCTCTGATATCTACGACCGCGTGCTGGCCGACCTCATCCCGTCGGCCGCCGACAGCCTGCTGATCGCCACCGCCACGCTCAAAGCGGCCCGTGTCATCCGACGCGACGGGTCGGCCGAAAGCATCGTCCACCTGCTGGCGCGAATGGGCGAGCGCGGCGTGGCGGTGCGGATCCTCCACTCGGGCGTCCCGTCAGGGCCGTTTCTCGAGGAACTGAAAGCGGTCGAACCCCACGCCTTCGAGATGCGACGCTGCCCGCGCACCCACTTCAAGGCGGCCGTCATCGACGGCGAGCGCCTGTACCTCGGCAGCGCGAACCTGACGGGCGCCGGCCTCGGCGCCAAGAGCGCCGGCCGCCGCAACTTCGAGATCGGCCTGGTGACCGACGACCCCGCCCTCGTCGATACCGTCGCCGACCTCTTCGAGGCCATCTGGTCCGGCGCCCTGTGCGAGTCCTGCCAGCGCCGCCCCTACTGCCCCGTGCCGCTGGAGTCGCCGTGGGACGAGGGCTAGCGCCGACCTCCTCACCACCGCCGCTCGCGCAAGGTCCCGCGCCTTAGGAACAGCCCCGTCACCAGATACCGCAGCGCGTCGATGGGGTGGTCGGCGCCGTCCTTGGCGGGGCGTTCGCTGCGGCGGCCGTCCGCCGACTCGTCCCAGTGGTACTCCTGAAACGCCCGCGCCAGCCACCGGCACGACGGGTCGATGACGAGGCCCCCCTCGCCGCCCGGCCGCGGTTTCAGCAGCCGTCGCACCAGTTCGACGCCCTCCAGGATGCCCGCGCGCGGCGTCCGCACGCGGATCCCCAGGTGCGCCAGTTCCTGGCACGCCCCCGTCCCGGTCACGTCCGACCGCTGCCACCCGGCGGGGTCGCCGAAAGTCGCGAAGACCGGCCCGGGGTCGCGGGCGGCGATCTCGCGGGCGTGGTCGGCGATGGCACGCTCGCGCACCACGTATTCGCCGACCACCCGCAGCCGCACGCGCGACAAATCCACATCGGCGTGCGGGGGCGGCCGCTCGCTTACGCTCGCGGCTGGTTGCAGCGCGCCGGGCGATTCGCGCGCCAATCCGCAATCACCCTCGACCTGCACCCACAGGCACACGAACGGGTTGGCGTACCCGAAGTCGAGCGTCCGGTAGAGCGGCAGCGACGGGTTGTACGCCACCGGCGCCACGTGCCGCGCGGCCTCGAACTCGGCGAAGACCAACCGGTCGGCGCGCGGACGCAGGCACAGCATCTCGGCCTCCCAGGCCTCGCGGCTGGATCGGGCCTTCTGGGCGATGGCGTCGTCGATGGGGAAATAGCCCTCGGCCTCCCGCGCGCGGCCCTCGCAATCGGGCCACAGCGGGCACTGGCTGCACGAACGCTCGGGCGGGCACGGCTCGATCACCTCCCACAGGCACCATACAAGCAGGGCGGGTGCCGAGTGGCTCGCGCCGTCATCGTTACTAGCCGCGACCGTGTCGTTACTAGCCGCGACCGTAAGGGAGCGGCCCCCTTGCTTACGCTCGGGGCCAGTCACCCCGCGCGGGGTATCGCCCGGCGAGAGTCGATCCACCAGCCGCGCCATCGGCCCGAACGGCCGGTGCATCGTCGAAAAGACCTCCATCTGGGCGGCGATCCACTCGCCGTCGCGCCCGTAGCCCGACTGCGTCACGAACTGGGCCGCCTGCCACACCTCGGGCGAGAACTCGTCCACCTCGTCGCACTTCAGGCGATGGACCCGCTGGCCCCGGACCGAGCGCGGCGACTGCGTCAGCACCTCGACGCCCGAACCGTTCACCAACTCCGTCCGCCGGGCGGTCGGGTCGCGCGCCAGAAGGCCCGCGAACGGACCGTCCCACTTATGCAACAGGTACTCGTACATCCTCTCTGACTGGTCGAGGCTGCCGCCGAGAATCCGCGTCTGGCACCCGGGGCGCAGGATCGAGTCCAGGTGCGCCGCCACACTCCCCAGTTCGGTCTTCGCCCCGCCGCGCGACGCCCACACCACGACGTCGCGCCCCGGATGAAGGATCGCACGCACCAGGTACTCCATCGGCGCCGCGTGGCCCGGGCAGACGGCCCGACGCGGGACGGCCAGGCCGTAGGCGCTGCGGACGAACTCCCACAGGGCCTCCGGCGACCGCGGCCGGGCGCTCGCCAACGCCAACGCCAGCCGCGCACGGACTTGGGACATGTCCGATACATTCTCAGAAGATAGCATGGATAGGGTCTCCTCGTTGAGGCGTCGCCGTGCCGGCGACGGCCGCGGACGCGCCGGAGCACCCGCGGCCAGCACCGTCGGCGTACCGCCCAGGGCAAAACGATTACGCCGGCCGAACGGTGCATCACCGAAGGCCGCGCGATTCCAGGTACCACAAGGCCAGACGTTCCAACGCGTCGGCCCGTTTCGGGCGCGGCGCGGCCGCGCCGTCACCCGCCGCCGTGCCGCTGCGACCGACTTCGCGCAGCGCCTCGCTGACCAGGGCATGCTGCTCCTCGGCCAGGAAGAACGTCATCGGCCGCGCCGGCGGCTCGATCGCCTCGGGCGCCAGCGGGGCCGGCGGCGGCTGGGCCAGACGCAGCAGCCGCTCGACGGCGTCGGGCGGCTCCGGCAGCAGACGGGCCAGGTCCCCCGCGCTTCGTCCCTCGGCCAGGCGGGCGACGAGTCGCGCCCGGGCCGAGGGATCGTCGCGGCCCTCCAGGCGGTTGAGCGTCGCCAGAAGCAGCCGCGCCTCGTCGTCGTCCACCTCCCACACGTCGCACCGGGCCCGGGTGTGCCCGAGTTCGCGGAGCACTCGCGCGCGGTGATGGCCGTTGAGGATCTGGTAGCGCGCCGCGCCCGCAGTGCCCGCGACCCGAGGTCGCGGCTCGGGGTGCTCGCGGCTCGACGCGTGCGTCGCCATCGGCCGTACGACCAGCGGCTCGTACAGGCCGGTCCGCTCGATGTGAGCCTTGAGTTTCTCGGTCAGGTGCGCGGGCATGCGGTTGGAGTTCTCGGGATGTGCCTCCAGTGCCTCCAGCGGTATCCATTGCAACGTCATGACCGGCCTCCTTTCGTGCTGGGCGAGGCAGGGCGCCGCGCAGCACCCGTCGCCTCGTTCAGGATTCCGAGGACGCGGGCGAGTTGGTCGTCCGAGAGGGCCGCCACACGGCGTCCCAACGGGTCGGCGGCCGCGACCGACGGCTGGTTGACGTCCTGCGGCCCGTCGTCGATCGGTCGGACCAGTTCGCGCTGCGTGTCGAGTGCAAGTTTGAGGATCTCGCGGGCCGCCTGGCGGGCGTCGGACGCCGACTCGCTGTCGAGGTCCTGAATCAGACGCGACACCGCCACCGGCGCCCATCGCAGCATGGCGCTGGTGGCCTGGAGGATCGGTTCAAAGGAGTCCTCCGCCAGGAGGGCCCGAAAGTCGGGGTCGCGGAGCCACTTCCGCAGCGTGCTTGGCCGCACGTGTTCGCGCCGGGCCACGTCGTCGAGTTGCCCGGCACACTCCCAGATGGTGTGCGCGATCTTGCGATGGCGGGGTGTCAGGTTCATGGCATCTTCTCCCTTCTCCACAGGTAGTACACCGGCGCCGAGTCCAGATGCCGGGCCGCCAGGTCCAGCATCCGGTGACGGTCGGGCCGGTTGGTTCGATGGTTCTTGGCTCCGAGGTAAGACCGGGCCCAGCGGCCGATTTCGCGCCAGGCCAGGCGTGCGGCGTCGCGAACGAGGGCGTCGAGGGCGCTGCCGAGGGCGTCGGCGCTGCGGCGGTCGCCGCGGCCGATGCCGACCGCCTCAAGGCACGCCCGCAGACGCTCGCCCTCCGCCGACGGCGCCTGCGGGTAGGCCGTCATGCCGGCCCGCTCGAAGAACGGGTGGACGCGGCCCATGGCGGCCATGGCCTCGACGTAGGGCGTGCCGATCTCGGGCAGGGCGCCGGCCACCAGACGGCTCGCCAGGCCCAGGCCGCGCCAGTTCGGCGAGATGACGACGCGGCTGATGACACGGAGTTCGCGGTTCACGAGATCGGCCGTCGCCATGCGGCCCATCCCGGCGGTCCGGTATCGGCCGCCCGTCGCACGGTCGCGTGCGCCCACCGACAAGGCCGACCGGCTAACCACCAGGACGCCGACGAGGGTGCGCGCGCCGGCCCGCGATGCGCGCGAGCAAAGCTCGCGGCTCGGTTCGCCCCCCGGGTCGTACACCACGCGGAAAACACCGGTGACCGCACCGGCGTGATGGCTCCGGTAGTGCAGCGGCGCCAGGGCCCGCCAGTCGGCGATGCTGCCCCGTTCGACACGGGCCCCCGCCAGCAGCGTGCATCGCCGTTTGCGCGTCGGCGGCCTCATGGCATCACCTTCCCCCGCGCCGGATCGGCGTAGTGCACCTCGACGCGCTCGCCGGCGTGTTTGACGATGAGGACATCCGGGGCGAGGTCATCGGCCAGATCCTCGTGGGCGCTGGCCGCAAGGACCGTCAGGCCGTGCGCATCGGCCAGCCGCCGCACGCGATACGCCACCGCCCGGGCACAGAGCCGGTCGAGAGTGGAACAGAACTCGTCAGCCACCAGCAGCCGCACCGTCGGCTTGCCGGCGGGACGGGCCAGCAGCGCGTCCAGCGCCAGCGCCAGGCGGAGCCGGTACCGCTGGCCGTCCGAGAGTTCGCCCGCACACCGAAGCAGCAGAAACGCATCGGCCAGACCCGCGGCGCTCAGCAGATGCAGGGCCTCCTCCAGCGGGCCCGACACCAGGTCAATGACCGGCCGGTCCTCCCGCACGCGGACAGTGGCCAGATCCACGGCGCGGCCCCCGTCGGCCACAGCGTCGCGGATGGCCCGCCCGAGCCCCCTTAGCAGCACGCTCTTGCCGCTGCCCGACGGGCCGGTCACGAAGACCACGTCGCCGCCACGCACGTCGAGGGCGAGGTCCTGGTACAGCGCAACCTCGTAGGATTCATCGAGGCCGATGCCGAACATCTCGGCGACCTGAATCACGCGGTCGGTGGGGGGCCGGTCCGACCGCCCGTGAGGCGCGGCTTGGAACTTTTGGTTGATCGTATAGAGGGCCATAGGTATGCTCCTTTTCGTGATCCTGCTGAAGAAGAAGTTCCTGGACCTGGTCCGGTCGGGCGCCAAGCGGCAGACGATCCGCGTGTGGCCGCGACGGCGGCTGCGCCCCGGACAGCGGGAGTTCATCCCGGGTTTGGGACGCATCCGGATCACCGCCTTCGAGCGCGTGAGCCCCGAGGACTTGACCGACAAGGACGCCCGGCTCGACGGGTTCGCGTCGCGCGAGGCCCTGCTCGCGGAACTCGCGGCGCTGTACGGCGACCGGCTCTCGGAGGTGCCTTGCTTTCGCATCCGCTTCACCTATCCTGCCGACGAGTCCGAGTCGGGCGGAGGAGGAGACACGTCCGCCCCCTCCTGAAGCCGCTTCGCCTCTCCCCATCGACGGGCCTTCCTCCGGATTCTGCGCAGCATCGCCCGTAGCGTCTTCGGGGTCGCGCCGCCGCCCGTTGACGGGGAGGCCCCGACGAGGCCCAACTGGGCGATTCGCCGAAGCGACATCCCCAGGAAGCGGTGAAGGTATGCCAGCCGCTGCTCCTCGGGCTTCAGCACCCGCCATGACGCCAGGATCGCCAAGTTCTGCGGATCGGTCGCCCGCCGGACGGCCCGCCGGGCCATCCGCCTGACCGTAGCCCTGCTGACGCCCAGCAACCCGGCAAGTTCCCGCAGGCTCGCGCCCCGCCGATGCAGAAGCGCCAATACCACTCGCTCCCTCTGCGGAAGCAGCCACCAAGCCTTTCGCAGGTAACGCGGCCTGATCTCTCGGCCGCGCGTTTTGCTATTTGCCAAACCAAACAGCTTCTGAGAATCGTCCGTGGCGCGTTTTCTCGGTGCCATATTTGGCGTCCATCGAACAGGCGTCGGGATTATACCGCGCATTTGCTACTTGTCAAACACCAAATCTCCCGAGTATAATACCGGCCAAACTACCGCTTTTTGGCCTAGGCAGAATTGGGGTTGACTCGCATTTGATCTGCGGTAAACTTCCGGCGTGGGCCCGGCCGGGCCAACCGGGCAGCCGCCACGCAGACGCTGCCAAGGAGGTGGGCGATGGGATTGAGGGAGAATCTCAGAGAACTCGAAAGGCTTCGCCGCCTGCTGGCTACCAGCCGCCAGAAGGGCGTGTTCGGCGAGGAAGTCCGGCGTGCGCGGCAGCGGCGCGGTATGACGCTGGAGGCCTTGTCGCAGGCGACGGGCATGGCCAAGTCGTACCTGTCCCAAATCGAGACGGGCTACGCCCCGCCGCCGCGCGACGAGAAGATTCGCAAGATCGCCGACGCGCTGGGGTTGGATGCGCCGACCCTCTTGCTGCGTGCTCACGTGTCGGAGTTGCCGCCGGACGACAAAGAGCACATGGCCCGCATGTTCGATGCGACCGATGAAGTCGTCCGGACGCTGCTTGCCGCCAAAGGCGCCACGCCGGACGCCGTGCCCACGGAAGGCGACGCCGAGGGCGCCCTGGATCTCGACGCCCTGTACGAGAGCGGTCTGCTGCATCAATTGGCGCGGTGGGGCGAGGCGCGCGGCGAGGAACCTGAGAGCCTGCTCCGTGCCATTCCCATCATCAACAAGGTCTCAGCAGGGTACCCGCAGGGCTTCACCGACCTGGACTACCCGGTGGGGATAGCGGACGAATACATCTCGGTGCCGGCCGAGATGTCGGACCCGAACGCCTTCGCGCTGCACGTGGTGGGCCACTCGATGGAGCCGAAGTACCATGAGGGCGACGTGGTGGTGTTCATGCCGTCGGCGCCGATCGAATCGGGCGACGATTGCTTCGTGCGGTTCGCCGTCACGGGCGGCCCGGTGGACGGCGAGAGCACGTTCAAGCGGGTCTTCTTCGACGCGGACGGCCGGATCCGGCTGCAACCGCTCAACGAACATCACGCCCCCACCTTCGTGAAGCGTGACGAGATCCAGGGCATGTTCCGTGCCTCGGCGCGGTACGAGAAACTGTAGCCGGCCCGGGTGGAGCAACCGATGAGCGACGACCTTGTGCTTCTTGCCGACGGCGGCGGCGGTGAGCGGATGATGGACCTCATCCGCCACGAGATCCTGTCGCGTTTCGCTTCGGACGATGGCAGCGGCGAACTGGCGCGCCTGGCCGATGCAGCCCGCCTGCGGGCGGGCGGCGCCGACCTGGCCTTCACGACCGATTCGTACACCGTGCGGCCCATCGAGTTTCCCGGCGGCAACATCGGCAGGCTGGCCGTCGCGGGAACCGTTAACGACCTGGCGTGCCTGGGCGCAAGGCCGGCGGCCCTGTCGCTCGCGCTGATCATCGAGGAAGGGCTCGACCTCGGGACGCTCGGGCGCGTGCTGGACTCGGCCGCTGCAACCGCCCGCGAGACGGGCGTGCCGGTCGTGTGCGGCGACACGAAGGTGGTGGAGCACGGCGCAGCCGACCGGCTGTTCATCAACACGGCGGGCGTCGGTGTCATCGAGCACGGCCGCCGCCTGGAGGCCGAAGCCATCCGGCCCGGCGACGCGGTCCTTGTGTCCGGGACGCTGGCGGACCACGGCATCGCCGTGATGAGCAAGCGTGAGGGCCTGGCGTTCGAGGCAGCGGTCACGAGCGACGCCGCACCCCTGTGGCCGCTCGCCGAGGCGCTGCTTGCGGCATGCCCGAACCTTCGGGCGCTGAAGGACCCGACTCGCGGCGGCCTGGCGGCGGCGGTAAACGAACTGGCCGAGGCGGCGGAGGTGGGGATGCGGATCGAGGAGGCGTCGGTGCCCGTGCGACCGGCGGTGGCAGGGGCCTGCGAGGCGCTGGGGCTGGACGTGCTGAACGTGGCCAACGAAGGCAAGTTCATCGTGGTCGTCGCGGCGGACGAGGCCGCGGCGGCCCTGGCTGCCATGCGCGACCACCCCCTTGGCCGCGATGCCGCCGTCATCGGCGAGGTCCTGCCCGCTCCCGCCAGGGGAGCGCGCGTGACGCTTCGCACCCGCATCGGCGGTGAGCGGGTCCTGGAGATGCCCTACGGCGAAGACTTGCCGCGAATTTGCTAGCCGCGACCTGAGCAGGAGACACCCGAAGCCATGCCAAAGCGCCCGAACATCCTGTTCATCATGTCCGACGACCATGCGGCCCATGCGATGGGTTGTTACGGCAGCCGCATCAACGAGACGCCGAACATGGACCGCATTGCAGCGGGGGGCATGCGGCTGGACAACTGTTTCTGCACCAACTCCATCTGCACGCCCAGCCGCGCCGTCATCCTGACGGGGACGTACAACCACGTCAACGGCGTGACGACGCTCTCGACGCCGATGGACAACCGCCTTCAGACGTTCCCGAAACTGCTTCAGGCGGCCGGGTACCAGACGGCCGTCATCGGCAAGTGGCATCTGGGCATCGGGCCGCAGCATTGCCCGACGGGCTTCGATTACTGGAACGTCCTGCCGGGGCAGGGGCTGTACCACGACCCCGAGATGATCGAGATGGCGCCGTCGGGCGAGCGGACCGTCTTCAAGGGGTACGTCACGGACCTTATCACCGACATGTCGATCGACTGGATCCGGCGGCGCGATAGAGACCGGCCGTTCTGTCTGCTGTGCCATCACAAGGCGCCGCACCGGCACTGGGAGCCGGACGCCAAACACGCCCATCTGTACGACGACGTGGAGATTCCCGAGCCCGAGACGTTCAACGACGATTACGCGAACCGTGCGGCGGCGGCCGAGGCGGCCACGATGCGCATCGACCGCGACCTGAACGAGGACGACGTCAAGGGCAGCCCGCCCGAGGGCCTCTCGCCCCGGGACGTCAAGAAGTGGAAGTACCAGCGGTACATCAAGGATTACCTGCGGGTGGTGGCGTCGATGGACGACGGCATCGGCCGTCTGCTCGACACCCTCGACGACGAGGGCCTGACCGACGACACGGTCGTCATCTACACGTCGGACCAGGGGTTCTTCCTGGGCGACCACGGCTGGTACGACAAGCGGTTCATGTACGAGGAATCGCTGCGGATGCCCTTCATTATCCGCTACCCGCGCCAGATCGCGCCCGGTACGGCGAACGCGGACATGGTGCTGAACCTTGACTTTCCGCCGACGCTGCTCGGCTACGCGGGCGTGCCGATCCCCGGTGCGATGCAGGGCACGAGCATCCGTCCGTTGCTCGGCGGCCACACGCCCGACGGGTGGCGAACCGCGATGTACTACCGCTACTGGATGCACAAGGCCCATCACAACGTCTACGCCCATTACGGCCTGCGGACGCTGCGGCACAAACTCATCTACTACTACGGCGAGGCCTGCGGGCAGGACGGGGCCATCGACGAGCCCACCGAGCCGGAGTGGGAACTCTTTGACCTTCAGCGCGACCCCTGCGAGTTGAACAACGTGTACCACGACCCCGCGTACGCCGATGTCGTGACCGAGTTGAAGTCGGAACTTCACCGCCTGCAGGCCGACGTCGGCGATGAGCCAATGCCGGAGATTGAGTGAACCAACGCGCTTCGGACCTTGTCCTTTCGGATGAGACCATGCTAGCGCAGCCTGTGCTGCCGCCAAGCGGCTCTGCCGGCAAAAGGGTGTAACTGGCTGTAGCGTAACGGTTTATCTCGTATTACTGCGAGTTCTTTGCCGATGGCATGGTAACGGAAAACGCAGGAAAAAGGTCTGCCGTGCCCTTGACACAGGACGTGGGGCAGGTAGAATGAGGTTGGCTGGGCCCGGTTTTTTATTTTGCGGGTAACTGTGAAATCTTTCACAGTTACCGCGCGCTTGTACAGCAGGCCACAGGCAACAGTACAGGAACGCTTCTGGCGCCAGGGGGCAACGCGGAGAGCGGAGGTCACGGCCTCCCGAGGGCAGTGAGAGCATGTTGGCGCCGGCCGCTGCCGGCCGGCGGCACGATTCTGCAAGGCGGAGACGAGCACATGGCGAATCCCAAGACCGTCATCATCATCGACGACGACCCGGACGTGCTGGAGGCCACCAAGTCCATCCTCGAGGGCGCCGACTACACGGTGGTAACCGCCCTGAGCGCCGAGGAAGGGCTGGAGCGCGTCCGCCAGGGCGGCATCGACTGCATCATCCTCGATGTCATGATGGCCACCGACACCGAGGGGTTCCACGTGGCGCAGGACCTGAAGGCCGACCCGGCGACCGCCGACATCCCGATCCTGATGCTGACGGCCGTCTCGCGGAAATCGGGCTTCGAGTTTTCGCCCGAGACCGACAAAGACTACATGCCCGTGGAAGCATTCCTGGAGAAGCCTCTGGATCCGGAGCGTCTTCTCGAGGCGGTTGCCGGGCTGGTGAAGGAATAGCCCGTCGCGGCTCGGCGCGTCGCCGCAGCGACGGTGCGAGCACATAGATCGAGGGCAGACGCCGATGTTGCCACAACTCCTGAAGGCGGGGGACCTTGCCGCGTGGGTCGAGGCGTTGATGGCCGAGAGCCGTGTGGCAGCGCCCGTGCTCAAGGAAACGAGTGTCTCCGATCCGACCGACCTGAAGTTCGGGTGGGCGTACGTGGAAGACCCGGCCGACGTGCGGCTGGATTACACGGTGACCGTCCTGGGGCCGAAGCAGTTTCTGTGGCCGCCACGGCAGAAGTTGGTCCGCTACGACCTCGAGGGCGATGCTTGCCCGACGGCCCTTATCGACCACGAGTCGCAAGTTCTCTTCGGCGTTCACCCGTGCGATCTGACGGCCATCGGAACGCTGGATGCGGCCTTCGCGAAGGACGTGGCCGACCCGCATTACTTGGCGCGGCGGTCGGATACGGCGATCGTCGGCCTGGACTGCGGGGCTCCGTGCGACGAGTCGTCGTTCTGCCTCGACATGGGTTCGCTGTACCCGGCGTCGGGGTTCGACGTGATGCTCACCCCGGTGAACGATGAGTACTTCGTCGAGGTGGCGACGGAACGGGGACAGGCCCTGGTGGAGGCGGCCAAGGTCCGCTCCGCCACCAAGCAGGATATGGAAATGCACCAGGCCTTCGCCGAAGAGAAGCGAAGCAATTTCCACTACAAACTGCCCTACGAGGTGAAGTACCTGCCGGAGGTGCTGGATCAGTCCTACGACAGCCTCGTCTGGGAGGCGATAGCGCGGCGGTGCTTCTCGTGCGGCTCGTGCAATACGACGTGCCCGACCTGTTACTGCTTCGACGTCTACGACGCGGTGGAGGTGGACCTGACGAAGGGCTGCCGCACCCGCCGCTATGACTCGTGCCAGTTGGACCCGTTTGCCGAGGTGGCGGGGGGCGAGAACTTCCGCGAAGAGCGCTGGAGCCGCCTGCGGCACCGCATGTTCCGCAAGGGCAAGTACATCCTGGAGCAGACGGGCCGGCCCGGATGCGTGGGCTGTGGCCGGTGCGAACGGGCGTGTGTCGCCAAGATCAGCATCAAGGACACGTACGTCCAGATTGCAGGGAGCCGATAGCCGTGACCCAGACCGATATCGAGCAAGGCGCGACGGCCGAGAGCCCGTACGTGCCGAAGATGGCGCGGATCGTCGCGGCCGACCAGGTGACCGAGACTGAGCGGTTCTTCCGCCTCGAGATGGAAGGCGGGCCGCTCGTGTACGAGCCGGGGCAGTTTGTCGGGGTCACGGTCTTCGGCGTGGGCGAAGCGCCCATCAGCATTTGCTCCAGCCCGACACAGGGCGAGGCGTTTGAGTTGACGGTTCGCAGTGTCGGCATGGTCACGAACGCCCTGAAGGGCTTCGAGACGGGCGACCGGCTGGGGATTCGCGGCCCCTTCGGGCACGGCTTCGACTACGACGCCATGAAGGGGCAGGATGTGCTGTTCGTGGCCGGCGGCCTGGGGCTTGCACCGGCGCGAAGCCTCATCCGGTACGTGCTCGACAAGCGCAGTGACTTCGGCAAGGTGACGATCCTCGTCGGGGCGCGGGAACCGAATCTACTTCTCTTCCGCGACGAACTCGTGGGGTGGACCGAACGCGACGACGTCGAGACGTACGTGACGGTGGATCGGGGCGACGAGGCGTGGCAGGGCGAGGTGGGCGTCATCACGCGGCTGTTTCGCAAGATCGAGGTGGACGCCGCGCGGACGTACGCGGTCATCGTCGGCCCGCCCGTCATGTTCAAGTTCACGGTCCTCGAGGCGTTGGCCTCGGGTGTCCCGGAGCACCGGATCATCTGCTCGCTGGAGCGGCACATGAAGTGCGGCATCGGCAAGTGCGGGCACTGTCAGATCCGCGGCGTCTACGTCTGCCGCGAGGGGCCGGTCTTCACGTACGAGCAGGTCAAGAGCCTGCGCGAGGGCATCTAGCGATTCCGAGCCCGCCGCGGGAGCGGTGAGGCACGACGTGCGGGGGCCGGACCCCCAACCGAAGGAAGACACAATGGCCGCCAAGCCGACACTCGCCTTCTTCTCGCTGGCCTGCTGCGAAGGGTGCCAGTTGCAGGTCCTCGCGTGCGAGGAGAAGTTGCTGCCGATCCTCGAGAAGGCCGACATCGTGCGGTTTCGCGAGGCCGCCGACGGCGACGCCGATCACTACAACGTGACGTTCGTCGAGGGCTCGATCGTCACGGCTCACGACATCGAGCGGATCCGCCGGATCCGCGCCAAGACCGACGTCCTCGTGGCCCTCGGCGCCTGCGCCACCATCGCCGGGGTCAACGCCATCAAGAACTTTCAGGACCCCGACAGTGTGGCCGACTACGTGTACGGGGACAAGAAAGCGTGGTTCCCGCACATCGCGGCCCGGCCGCTGAAGGCCGAGGTCAAGGTGGACGTCGAGATCCACGGGTGCCCCATCTCGAGCGACGAGTTCCTCGAGGTGGCCACGTGCCTGCTCATGGGCAAGCCTTACCGTCAGCCCAACTACCCGGTATGCGTGGACTGCAAACTGGCCGACAACGTGTGCCTGTGGAACAAGGGCATCCCGTGCCTGGGCGTGGTGACCCGGGCCGGCTGTGCGCCGCTGATGTGCCCGAGCGCGGGGCACAAGTGCATCGGCTGCCGCGGACTCGTCGATAGTCCCAACACCCAAGCCGCCAAAGACGTCATGGCCGAGTTCGGCCTGACGATGGACGACATCCTGCGCGAGTTTCGCCTGTTCCAGGGCATCTACGACGAGGTCGCGCAAGAGGCGTGAGGCGTCTGCATTCAGCCCCCGGTGAACACACCGGGGGCGCGATGGGAGCAACAACCGTATGGCGAAGGCGGCATCGAAAACACTGGACGTTCGCGTCGATTACGTGACCCGCGTCGAAGGGCACGGCAACATCGTCGCCCGCGTCGAGGACGGCGAACTCGTCGAGTGCAGGATGGAGGTTACCGAGTCGCCTCGCTTCTTCGAGGCGATGCTTCGCGGCCGGTCGTGGAAGGACGCCATGTTCCTGACGACTCGGATCTGCGGCATCTGCGCCTGCGGACACGGCAGCGCCAGCCTCAAGGCCACCGAAGACGCCATGGGCATCACGCGGTCCGAGCAGACCGAGTGTCTGCGCCGCATCGTCCTGCACGCCGAGCAACTCGAAAGCCATTGGCTCCACTGTTACTTCCTGGTGGCGCCGGACTTCTTCGGCGCCCCCAGCGTCATCCCTCTGGCCAAAACGCACACCGACGTGGTGCTGCGGGCGATGCGCCTGAAGAAACTCTCGCATCACATCTGCCGCGTCCTCGTCGGCCGACACACGCACCCCATCGGCATGGTGCCCGGCGGGTACATGAAACTGCCGAGCGTCCGGGCGCTGAAGGAACTCAGGGATCACATTGCGAGTTTCGAAGACGACGTGCACGCCACGGTGGACCTTTTCGCAACGCTCGAGCCGCCGGCCTTTGAGCGCGAGACCGAGTACGAGTCGATCACCAACCCCGACGAGTACGCCTTCTTCGACGGCCGCCTCATCACCAGCGACGGCGACAAGGCCGACACCCACGACTACCGCAACATCATCCACGAGGAGATTGTCCGGCACTCCAGCGCCAAGCACGTCAAGAATCGCCGCGAGAGCCTGATGGTCGGTGCCCTCGCCCGGTTCAACAACAACCACGCGCAACTGGTGCCCGAAGCGAAGGCGGCAGCCGAGAAACTCGGCCTTGCGGCACCGTGCACCAACCCGTTCCACAACAACACGGCCCAGATCGTCGAGTCGGTCCACTGCTATTACGAGGTTCTACGGCTGCTGGATGACCTCATCGAGGCGGGCATCCAGGACGAGAAACCGCCGCTCGCGTGGCCCCGCGGCCGCGCCGGCACGGGCGTCGGCATCGTCGAAGTGCCGCGCGGTACGCTCGTCCACGAGTACGAATACGACGAGGACGGCATCGTGACGGGGGCGAACCTGGTCATCCCGACCAACCAGAACCTGGCGAACATCGAGGCCGACTTCCGGGCGTACATCCCGCAACTGATGGACGAGGGCCGAACGCAGGCAGAGGTCACCCACGCCCTCGAGATGTTGGTCCGAGCCTACGACCCTTGCATCTCCTGCTCGACACACCTCGTACAGGTGGAGTTCAAGTAGGAGGTTAAACCGGCGGGGCGGGCCGCACGGCCCGCCCCGTCCTGCCTTTTCGGACTCACAAGTCCGAAGCAGCAAGTCATTATACGTGGCGGCCCCGGCGGCGGCCGCGTTTTTTTTTGCCGTGCTGAGCAACGTTCGGGAGCGGATGCTGTTTGCGTCGCCGGGAGCGGTGACCGCGGCACACCAGCGTGCCTGCCGACGTCATTGCCTCTTCGCGGGCGCCTCCGGCGGGTTCTCCCACACGTCTTTGAGGACCTTGGCGGCCTCGGGGTCGTGCTTGAGGACCTCGGCGCGGACGAAGGGATAGAAGTCGTTCGTGCCGAACCAAGCCTCGGTCAGTTCCGCGAAGTACTCCTGGTCGTTGTTCAGGGCGTAGGCCTTCTTCGTGTCGCCGCGGAAGTACAGGACCGACTCATACGACCCCGCTTCCTTGGCCTTCTCGTACGCCGCCCTCACGCCCGGGTGATCGTACCCGATGACCTGATGGTGGTAGCCGTGGGCGAGTTCGTGCAGGACCATCCACGGCTGGTGCCTCGTCCAGTCGAGGAAGGTTTCGGGGTTGCCGAGTTCCACGGACTTCGCCTTCTCGGGGTTGAAATCGTGCCCCTCGAGCCACCGCCGTGACGGGTGGTAGCACATACAGGCGACCCGTGGGTTCTCCTCGACCCAGATGCGGACCTCCCGCAGCCGCTCGACGGCCTTTGCCGGCACCATGCGCGTGATGTTGTAGAGTTGCACCCGCAACTGGCGGAGCGTCCGTTCCCACAGGTCCTTCTTCGCCAGCACCTTCTTGTGGACGAGGACGGGCCAGCCCTCGATCCGCTGGACCTCGAAGGCGGAGGTGGGCTCGAAGGTCGGCTTGGCAGGCTTCTCGGGTTTCGTCTCGGCGGCCTTCGGCTTGGCGGCGGCTTCGGCGGACGGCGCGAGCGCGGCAACGGCGAGGCATGCGGCAAGGACAAGAAGCGTTCTCACTCGGGGCTCCCTTGTTCGGTGCGTGTTGCGGAGGCCTTCTTCCGTCAGAGGTCGCGGGCCATAAGGGTAATCTCGAACGGCGCGTCGTCCAAGCGTTTCTTCCCGGTGACCTCGAAGCCCCGGCGGCGGTACCATCCTTCGAGTTCGGCGTCGTCGGCGATCAGGCCCAGGGTGACACGCTGCGCGCCGAGGCGCCGGGCCTCGCCGATGGCATGGGCCAGCAAGGCCCCGCCAAGGCGTTTCCCGCGGCAGGCGGGCAGCACGGCTAGGTGCCGCACGTGGACCTCGCCCTCGTCGCGCATCTGCAGGGCGACGCAGCCGGCCGGTTCGTCGGCGTCGCGCACCACGAAGTAACGGGCCCCGCCGTCGAACATCCCCTGGATCCAATCCACCTGCAGGTTCGACGCGTGGCGCGGCCAGTTCTCGGGTGTGATGCCAAACCGTTCGTACACGGTCCCGAAAGCGGCGCGGACCAGCCGCATGATCAGCGGCGCCTCGTCGCGCGAAACCTCTTGGATGGTTGGCGGCATCTGAGGCCCCTCCTTGGAGGGAGTCACGGGGACTTTCCGCTCCCGGCTCGGGGGCGAGTCGGGCAGTGCCCCCGGAGGCGATGGCAGCTAAGTGCTTGTAAAAACTCTACTTGGCCACGATGTTGACAAGGTGGCCGGGGATGACGATCACCTTCTTGACCTCGGTGCCGGCAAGGATCTCCTTTGTCCGGTCGAGGGCCAGGGCCGCTTCGCGCACGTCTGCCTCGGCGGCATCGGCGGGCATGGTGACGTGGGCTCGGAGTTTGCCGTTGACCTGGATGGCGTACTCGATTTCCTCCTCGGCACACGCCGTCTCATCGCAAACAGGCCAGCCCGCGGCGGTGACCGACGGCTCGTGACCGAGGGTCTGCCAGAGTTCTTCGGTGACGTGCGGCACAAAGGGGTGCAGGAGTTGGACCATCGACTCCATCGCCAGCCGCAGGGCCGGACCCGCCTCGGCCGTCTTCGGCACGCCCGAGAGGGTGTTCGCCAGTTCCATGATCGCCGCGATGCCGGTGTTGAACTGCCACGACTCCTCGATGTCCTCGGTCACTTTGCGGATGGTCTGGTGGGTCTTGCGCCACAGCGCCTTGGCCGGCCCGTCGAGGTCGGTGCCGTCGCCGGCGTACGCCTCAACGTCGGCGATCACATCCAACGACTCCGCCGTCTGCCGCCAGACGCGGTCAAGGAACCGGCGGGCGCCGACGATGGCGTCGTCCTGCCACTCGGCATCCCTCTGGGGCGGTCCGATAAAGAGCGTGTACAGCCGCTGCGTGTCGGCCCCGTACTGGGTGATGACGGCGTCGGGGCTGACGACGTTGCCCTTCGACTTCGACATCTTCTCGAGTTTGCCCGTCATCTCGGACTGCTTGCAGATCATGCCCTGCGTGAACAGGGCCTTGAACGGCTCATTAAACCCCACGTGGCCGGCGTCGCGCAGGACCTTGCAGATGAAGCGCGTATACAACAGGTGGAGTACGGCATGTTCGATGCCACCGATATATTGATCCACCGGCATCCAGTAATCGACCTTGGCGCGGTCGAACGGCTCGACGTTCGGCTGCCGCTCGGCATCGGTCACGGCAAACCGCAGGAAGTACCAGCACGAACACAGCCACTGGGCGATGGTGTCGGTGTCGCGCTTCGCGCCGCCCCCGCACTTCGGGCACGTGGTGTTGACCCAGGAAGCAACCTTCGCAAGCGGGCTTTCGCCCCTTGGCGGGAACTCGACCTCGCTCTCGGGCGGCAGTTCAACCGGCAACTCCGTGACCGGCACCGGCACCACGCCGCACGACGGGCAGTGGACCACCGGAATCGGGGCACCCCAGTACCGCTGGCGGCTGATGAGCCAGTCGCGTATCCGGTAGTTGATCGTCCCCGCCCCCATGTTGTTCTCTTCCAGGTACCGGATGACGTCGCCGATGCCGCCGGGCGTGGGCGTGCCGGAAAGGGGCCCCGAGTGGACCATCTCGCCGGCCTCGACGTAGGCCTCGGTCAGGGCGTCGGCCATCAGATTCCGGCCCTCGGGCTGGATGACCACGCGGATGTCGATGCCGTACTTCCTGGCGAACTCGAAGTCCCGCTGGTCGTGGGCCGGCACGGCCATGACGGCCCCCGTCCCGTACTCCATGAGGGCGTAATTGGCGACCCAGAGGGGAACCCGCTCCCCGTTGACGGGGTTGATCACGTAGGCTCCCGTGAAGACGCCCTCCTTCTCGACCGCCTCGTCGCCGCGGACGGCAGCGCCCTGGCGCTTCACACGGTCGCAGAACGCCAGGACCTCGGCCTCTCGCTCGGTGCCGGCCACCAGGTCGGCGATGAGGGGGTGCTCGGGCGCGAGGCTCATGAACGTGACGCCCCAGAGCGTGTCGGGCCGCGTCGTGAAACACGGCAAGGGCGTGCCGCCAGCGAGCGTGAAATCGACGCGGGCGCCCTCACTGCGGCCGATCCAGTTGGCCTGCATCGTGCGGACCTTCTCAGGCCACTCGCCCAGTTCCGACAGGTCGTCGAGCAACCGCTGGGCGTACTCGGTGATCCGGAAGAACCACTGGTCCAGGTCCTTCAGGCCCACCTCCGCGCCGCACCGTTCGCAGCACCCGTCCACGACCTCCTCGTTCGCCAGGCCCGTCTGACACGACGGGCACCAGTTGACGGGCGCCTTCTTGCGGTACGCCAGTCCCCTCTCCAGAAGCACGAGGAAGATCCACTGGGTCCATTTGTAGTAGTCGGGCGCGCTGGTGTTGACCTCGCGCCGCCAGTCGTATCCGACCCCCCAGCGGTGGAACTGGTCCTTCATGTACGCGATATTGTCGCGGACCCACGTGGCGGGTAGGGCCCCGGCCTTGATGGCCGCGTTCTCGGCCGGCAGACCGAAGGCATCGAACCCCATCGGCGAGAGCACCTCGTAGCCGCGCATCATCTTGTAGCGGGTCACGACGTCGCCTATGATGTAGTTGCGGCCGTGACCGACGTGCAGCATGCCGCTCGGGTACGGGAACATGGTGAGGCAGTAGAACTTCTTGTCGCGCGGCACGTCGCCTTCGGTCTCGAAGGTGTGATTCTCGTGCCACCAGGCCTGCCACTTGGCTTCGACCTGCTCGGGGTTGTAGTCGTCCATGGTTCACCTCTCGTTGTGTCACACGCGGCGGGCAAGCCCGCCGGCTAACGCCACTGCTGCCGAACGAAAAGGGCCTCGGGTTCATCCCGAGGCCGCCTGACCGTCCTTGCGCGCGTACCGGCCCCGGGATTTACCGGGCAAGGACCAGGGCCGGGTTCTCGCGCTTCCGTCTCATGACATGGGAAGTATCGGCACCGGGGGCGGGCCTGTCAAGGCAAAATGGGGCGTCTGAGGCATCGGCCGCGCCGCTACCGTCTACCCGTCTTGTCGAGTTGCTCGATGCGGCTGCCGCGGCTGCGAAGGAGCCGCACGATGCCCTTCTCGCCTACCAGGTGCATGCAGCCGACAACTGCGAAGTACGTCTTGTCGGTCTCCAGGAACCCTTCGATCGTCCTGGCCATTCGCTCGTTGCGGTCGTCGCGGAGGCGTTTCAGGGCGGGAGCCAGCCGACCGTCATCCGAGCGGTACCGGCGGCTGAGCGTGTCGATGGCCTCGGCATCACCGGCCTGCCATGCCTCTGTCACCGCAGTCATCATCTCCCCGAGGTCGGGCAGTTGGTCGAGCATGTGACGCAGGGCCAGTTCGTGTTCCTCCCGCGTACCGTCGGCCATGATGCCGGCCTGCGATTCGACGGTCTCCAGGGTCAGGATCGGTTTCTTCGCGGCCACGGCGCACTTGAGAAAACACTTGTCGAGGCCAAGGTCCGCCCGAAACCCTGCCCGCACCGTCTCCTGCTGCATGAGCGTCATGGCCACGAGCCACGGCCGCAGTCGAGAGACGTCGGCCAGCCGCATCCCGCGCGACTCAAGGTACTCCTTCAACCGCCGCAACGTATCCGGCGCGACGTCCCGTTCGAGCGACTCGCCCGCCGGATAGACGCCTCGCGCGCTGGTCAGTTGGTCCAGTTTCCGCTGATTCGCCGGGTTCAGGTTGACCTCGGTCACCAGACACTCCGACTCCGCGAAGGCCTTCTCGATAGTCGGATCCAGCGGATACAACGCCGGCTTGCCGAAGTGGAGCGACCCCAACAGGTAGACGGTCGCGCCTCCCGACCGGACCCGCCAGAGGAGGCACTTGCCGGTATCCTTGACCTCGTCGCCGGCCAGCGCCTGAGCCGCGCAGACCCCCGCCACCAGGAGCAGCAACACGTGAATCCGCTTGCGAGTGCGACAGAATCCTGACATCCGGGCGCCCCTTGTCGACGTCTCGGCCACCATCGTACCGCGCGGCAGGTCGGGCGCGAAGCAGGAAACGGGGAACGTGTCACGCCGCAGCAATGGCGCGTAACGCATTGCACCACAACTACTTACAGGCGCAGGCCTACTCAATCATCGCCAGCAGTTTGCGGATGGCCTGGTGCCCGTGGTCGGTCTGCGTGACGATAAGGTTCCCGCCGAGGCAGGTGATGGTGGCGGGCCCGCCCTCGTCGGCCCAGGGAGCAATGCGGCGGTCGTTCTCATTGCGGACGAATCTCTGGATCATGTCGATGATCCGCTCCGGCGTGACCTGGCTGCCATCGTCCGGCTCGGGAGCCCCTATGTTTCCGAACAGGTCACCCCCACCGCCCAGGTTGGCGGCCGACTGGATTACCTCGCCGACCTCGAACCGCGGCCCACCGGTAAAGTTCGGCACCTGCGCCAGCGCCAGCCGGATGCTGTACGTCGCGGTCTTCAGGGGCATCCACGACTTCTCCAGCGTCGTGATCAGGACGTAGCCGGGGCCGATGCGGTACCCGCATTCGCGGGGCAGGATCAGTTCGATGACCTTCTCGTAACTGACGCCCGACACCTTGATTGAGACCGTCCGGGTCTCCAGATCGATGCCCGCCTCCTCGAGGGCCTTGTCAAAGACGATGCCGAAGTTGCCGACCTCGCCCAGGAACATCAACACGCTCTTCATGCTGGTACGCTCGAAGTCGATGCCCGGCCGGCTCCGCATCGTCGAGGTCACCGTGCGGCGGGTGCGGGCAAACTCGCGGACCTTGAGCGCGGCTTCCTGCCGCGCCTTGTAGGCCGCGGCAGCGTCTGTCGCGGCGG
Organism: Phycisphaerae bacterium; assembly: GCA_035529015.1. GTDB lineage: Bacteria > Planctomycetota > Phycisphaerae > FEN-1346 > FEN-1346 > JAUVZF01. The sequence goes on along the minus strand of DATKXP010000253.1, from coordinate 26,368 downwards.
ATGTCTCGGGCTCCTGCTGTGCCTGAGCAGGCTTAGGCGCGGCGGCAGACTCCGAGCCAGACAAAGCAGCGGCCCGACCCGAAGATGGCCCCGTCGGAATGGCCCGCGCGGCGCGCGCGCCGACCAGTGAAACGACGAGCAACAGAGACGCCAGGATCGTCCACCGTTTCATGGCCCGCCTCCTTTCACCTCCAGCCCACCCGCCCTATTATACGACCAACCGCCCGCCATGACTTTGAGGTTTTCAGCCGCGACAGAGACAGACGTTGCGGGGAACACCCTCGCGAGCACAAGTCATTCTGTGAAAAGGGGTTACGGCTTGTCTCGGGGTGGAACCACCTTGCCGCCTTTGTACGTCGTGCCGCGCCACGTGACGCTGCGAAGTCCCAGCGCCCGGATGATAGCGCCGCCCTGAAACGTCAGCACCAGCAAGGCGGCCGGCGGGTAAAAGACCAGATACCACGGGTTGCCCCGGCACAGGATGAACAGCCGCCTCATCGTTACCATCAGCGCCACCACACCCACGAAGGCCGCCAGGAACGCGAGCAGCGTCAGGGGGCTCGGGTCTCCCATCGCCAGGAAGACCGACGAAACGGCCAGCACGCCGAACGGCATCAGCGTGAACAGAAACGTCATCGTCATGGCCCCCAGGAGCCAGAGGAGGCTCTTGAATCCGCCGTAGTAGATCCGCGTCCAGCCCCGGTACATCGCGCCGAGAGAATCGTACATGCGGGTGGTGAACAGGTCCTCGCCGACGGCGTTGAAGAGGCGGTGCCCCGCACCCTTAAGGCACCGCGCCAGGGCGATGTCCTCGACAATCTCGTTCTTGACCGCGTCGTAACCCCCTATGGCTTCATAGGTTGCGCGCCGGATGCAGATGTACTGCCCGTTCGCGAAGGCCGTCCGCCGCTTCGGATTGTTCACCCATGTGGGGCGGAACCACGCCACCAGCACCGAGCCCGCAACCGGCTGGACGGCGTTCTCCCAGAAACCATGCATCTCCAGAACCGGCCACAGGCTGAGCATGTCGCCCTGATTGGCCGCCAGAAAGTTCACGCCCGCCCGCACGCTGTGAGGGGCCTGGCGGCAGTCGGCGTCCACGAACAGGAGCCAGTCGCCCCGCGCCTGCCCGGCCCCCACGTGCATGGCGTGCGGCTTGCCAAACCACCCCGGCGCAAGTTCGGCGACCTGGATCAGCCGCACGCGCGGGTCCGCCGCGGCCACCTCGCGGACGATATCCGCAGTGCCATCCGTGCTGCGATCATCCACCACGAGGATCTCAATGTTCGGGTAGTCCTGCGCAAGGAGCGTCTCGAGGGCCTCGCCGATGTTTTTCTGCTCGTCCTTCGCCGGGACGATGACCGACACCAGGCCCGCGTCCGGGGCGTCCGGGATGGTCTCGGCCGAAAGAACCGGTCCCCGCGAGCCGGGCAGGTAAACCAGGATAGCGCGGTACACCCATATGGCCGTGATGGCCAGGACGATGACGACGCCGATCATCTCGGGGATCACCCGTTGCCGCTCCTGTGCTTCGGCCTCAGCCTTTGCCGCCGTATGCTGCGCGGGCAGCCTCGTAGACCTTGCGGAACGCCGCCCCGTGCTCTTCCGCCAAGCGCAGACAGTCGTCGTATTCCGGCAGGGCGGTGACGACGCGCCCTGCGCGGCGTCCGACCTTGATCCGGACCGTCCCAAACGGCGTCTCGACCGGGACGTGCTCGCGCTCGAGTTTCGTGCGATCGACGCGTCTGCGGCGGACGCCGAACGTGGTCGTCTCCGCGAAAATGGCGTTTTCAACGTCGTCAAGCGTGTTTTCGGTCGCCAGCGCCGCCAGGACCACGCCCGGCCGGCCCTTCTTCATCGTCGCCGGTGTGAGCCACACGTCGAGGGCCCCTGCCTCAAAAAGCGCTTGCGTCGCGGCCCCGAGCGTCTCCCCCGTAGCGTCATCGAGGTTAGCCTCAAGGAGCCAGACCGCGTCGGTCTGCGCCCCGTCCCCGCCCTCCTCGACGGGTTCTCCGATCACGACCCGAAGGACGTTAGGCAGGTGCCGGCCCTCCCGCGCGCCAGCCCCGTACCCCACGGCGCGCGGCACCATGGCCGGCATCGGGCCGAAGGATGCGGCCAGGGCCACGAGCACGGCGGCGCCGGTCGGGGTCGTCAGTTCGCCGGCCTCCCCGCACTCGCCGATCGGCACGCCGCGCATCAACTCAACCACCGCGGGAGCCGGCACCGGCAGCCTTCCGTGTGCCGCCTGTACATATCCCGAACCCATAGGTAGCGGTGAGGCCACAACGCGATCCACGCCAAGCAACGCGAGGCCGGCGCATGTGCCCACGATATCCACGATGGCGTCCACCGCCCCGACTTCGTGGAAATGGACCTCCTCCGGCGTGCTGCCGTGCACCTTGGCCTCGGCCTCGGCAAGACGCGAAAAGACCGCCTTTGCCCACTCGGCGGCCCTAGCGGGAAGGTCGGCAGCCTCGATCAGGGCCACGATGTCCGACAGGCCCCGGTGGTGGTGCTCGGCGTGGGCCAGGCGGACCTCGGCGCGGGTCGCCCGGAGCCCTTTCCGGGTTTCGCGGCCAACAACGAGTTCGTACCCGCTTACCGCCACCCCATGAAGACAGCGGCGCAAGTCCTGCTCCGCAAGCCCCGCGTCGAGCAGCGCCCCCAGGAGCATATCCCCACTAACCCCCGAAAAGGCGTCAACGTAGATCAGGCTCATAGGCGTTTCTTGCTCCATGCCAGGACCGACGTGGCCCGTTCTCCAGGTGCTTCTGGGCTACTGCCCCTCCTTCGCCGCCCCGTTCGCCTCCCCCACTTTCAGCATCTCCAGGGCCTCGTTGTACGCTTCAGGGCCCAAAACGATTCGCCGGACGTAGACAAGGTCTTCGAGTTTCGCCCCCATCGGCCCCTTGTCGCGCTTGTGAAGAATGAACCGCTCGGCCTTGCCCTCGCACAGAACGTACACCGGCTGACCCAGGATGTGCCCGAGGATCTCGTGGTCGTTCCGCAGCGTCAGTCTCCAGGCGTGCATGCGAAGGGGGTACGCCCGCCCGGTGTAGACCTTCTCCGGGTTGCCGGCCTCCTTGAATCGCCACTCCTTGTCCAGGCGCTCCCACTCCACGACGCCTTCAATCCGCTTGCAGGCAGGCACCGGGACGAACTCGTAGATCTCGCGCTTCAGGTTGTAGATCTTCAGGCGCTTCGCCCGCGTGGTGTAGATCCTCCCAGCCCGCCTGGTGCCGTCCGAGAGTTCGATGTAACCCGGCACCGCGTCCTTGCGGTACACCGCCTCCTTGGTCGGCGCAAAGGGGCTGCCGGCCGTGCTGGCGTCAGGATTATCCTCATCCTCGACGAACGTGATGTCCGGCTCCGGAACAGCCTTCGCAGCGGCGGTCGGATCAGGTGCTCCTGCCCACGCCGCCCCCCCCGCAACCAGCAGGATGCACACAACCGTCGGCACGAGCGTCCGTCGCGCGTGGTTTCTCATGGGACCAATCCTTCCAAGGCTTGACAACACCGCGCCACGTTTCCATACTATGCCGCATGGCGCGGATCGGCATCCTCGGCGGCACGTTCGACCCGATTCACCTGGGTCATCTTATCCCCGCGACGTACGCCTGCAACCATCTTTCTCTCGACCGGCTGCTATTGGTGCCGTCGGCCTCGCCGGTTCACCGGCCGCTGCACCAGCCGGCGGCGGCCGCGCATCGCTTGGCAATGTGCCGGCTCGCTGCCGCAGCCTTGCCACCGTTCGATGTCTCGGACACCGAGGTCGCCCGTTCCGAGCCGTCGTACACGGTCCTGACCCTGGAGCACCTGGCTGCAAGGTTCGGGCAGGGCTCGGAACTCATTCTGCTCGTGGGCGAGGACAATCTGCATCTGCTACACACGTGGCGGCGGTTGGACGAGATCCTCCGTCTTGCGAGCGTCGCCGTCCTGCCGCGCCCGATCGCCGAACCGCCTGACTTGGCGCCACTCGAGGCAGCCATAGGCAAGGAGGGCGTAGCAGCCCTGCTCGCCCGCGGCGTGCCAAGCCCCCTGATTCCGATCAGTGCAACCGAAATACGGCGCCGTATTCGTGCTGGCATGCCGATCACCGGGCTGGTTCCCACAAGCGTAGCGGCTTATATAGCCGAAAACGGCCTCTATGCCGAGGCGGGAGAGGCGCGGCCGTGAGCATCGGATCCGCACCGATCCGTGGCCCGGCGATGCGATAATCGCCTCTCGCAGGCCGTGCCGGGCGGTTGTTCCACGTGGAACACGAGGCCTGGCGGAGGTGCCCCACGCCGATGTTCCACGTGGAACACCCCTCCGACCCCTACTCCAAGCGGCTCAGGATCCGGTCCACGTCATCCTGGCTGTAGAAGTCGATCACAATCCTACCGGTTTCGGGCTTCGCCCCCAGTTCGACCGAGACCCTGGCCCCCAGGGCCTCCCGGAGCCGCCTCTCGAGGTCGCGAACCTCGGGACTCTTCAACGATTGCCGGGGCTTGCGTCTCCCCGGGACCCTCGGCGCTACCAGCCGCTCGACCTGCCGAACCGACAGTCCCTCTCGCGCCACCCGCTCCGCAATCTGGACCTGCTTCCTCCCGTCGTCAATCGCGAGAATTGCCCGTGCATGGCCCATCGCCAGGAATCCGTTGCGGATCATCACCTGAACGGTTGCCGGCAAGTCGAGCAGACGAATCATGTTCGCGATGGTGCTGCGGTCGAGGCCCAGGCGCGCAGCAGCCGCGGCCTGCGTCCTGCCCGTCGACTCCAGGTACGCCTTGAAACTCTCCGCCTTCTCGATCGCGTCCAGGTCCTCGCGCTGCAGGTTCTCCACGAGGGCAAGTTCCAGCAGTTGGTCGTCCGGAACCTCGCGAACCACGACCGGGATCTCATCGAGGCCCGAGGCCTCAGCGGCGCGAAAACGCCGCTCGCCCGCAATGATCTGGTAGCGCTCGCCACGTTTGCGGACCACGATAGGCTGCAGCACGCCGTGCTCGCGGATCGACGCCGCAAGTTGCTCCAGATCCGGCGTTTCCACGGCCCGGCGCGGTTGCTGTGGGTTCGGGTCGAGCAGTGCCATCGCCACCGACGTGGTCGGCCCCGTCATGGTCGCAAGGTCCGGAATAGGCTGCGCCGCCTGTCCCTTAAGCAGTCCGTCCAGCCCTCGACCGAGCCTGTGATTGCCCATGAGCGCGCTCCTGCTAGGTTCCGTTGACGAGCGATCGGTCGAGCACTTCGAGCGCCAAGTGCATATAAGCGCGGGCGCCGGGCGATCGCGGGGCGTAGTCGATGATCGACCGACAGTGACTCGGTGCTTCAGCAACCGCCGGGTCACGCGGGATCAGCGTGGTGAACACGGGCTCATCGAGTTTGGCGCGGACCTCGGCCTCGACTTCGCGGCTGAGGCCGGCCGCCGGCTCGTACATGGTCAGCAAGACGCCGCCGACCACAATCCGGGGGTTCACCCTCCCCGACTGGCGGACGGCCCCGAGCAATTGCACCAGCCCCTCCAGGGGGTAGTACTCACACTGGATTGGAACGATGACGGACGTACTCGCTGCCAACGCATTCTGCGTGAGCGGGCCCAGCGACGGGGGACAGTCGATCAACACAGCATCGAACGACGCCCCGGGAAGCTCGGCCAGTCGGTCGCGCAGGACCGTTGCCGACGGCAGCCCCCGAATGGCAAGCCCCTCCAGGTCGCGACCGGCCGGAACCGCCCAGACACCCGGCCACGAGGTGGCAACGGGCGTGCCCATGACGGCGTCGGCCGCGAACGCGGGACTGGTGGGAACCATCTCGATGCCCATGCCGCTCGTGGCGTTGCCTTGCGGATCGACGTCGAGCACGAGTGTCCTGCGACCGGTCAGGGCCAGCGCGTGGGCCAGCGACGTGGCGGTTGTCGTCTTGCCGACACCGCCCTTCTGGTTCGCCACCGACAGGACGGGAACCACGGCCTCCTCCCTTGGCCCGCCATTCTAGCGACTGCGCCCGAGGTGGCAACCCAAAAGTCGTTGCACCCGTGCCGACAGGGTCTATAATGCGCGCGTGTCCGGCTACGGACGCCTGCGGGGGATCCCGATGCCCGCTCGACGGCACGTGTATTACAGCGGCATGGTGCAAGGCGTGGGTTTCAGGTACACCGTAACCCGCCTGGCCGCCGCCAGGCCGGTGACCGGTTTCGTCAAGAATCTGGCCGACGGACGCGTCGAACTCGTGGCCGAAGGGCCGGAGCACGAGGTCCTGGGCCTGCTCGCCGACGTTGCCGAGCGGATGCACGGCTACATTCACGGGCGCCAAGTGCTGGAAGAGCCCGCGACGGGCGAATTCGCCGGTTTTGGGAGCACGTTTTAGGGAAGCGCAAGAATGCGAGCGCTGGCTGCGATTGCCCTGAACACGTTCCGCGAGTCGGTTCGCCAGCCGTTCTACTATCTGCTGCTGGCGGCGGGGATCGTGGCACTCGTGGTCGTCCTGTGGCTGCCACTCTTCACGTTCTATACGAATACGGATATGTACAAAGAGGTGGGCCTCGCGTTCGTTTTGCACGTTGGCCTGCTTGGGGGGCTGTTGGCCGCGGCAACAGGCGTGGCCCGCGAGGTCGAGGCGAAGACCGCCCAGACCGTCCTCGCCAAAGCGATCGGCCGGTGGCAGTTTGTGGTCGGGAAGTACCTGGGGGTGATGGCGGCCGTGGCCGCGGCCACAGCCGTCCTGGGCGTCGTGTTCGTGGCGTGCGTCTACTACCGCGTGGGCCTCGACGCCAGCATCCTGGAGCGGGCGCTGGTGAGGGGAGGCGTGGGCCGGGAGGTGGAGGCATTCCATGCCAGGCAGATCCATCAGGGTCTGACGGTGTTGCCCGGTCTGGTCCTGGTGTTCCTGCAGGTGGGTGTCCTGGCGGCGCTGGCAACCGCCCTCTCGGCCCGGCTCTCCGTGGGGGCCAGCGTGGCGCTAAGCCTGGCGGCGTTTGTGGTGGGGCATCTGACGGTTTTTCTGGAGGGTGCGCCCGAAACCGCCGGGGGCGTCAGTTCATGGTTGGCCCAGGGCCTCCTGGCGGTGGTGCCATTCCTGGAAATCTTCAACATCACCCAGAAGTTGAGCCACACCATGCTCGCGCCCCTGGAACCCGGGACACCCGGCGCGGAGGCATGGGCGGCCGTTTGGGCCTACGTGGGGTGGGCGACGCTGTATGCCGTGGCGTATGCGAGCGTGGCGATTGCGGCCGGGGTGCTGTTGTTCAGGCGGCGATCGCTTTCCTAGCAGCCTGTCCAAGAATCCGGCCCCGAAAGTCGTAAGTTGCTGCCCGGCAAGGACCTAGCCGCCTGGGGGCAAGACGATAAGTCCTTTCGTTGCAAGGATTTACGGTTCTCAGTGCCCGGTTCTTCGGCAGCCCCCGTTGCAGGTGGCTAGTGTTTCTGGCGCCGCGCGATGGGGTGAGGCTGAGGGAGAAGCATGGGTTGGGCCTGCTCTTGCGATCAAACGGGGCCGGGTTTCCGCTAATGGTGGCTCCTGTTTGAACGACAATAAGACTGGGTGAAGTTCCATCCCAGCGCACGGGCCGTCCTGACCTCGGCGCAACAGGGCGGCCCGGTTTTTTGCGCCACGTCAAGCAGAACGGCCAGGGCCGGGCCAAGGCACGAAGCGGGCCGCCCGTCTTGGCCCCCTCGGCTCTGCAAGCCGGCTTTCCCGGACGCGGTGCGCAGAAAAAGGTTGACGCGCCGCGCGACGGTGTTACCTTAACGTCCTGTTAACCTGCGGCCCCAGAAACAAGGGGGCAACCACGTGGGTGAGAGTAAGCGGAGAAAGTCGGCTCCGGCGGCGGGTGCCGAGGAGCAATGCAAGGAGTTTGTCGCGAGCCTCTCGGAAGAAGAGATTATGTTGCTGAGGCTCCGCGACGAACTCTACGACGGACGGTGGGACGCCATGCTCGCCGACCTGAACGACCGGCTTCAGGGCAAGCCCTACGTTTTCAAACTCGCCCACCGGATCCAGGACGATATCGAGCGCATCGAGCGATTGAACCGGTTTGAACGCCAGTACAACGTGGACCTGGCGAGATACATCTAGGGGCCAGGACGGGGCGCGGAGCGAATGATGACCGCTGTCAGGCAAAGGCTTGGGGTCGTGCTGGCTGTGGGAATGGGCGTGTTGGCCGTGGCCGCCCCCGGATGTGGGCCGGCGGGCCGCGGCGACGAAGACCTCCCGTTGCCCGTTGCGCCGGTCGTGTTGACCGGCAACCACATGGAGATTCGGTGGCAGACGCGGGCGCTGCTGGCACCCGGCACCCACCTGACCGACGTTTGGGTCGTCGGTGGATTCCTGGTGTGTCACGGCTCGGACCATCGGGTCTACGTGATCGATGCGAAAACGGGGGTGCGGCTGTGGTCAAAGGACCTGGCCGACCCGCACGAGACCGTCTGGCCGCCCACCGCCTACAAGAACGACCTGTGGTTCGCCACAACGACCAAACTGATCGGCTTTCACGGGGCAGACGGCCGGAACATCGTGGCCCAGGCCGCACGGGGCGAACGGGAAACCTCCCGGGGAAAGCGCCAGGAGCGGCGAGATGCCTGGCACGCCAAGGTAATCGCCGGGAGGATGGAGCAGCCTGACGAGCCGCCCGAGTACAAGATCGCCCGCGCAGCCGCCGAGTCCCAGATCGCGTCGGTCGAGGCCGTCGAGCAGTCGCGGGAACCCCTGGCGGTGGACCCCGTGGGAATCGAACTGGCGTTTGCCCCGTCCGGCCGGCCCGCGACCAACGGCGTCCACATGTACGTTCCCGATGGCAAGGGGTGGCTCCAGGCCGTCAGCATGGTGCCGGGGGTCGTCTCGTGGGGGCGCTGGACGGACGACGCCGTCACGGCCGGTCCGGTCGCCGACGACGCCCTGGTCTATTTTGCCGGCCGCGACGGCGTCGTCTACGCCTCGACGCAGAACGTGCGGCGCGTCGTTTGGCAGCATCAGACCGAAGGGGCCATTGTGGCCGACCTCAAGCGGACCGAGGCGGGACTGATCCTGGCGGCCAGCCTGGATTACAGCCTTTACGCCTTCCAGGGCACCAGCGGGCGGCTCGACTGGCGGTACAACGCCGGGGAACGCATCCGCAGGGCGCCGTACGCCTTCGGCACGCAGGTGTTTGTGTTCACCCAGCAGGCAGGCCTGACGGCGCTTGACGAGAACGGCAAGGTCCTGTGGCGCCTCGCCGAGGGCGACGATGTCGTAACCGCCGATAATGAAACGGTTTACGTATTGAGCCGGGGCAACGATCTCCTGGCCGTCGATCGCAAAGAGGGCAAGGTCCGCTGGGGTGCGCCGCTGAGGACCGCCAGCCTGATCGGCACGAACGAAACGAACACCGGCATCCTGTACCTGGCTACGCCCGAGGGGCAGGTTCTGGCTGCCGCCAGGAAGCAGGAGGTCGGCCAGGGCGCCGGCGAGGACATTGCCGAAGCCGAAGCGCCGGAAGCGCCGGCTCCGTAACGTGCCGCGCGCGGTGGGGGCCGGCCGTGGGGCGGCGAACGAGGCGCGTAGGTTTGGGCTGTGCGCGGCTCCGAGCCCTCTGGTAGCCCCGAACACTCCGCCGAGGGGGTGGCTGTGCGCCTGGGTGTGTGCACGTCGTGTTTCCGCGATGTCAGCCTGCCGGAAGTCCTGCGCTGGGTCGGCGAGGCGGGTTTCCAGGCCGTTGAGATAGCATGCCCGCCCACACGCGATCCCTCCTCGTGGTACCACGACGCGGGCCTGAACGTCGCCGGCCTGGACGGACCGGGGCGCGATGCCTTCGTCTCGGCCCTCGACGATGCCGGCCTGACGGCGGCGGCTCTGGCGTGGTACGCCAATCCCCTGGACGCCGACCCCGGCCGGCGCGACGTCATCCTCGGCCACCTTCAGCGCATCGTGGAGACCGCCGGGACGCTCGGCGTCGAGGTGGTGTGCCTGCTGGTGGGCCGCGACCCGTCGCTGCGGCTGGGCGACTGCATCGCGGAGTTTGCCCGCCGCATCCAGCCGGTGGTTGAGCAGGCGGAGTCGTCGGGCGTGCGGCTGGCGATCGAGAACACCCCGCGCGTCGGCTGGCAGGTGGAGGACTTGCCGGGGAACGCCGCCTTCTGCCCGGAACTGTGGGAGAAGTTGTTCACGCACCTTCGCAGCCCGGCCGTCGGCCTGGCCTTCGATCCGGCTCACCTGCACTGGACGGGCATCGACGCCCTCTCGGCACTGACCGACTACGCCGAGAAGGTCTACCATTTCCGGGCCAAAGACGCCGAAACGATGGACCTCAGGCGGCAGGACTGCGGCATTCTTCGCCCGAGCGGCGGCTGGTGGCGGTACCGGCTACCGGGGCTCGGCGCCATCGACTGGCGGCGCATGATCGACCGCCTCCACGAACTCGGGTACGCCGGTGCCGTCGTCATCGACCACGAGGACCCCGTGTGGCAAGGCAGCCTCGAGAAGATCAAGACCGGCCTCGGTCTCGCGAAACGGCACCTGGGGCAGTTTCTGCCGTGAGACACCAGGCGGAGCTTTAAGTGACAACCGTCGCCGACATCGTGGGGGCAGTGGACCGGCTGGCGCCGTTTCGCCTGGCCGAGGCGTGGGACAACGTGGGGCTGCTTCTGGGCGATCCGGGGCGGGAGGTCGGCCGGCTGCTCGTCAGCCTCGACGTGACGGAAGCCGTGTGCGATGAGGCCGAGCGCGTGGGGGCGGAGGCGCTGCTTGCGCACCACCCGCTCATCTTCACGGCCCTCGCGCGCCTGACGACCGACACGCCGACCGGTCGCCTGGCCCTGCGCCTCGCCGGGGCCGGGCGGGCCGTCATTTCGGCCCACACGAACCTCGATGCGGCCGACGGCGGCCTGTGCGACATCCTGGCCGGAATGGTTGGCCTGGGGGACACGAAACCGCTCCACACGGCGCCGCCGGCACCACGCTACAAGGTGGTGGTCTTCGTGCCCGAAGCCAAGTCCGAGGCGGTGGAGGCGGCCGCCTTCGGCGCCGGCGCGGGGCGGATCGGCGACTACACGGAGTGCGGCTTCTCGGCCGAAGGCACCGGCACGTTCCTGCCGGGCGAGGGGGCCGAGCCGGCCATCGGCGAGAAGGGGCGGCGGAACCGCGTCGCGGAACGGCGGTTCGAGACGCTCGTTGAGGGCCAGAGTCTTGGGGCCGTCCTGGCGGCGGTCGCCAAGGCGCATCCGTACGAGGAGCCCGCCATCGACGTGTATCCGCTCCACACGCCGCCTTCCAGCGCGGGATTGGGGCGCGTCGGCAGGTTATCGGACTATAGAACCTTGGCCCAACTGGCCGATAACGTGAAAGAGGCACTCCACGCGAGAGCGATTCACGTGGCCGGCGATCCGGGGACGGTCGTCGAGACGGTCGGGGTCTGCACCGGCAGCGGCGGCGGACTGATCGACGCCGTGGCGGCGGCCGGGTGCCAGGCCTTCGTCACGGGGGAACTCAAATACCACGAGGTCCAGGACCTTGCGGCCCGAGGGATCGGCGTTATCCTCGGTGGCCACTACCCGACAGAGCGCGTCGCGCTTGAAGCGTGGGTACCGCGTCTGGCCGAGGCGCTCGACGTCGAAGTCCGGACGAGCGAGGCCGAGAGTGGCGTGATTCAGACGCGGTAGGGCGCATGCGGCAGGGGGGCTGCGATGTCGCGAGAAATGACTCGGCGATATTGCCCGCACTGCGGGCGGGATGTCGGTGCCGTGCGGTCGATGCCGAACGATCTGTTCTGGTTTCTGATCTTTGGATGGCTGGCTTTCGTTTGGGACGTACCAAGGCCGTGGTACTGCCGGGAATGCGGACGGCGCATCCCCGAAAGTGAGGCCCGGGAGCGGCGGCGAAGCGTCTACAACTGGCTTGTGGCGGTGTTCCTGGCGCTTCTGGCTGTAATAGCCGCGCTCGCCATTCTTGGCTCGAGCGCAAAGAGGTGAGTTGGCTCTAGTGAACGCAATGCTCTGTCCATTAGCGAGCGGCAGTCTGGGCAACGCCCTGCTGGTGGCGTCGAGCAAGGCACGGGTACTCGTGGACATCGGCCTGACGCAGCGGCGGCTGAGGGAGGCCCTGGCGGCAGTCGATGTGGAACCGGACGACATCGACGCCGTCTTTCTAACCCACACGCACCGCGACCATTTCTCGTCGTCGGCCACCGGGTTCTGCCTGCGGCACGCCATACCGGTGTATGCGTCCGAGGAGAACCTCGCTCACCTGTCGGACGCGTTTCCGGGGTTTCGGCGGCTCGTGCGGGACGGGCTCGCGCGGCCGCTGGACGGTGACGCCGTCGAGATCGGCGACGTCGCGGTCGAGGCCTTCGACGTGCCCCACGATTCCCCCGGGTGGTGCCAGGGGTTTCGGCTGAGTCTCGGCCCGGCCAGGCGCCGGCGTTCGGTGGCGGTGGCTACCGACCTGGGTCATGTGCCGGACGGCATCGTCCCCTGGTTCGTGGACGCCTGTGCGGTCGTGATCGAGTCGAACCACGACCCCGGGATGCTGTGGGCGAGCAGCCGGCCGGCCGACCTCATCGACCGCATCGCCGGCCCGCACGGGCACCTCGCGAACGAGGAGGCGGCCGAGGCGATGGCCGAGATCATCGGACGCTCCCATCGCGGACGCGTCAGGGACGTGGTCCTCGCCCACCTCTCGCGCGACTGCAACACGCCCGACCTGGCCCTCGAAGCCCAGGCCCACCTGGCGCGCGGCAAAGCGGAACCGGTCCGCGTCTTCGCAGCCCGCCAGTTTGAGCCCGGGCCGAAGATCGCGATGTAACCGCTTAAGTTACAGTGGGTTACGGCGAGGAACGGCTGCCTACCGCGACTTGCGTTTGCGGTCCTTCTTCTTGCGTTTGGAGCGGCCGCGCTTCTTGCGTTGGCGGCCGAACAGGTCCACCTGGGCCATCTGCTGGGCCACGGCAGCGCGGCCGCCGCCGAAGACGCCCGCCCCCTGCATCTGGCGCACCAGTTCCTTCACCTGACCGAACGACTTGACGAGGCTTGAGACGTCCTGGGGTTCCATCCCGCAGCCCCGCGCGATCCGCCGTCGCCGCGGCGCGTCGATCAGGTCGGGTTTCGACCGCTCCTGGGGGGTCATCGAGTGGATGATCGCCTCGGTCTGGTCGAGTTCCTTGTCGTCGATGGGCAGGTCCTTCAGCGCCGAGCCCATCCCCGGGATCATCGACATGATCTCCTTCAGGGGCCCCATCCGACGCATCTGGCGGATTTGCTTGAGGAAATCGTCGAGGCCGAACTCGGCCTTCAACAGTTTTTCCTGCATGCGGGCGGCTTCATCGGCATCGACCGCCGCCTGGGCCTTCTCCACCAGGCTCACCACGTCGCCCATGCCGAGGATCCGGTTGGCCATGCGGTCGGGGTGAAACGCCTCCAGGCGGTCCATCTTCTCGCCGACGCCGACGAACTTGATGGGCTTGCCCGTGACCGCTTTGACGCTCAGCGCCGCCCCGCCGCGGGCGTCGCCGTCGAGTTTCGTCAGGATCACCGCACTCAGTTCCAGCGTCTCGTTGAACTTCTTGGCGCTGGTGACGGCGTCCTGGCCGGTCATGGCGTCGCACACCAGATAGATCTGGTGCGGCGAGACGGCCCGCGCAATATCCCTGGCCTCCTGCATCATCGCCTCGTCGATGTGCAGCCGGCCGGCCGTGTCGATGATGGCGACGTCGCAGTTCTGGTCGCGGGCCGCCGCCACGCCTTTCCTGGCGATACGGACGGGGTCACCGATGCCCTCGCTGTAGACGGGCACATCGACCTGGGAGCCGACGACCATCAACTGCTCGACGGCGGCCGGCCGGTGGCAATCGCACGCCACCAGCATCGGCCGGTGCCCCTGGCCCTGGATCAGTCTCGCGAGTTTCCCCGCGCTGGTCGTCTTGCCGGAGCCCTGAAGGCCCGCCATCATCAGGACGGTCGGCCCGGGCGAGGTGTACGGGATCTTCGGATCCACCGGGCCCATCAGGCTGACCATCTCGTCGTGGATGACCTTGACGAAGACCTGGTCGGGCCGGAGGGTCTTGAGGACTTCCTGGCCGATGGCCTTGCGGCGGACCTCCTCGACGAAGTCGCCGGCCACCTGGTAGTGAACGTCGGCCTCAAGCAGGGCGGTGCGGACCTCGCCGAGCGCGTCCTGGATGTTGCGTTCGGTCAGGCGTCCCCGCCCGGCCAGACCGCGAAACACGCCGCCGAGTCTCTCGGTCAGGTTTTCGAACATGATCTGGCCCGATCTGTGAGCCGTTCCTGGTGCGCGCGACCGCCACGGCGGCCAGTGAGTGTAGCACAATCCGCGGCGCAATCAAGGCGCGCTTCGCTCCGACCGAGGCGGGAGCGGCATGTGCGGCAAAGAGGCCATGCCTTGCTCCGGCTCAGGCGGCCAGCCGGAAGTGGGCCGGCGACTCCGGAGGCCGACGACGTTGCGGATTTGCATGACGGGTCAGGTCATGCGGCAGGACCTTGGTCCAACGGCGCGCCTCGTAATGCCGACGGCTGCCGCAAAGCGTCCGGTCAGCGTGAAACTGCCGATCAAACAGGCCGATGCGGCGCGAGCGTCTGACCCTGCACCTGGGGTCGATGCGTGTGTACCTGCCGGAGCGTGAGTACGCGCCCTTGGAGTTGGCGGTCATCCGAGGCTTCGGCACCGAGTTAATCCTGCTGTTGACGAACGCGCCCCCGTGGTCGGGGCCCGGGTACGCGGCGTTCATCGCGGACGTGTGGGGAAACTCCTGGGCGGCTTTTTCCTTGAAACCCGGCCCCCGGCGACAGCATAATCGGGGAGGCGTGGCCGGTAATGGTGCGCGCCCGGAGGGCCGGTCCCAGTTCCGACAGGAGGGTCCCATGACGCCTGAACTGACATCGCACGCACGCGAGGCGAGAAGCGGGAAGTCGTCCGGTCGTCTGGCGGCCGCCGTCCTGCTTGCTGCTGCCCTCGTCCTGGTGACCGCCGGGTGCGAGGACCCGAGCCTGAAGTTCAACCGGGCCGGCCTGACCGCCTACCGCCAAGGCGACTACACCCGGGCGCGGGCCGGGTTCGAGGAGGCCATCCACCACAATCCCGACGTCGGCATCTACTACTTTAACCGCGGCATGTGCGAGCAGGCCATCGGCAACCTGCCGGAGGCCGTCTTCAACTACGAGATGGCCACCAAACTCGACCCCAAGATCGTCCAGGCCTACAAGAACGCCGCCACCTGTCACATCCAGATGGGCAAGCCCGAGAAGGCCCTCGCGATCCTCGAAGACGGCACGCGCGCCAACCCCTACACCGGCGAGGCCTTCATCAACCTGGGCAAGTTCTACGAGAGCCGCGGCGATATGTTCAACGCCAAACTCGCCCTCGCCAAGGCCGTGGCCGCCGACCCCGAAAACCCCGCCAGCCACCGCGAGTACGCCCAGATCCTGATCCGCACCGGCGACCGCGAAAAGGGCATCGAACACCTGAGGAAGAGCCTGGAAATGGAGCCCGTTCAGCCGGACGTTTCGGCCCAGGTCACCGAACTCGACCCCACGGGCGACCAGTTGCCGCCGCCTAAGCCGCAGACCGAATGACCACGCGACGTACCGCCGCCGTCGTCGCGATCCTCATCGCGCTCGCCGCCCCTGCCTCCGGATGGAGTCGCGCCGGCCACGCCCTGATCACCGAGGAGGCCGTCGAGCGCCTGCCCGAGCCGCTACAGGGGCGGTTTGCCCAAGAGTCGGCCCTCCAGCGCCTTAAGGACGCCTCGATCGCACCCGACGACTGGGGCAAGAAGGGGCCGGACCACTCCGGGAGCAACGAGCGGCCACGCCATTTCCTCAACATCGACGCCATGACCGACCAGCCGTACCCCTTCAAGGACTTCCCGCGCGACCGCGCCAAGGCCACCGAGCAGTTCGGCGCCGAGGCGCTCGCCCGACACGGCTCCGTGCCGTGGGCTGCCGCCGATGCCCTCTCGCGTCTGACCGACGCGCTCACCGCCGGTCGCACCGCCGCCGTTTTCCGCGAGGCCGGCATGCTGGCCCACTACGCCGCCGACCTCCATATGCCGCTGCACACGACGGCCAACTACGACGGCCAGGAAACCGGCAACCACGGGGTCCACAAGGCCGTCGAGGTCGGCCTGGTAGCGCGGTACGAGGACTTCTATCGAAGCGAACTGCGCCGCGACCGGCGGCAGGAGGCGTTCCTTGACGACGCCGCGGACCGCCTGTTCGACTGGCTCATCGCCGCGCACGCTCGAATCAAGCCCATCCTCGAAGCCGACTCCGTCGCACGCCACCGGACCCGGTACAACCCGGCCCAGCATCCCGAAGACCTCGACGACGTGGCGTCGAAACGCGCCCGGCCGTACTACGAGGCGCTTCGGCAGGAACTGAAGCGGCGCGGGTCGCCCGAGGCCGCAGCCATGCGCGACGCCGCCGCCCACCTGGCCGACCTGCTCTACACCGCCTGGGTCCGTGCCGGCAAGCCGCCCGAGCGTCCCGTGTCACCCGAGCCGAAGGACAAGCCGGAGCCGATGACGCACTACCTGATCATCGGCGCGGCCGTGGTGCTGTTGCTGTCGATCCTGTGGCCGCGACGCCGGCCACCCAAGCCGGACGGTGCCGGGCCGAACCAGACCCCGCCGGGTGAGTAGCCCATGCCCGCTGACCGCAAGACGTTCGAGGTCATCTCCTTCGGATGCAAGGTCAACCAGGCCGAGGGCCAAGCCCTGGCCGCACGCCTGCGCGAGTTCGGTTTCGTGGAAGCCGACGCCCGCGCCCGCATCGCGATCGTGAACACGTGCGCTGTGACGGCCGAGGCCGCACGACAGGGACGCCAGCGCGTCCGCCGGGCCGTCCGCGACGGGGCCGCCGTCATCGTGACCGGCTGCGCTGCCCATCCGGCGGCCGGCGCCGGCGCGCTCGGCCGCCTCGACGGCGTGGGCCTCATCGAGGCCGACAAGGACCGCGTCGTCGACTTCGTGAGGCGCGACGACGGGTTAGCCGCGAGGCTTGCCCCGCGCGCCGCGCAACCGCGGCGGCTAACGCGTGACCTCGCGCCGTCGGCTGCCCGCAGCCGCGCCATGCTTAAGGTCCAGGACGGGTGCCCTGACGCGTGCGCCTACTGCATCGTGCCGCTGGTGCGGCCCGTCATCCGTTCGACGCCGCCCGAGGAGGCCGTGCGGCAACTCGAAGCCCTGGTCGCGGAGGGCTACCGCGAGGTCATGATCTGCGGCATCCACCTGGGCCTGTACGGGGCCGACCTCGCGCCGCGGACCCGTCTCGCGGACCTGCTGGAGCACATGCTGACGGTGCCGGACCTCGGACGTCTTCGTCTTTCGAGCATCGCCCCGCTGGAAATCAGCGACCGGCTCCTGGCGCTCTTGAGGTCCGAGCCCGAGCGGCTGTGCCCGCACCTTCACGTCTCGCTTCAGTCGGGCGACGACGGCGTGCTGGCGCGGATGGGCCGACCGTACACGACGAGCGAGTTCGCAGGCGTGGTCCGCCGCATCCGCGAGGCGCTGCCGATGCCGGCCGTCACGACGGACGTGCTCGTCGGTTTTCCAGGTGAGACCGACGCGGCGTTCGAGAACACACTCCGGACATGCCGCGAGGTCAGCTTCTCGCGGATCCACGCCTTCCCGTTCTCGCCGCGCCCGGGCACGCGCGCCGCGGCGATGCCCGACCCCGTACCGCACGAGACGGTCCGCGCACGCCGCCGGGCCGTCTCGGCCCTCGGCGACGCACTGGCCGCGGCGTACCGTAAGTCGCTCGTCGGCCGCGCGGCCCGGGTGGTCCTCGAAACTCTCCACCCCGACGGCTCGGCCGAGGGCCTCTCGGAGCGGTACGTCCGCGTCCACGTCCGCGCGCCGCTGCCCGCCGGCGCTGGCCGGCGCGAGATGCTGCCCGTGCGGCTCCTCTCCACGGCAGACGGTATCCTCGAAGCCAAGGCCGACTGACGCGCTGCTTGCATCCCTGTCGCCGGTTCGCTACAGTCTCGGGCATGTCCGTACGCGAGATCACGCCAGCCGGCGGACCGGTGTGCGGCACGATTCGGCCGCCGGGGTCGCGGAGCATCACGAACCGGGCCCTCGTGGTGGCGGCCCTGGCCGACGGCGACTCGGTCCTGGAGGCCGTCGGCCTCTCGAACGATACGCACGTCTGCGCCGAGGCCCTCCGGACCATCGGCATCGACGTCGAGGTCGATGAGGCAGCGCGGCGCATGCGCGTCTCGGGCTGCGGTGGCCGCGTCCCCCCCGGGCCCACCGAGATCGACACCGGCGAGTCGGGCACCGCCACGCGGTTCATCACGGCTCTTGTGGCAGCAGGAAGCGGCACGTACCGCATCGACGGGGCGCCGCGGATGCGCCAGCGGCCGATCCAGGACCTGCTCGACGGCCTGGCGGCGCTCGGCGTCCGAGCGCGGAGCGAGGCGCGCACCGGCTGTCCGCCTGTCATCATCGAGACCTCGGGCCTGGCCGCCGGCACGGTCGGCCTGAGCGGGGCCGTCTCGAGCCAGTACCTCTCGGGGCTGCTGATGGCGGCGCCGACGGCAGCCGGACCGGTCACCATCGACGTGACGGGGCCGCTGGTCTCGAAGCCCTTCGCCGACATGACGGTGGCGGTGATGGAGGCGTTCGGCGCCAGCGTTGCCCGCGACGGCTACGCGCGGTTCCAGGTGGCGGCACCCGCCCTCTATCGGGCCCGCACCTACGCCGTGGAACCCGATGCCGCCAGCGCCAGTTACTTTCTCGCCGCCGCGGCCGCCACTGGCGGACGGGTGACCATCGACGGCCTGACGCGCGCCAGCGTCCAGGGGGCGGCCCGCTTCTCGGACGTGCTCCGCAAGATGGGCTGCGAGGTCGAATGGACAGACGCGGGAGTGACCGTGACGGGCCCCGAGCGTCTGTCGGGCATCCGGATCGACATGAACGCCATGCCCGACATGGTGCTGACGCTGGCGCCGCTGGCGCTTCTGGCGCGGGGCCGGACGGTCATCGAGAACGTGGCCAATCTGCGGGTGAAGGAATCCGACCGCCTGGCAGCCCTGGCGACGGAACTGGGGCGGCTGGGGGCCAAGGTCGAGGAGCATCCGGACGGCCTGTCGATCCTGCCGCCGAAGACGCTTCAGCCGGCCGAGGTCGCCACCTATAATGACCACCGCATGGCGATGGGCATGACGGTGGTGGGCCTGGCGGCGCCCGGCATCCGCATCGCCGACCCCGAGTGCGTCGCCAAGACGTACCCCGAGTTCTTCGAGGATCTGGAGCGCCTGGCCGCGGGCCAGACGAATAGGTAAGTCATTGCAGGAGCGTGATTTGCCGCATCATGCTTGCATCAGGTTCGAGCCTTCAGCCAGGAGTCGCCTGAGGGTGAGCGTCGCACGGACCGTCAGCCTGGTTGTCTTGGCGCTTGCGGCAGGGCTCTGCGCCGGCTGCGCGAGGGGCTGGCGCTGGGGAGGCAACCAGACACGCCGCGACGTCTACGTGAACCTCATGACGCCGGTTCAGCGGTCCAAGTACGTCTACCTGGAAGCCACGCGGCGGCCCGTGAGCCTGAGGCTGGCCTACCTTCAGGAGATTGGGGTTTATCAAACGTGGGCTGAACAGCCGAAAACAGTACAGGACGCCATCCTGCGCCGCGAGGTGCTGGAGGGCATGACGCCGTTGCAGGTCCGGATGGCTTGGGGAATCCCCGAAGAACGTCGGGACGAAACCCTCCCGGCCGAACGGGCCGCCGGGCACGCCAAGATCATCTGGGAGTACGGCATACGGACTCAGACGGTCGGCGGGAGCGGTTATGAGCGAAGCGTGTGTTTCTTCGACGAGCAGGTCCTGTGGGTCCGCTCCCCTCGCTGAAGCCCGTCTCGGCGCGCCGCTGCGTCTGCTTCTCGTGACCGACCGCACCGAAGCCGCCGCCGACCTTGCGGCCGTTCTCGACCCCTCGTGGTTCTCCATCGCCGTCGCGGCCGACGGCGCCGTGCCCGACGATTTCGACGGCGACGCCGTCCTGATCGACCTCGTGCCGGACAATCCGGGATCGTTCGAACGGGCCATCGAGGCGGCGGCGCATCTGCGGGACACTCCGGCGCCTTGCCTCGTTCTGAACGGGCGTTTGCGGCGCGAGGAGCGCATCGCCCTGTACCGCGCGGGCGCCGTCGGGTTCGTGGACGCGGGCGACGACGGCGAAGAACTCGCGGCACGGATCGCGAGCCTGCTCGGGACGAAGCGGACGGCGAGCCGTGCGCTTCAGCGGCTGCGCGACCACTCGCGGCACTTGGACGAGCAGTTGCGCCTCGCACAACGGTTGCAGATGGACTTTCTGCCGCGCCGGCTGCCGGTCCTGGGAACCGTGCGGTTCGCGGCCCGGCTTGAGCCTGCGGCCTGGGTCGCGGGCGACTTCTACGACGTGTTCCGCCTCGACGAGCAGCACGTCGGGTTCTACGTGGCCGACGCCGTGGGCCACGGCATTCCGGCGGCCCTGCTGACGGTCTTCGTCAAGAAATCGCTCCAGACCAAGCGCATCCACGGCAACGCGTACGACCTGATCGGGCCGGAGGAGGCCCTGCGCCTGCTGAACGCCGATATCCTGTCGGCCGAACTCCAGGAAGCGCCGTTCGTCACCATGGTGTACGGCATCTACAACGAGGCGACGCGCGAGTGCACCTACGCGAGGGCCGGCCATCCCAAGCCGCTGCTGTTGGGTCCGCACGGCGACCTTCAGCAACTCGAAGGCGAGGGACCGCTCCTGGGGATCTTCCCGAATGCGGCGTTCTCCACCTGTCGCCGACGCCTGGAACCGGGGCAGCGGCTGCTCCTCTACACCGACGGGGCCGAACGCGTCGAACCCGGCCGCCATGCCAGCCCGGGCCGCTTCTTCGAGATCGTCCGGACGGCGTCGCTGCTGCCTCTGGAGGCGCTGCTGGACTCGATCCTCGACGCCGTCCGCGGCGCCACCGGCGGCCATCGCCTTGCCGACGACGTGACCCTGGTGGCCCTGGAAGTGACGGTTGGCGAACAGGACGAGTGAGCCGCGCGCGGGCCAACGCCTGAACGCGGCGCCGCCCGCACCATCCCCACGGTGGCTCAGGGCTTCTCGATCAACTCCGCGACCGCTTCGCGCAGACGGCGCAGGGTCTCGGGGCTCACGCGGTCGTAGTGCGGTGTGCCGGCGTCTTCGGGGTGCGTCTGTCGGACCGTCCCGCCCAGGTCCACGTAGTGGTCAACGAGCGCCCGGACGCGGCCGGGCGTGAGGCCGCGCTTGCGCCGCAGGAGTTCGAGGTATTCGACCGTCTGCTGCGCGCTGCGGTACGCCTTCAAGCGCATCGAGTGGCGCAGCGTTCGCGACCCGTCCGGCCCCTTCGCGAAGATGAACAGCCCCAGTTGGTCGGCCTCCGTCATGGCCGAGCCGCTCTTGTTGACCGTCTGCCACGGCAGGATGCCCCGCGCGCCGCCGCGGTACGCTTCGAGAGCCCACGCCTCGATGGTCCGGTTCGTCTGCTCGACCCGGTTGCTGGAACCGTAGACCCAGATGCGTTCGCCGGTGCGCTCGGCCCGGTCGGCAACGAGACGCGGGTACGTGCGGAAGGCGGCGCTGGAGACGACCCACAGGTCGCACGTGCCGAGGAGTTGGCCGCGGTCGAACTGCGGCCGCGAGATGTCGATCCGGTACGCCAGCGCCGTGCCCGGCACGGCGTGCGTCGCCCGGTGCACCAGGTCGCCGTAGTACGCCAGGGCGCGGTAGTCCCAGTAACTGACCGGCTCGTCGAGCGTCCAGGGTGCGCGGCCGGCATCGCCGCGCGCCGTCTTGTTGTTCAGATAGATCTGGAAGCCGGTCTTCCCCCAGCCTTCGCGCTTGGCCGTCTCGAGGAAGTCCTTCAGGACGGCCACGAACGTCTCGGCGTACTCGGGCCGGGCCTTGAACGTCTCGCAGGCGTCAGGATTGCCGCTCCAGAACGCGCGGACCCGCAGCGGCCACGACTCGTGGAACGTCAGGTAAGACCCCGGCGCCGGCACCGGGCCGCGGTGGCCGTCGCGGAAGTGGCTGCCCGACAGGTACGGCCCGAAGACCTTGACGAAATCGTCCCAGTACCCCTTCGTATCGCCGGCCTTGACGGCGTTGTAGCGGTCCTGGTCCATGCGGCGGCCGTCGGCCATCAGCATGTTCATCGACGACTTCACGGACCGCGGGTCGGTCGAGCGGTGGCCGTAGGAAAGGATGTTGACGTGGGCGCGGTGGTCGTAGGCCACCTCCTGAAGCCGATAGAAGTCGCGGACCGTATCGGGAAGGCCGTAGGCGTTCATCTCGCAGGCGAACGTCACCTCGCGCGGAATCGCAAACGGCCGCACCGTCAGGCGGACGGGCAGCGTGCGGCCGTCGGAGAGGGCGAAGGTGCCCGCGACCTCGCGCTCGGCAAAGTCGAACGGTACGAAGACGTCGGCGCAGACGGGCGTCGCTTCGCCCGATGAAAGGGTGATCTCGCCTTCGAGCGGCACGAGGGGGTCGGGAATGCGGCGGCCGCCTTCGGCCCCGACGTACACGGCCCGCCACAGGTCGGTCCGCAGGCCTGGCATCTCGCACGTCATCTTGACCTTGCCGTCGCCTTTGACGAGGGCCTGGAATCCGACGACTTCGCCCCGCGCGGCCGCCAGGCGAATCATGCGCCCATCGAAGACGGCGTTGCGGCGGAGGTAGTCGGCGGGCAGCGCGCCGACCGGCTTGCCGACGGCGTCGTACTTGTCCTGGAGGGGGATGACGGCCAGGCCGTCGGGCGGCGCGCCCGCCGTTGTGACATCCGCCACCTGCGGGAACGCGAGCGCCGGCGGCGGGGGCACCGCGGCGTCGAGCGCGGCCGGCACCGACCGCCGGCCCGTGCGGCTGACCGTGACGACCTCAATGCGGACCGAAGCGCCCGCCCGCAAAGGAACGCCGCGAATCGGGATGACCTGCCGGTCGCCGGGCCGGACGAAGGGGATGTTCCAGCGCCCGAGCGGCGTGCCGCCCACGGCGACGTCGTAGGCAAAGCCTGACCCGGGCGCGCGAAGCACGAGCCTCAGGGCGTCGGCATCGCCGGCGATCTTGAGTTCGGTGGCAGGCTGGGGAACGGGCGCGGCACCGTCGGCGAACTCGGCCTCCAGGTACGGCCGCGCGCCGGCCTGCTCGCGCGAGGCAATCGTCGGGTTCCGCGAGTAGTCGGCGTCCCACTCGTGGAGCGTCAGGCCGCAGGCGGCGCCGACGGCCAGCGCGTGCACGAGGTCCGGATCGACCTTCCAGCGATACCACCCGTCCTTGACGACGCTCGGCGCCTGGCAAAGGAGCGAGAACGCGTTGCCGCCCGTCACGGCGGGGAAGCGGGCGCCGGGGTAGCCCCAGCCGTCGCGCGGCCCGGCGCCGGACGTGAGCGCGTTCGACTTGCGTTCGTCCCACGGGGCCATGAGAGTCGAGATCGTCAGGCCCGAGACCTCGGCCGCGCCCTTGCGCGCGACCAGCGTGGCCGATTTGACGAGGCGCCCTCCGAGCGGAGCCCGATCAAAGTCCATCGCCACCACGTGCTGGTTGCCCTTGATGCGGATCTGGGCGAGGCGGCCGCCGTTGATCCGCCACTCGTTGCTGACGAGGACGATGGAGTTGTCGCGCGTGGCCTCGACGCGGGCGGTGTCGGCGGCGAGGGCGGGCGTGTTTCCCACGGCGATCACGAGGCACAGTGCGGTGCGCATTCGCATCGGCGCTCTCCCTGCTGAGGACCTCGTAAGCGTACTCCGCCCGGCGGTGGCGTCGCAAGATAATGACCGGGCGCTTCCACCGGGGCGGGCTGGGACGGTAGAATAGCCGCGTCCCTGTTGGGGGGAAGTGCCGTGCGGACCGTCCTTCCTTTCGCCGTCCTGACATGGTCCATCGCGTGCGCCGCCCGAGCGGAGGAGGCGGCGAGCACCGCGGCCGACAAGCCTGCGCGGGCCGCCGAAACGCCGACGTGCGAGGCGGTCGCCGGCACGTGGGTCCTCCAGCAGGTGTCCTCCGAGCAGCAACTGCGGCAACTTGCGCCGACGGTCCTGGAGCCGGCGCTTGCGACGCCCGGCATCACGGGCTTCTGTCTGCGTGTGCCGTGGAAGGCGATTGATGCGGACTTCGCGCTGCTCGATGCCGGTCGTGCGTTGGCCCGGCGGCATGGGGTGGCGTACTCGGTGCGTTTCATGGCCGGGCGGCACACGCCGGCGCGGGTCTTCGAAAAAGGGTGCCGCCACTACCTGCGCCGGGGCGGCGACGAGAAGGTCCCCGCGCCGTTCCTGGCGGACGGGTCGCCGAACGGCGTCTTCGAGGCCGAGTACCGGCGGCTGACCGAGCGCCTCGCCCGCTGGTGCCGCGCGGCCGGCGTGCGCCTGCTCCACATGGCCTGGTACGGACAGGACTGGGCCGAACTGAATCACGGCAAAGAGATCCGGGCCCTGAAGGGGTACTCGCCGGCGAACTGGCTGCATGCCCACACGCGGCTGATCGACATCGCGCTGGACGAGGCGGGGCCCGACCTGGCCGTCGAGTTTCCCTTCTCCGGCTACGGTCCCCTGACCGAGGCGGCGATGAATTTCGCGGAGCACGTCCTGAAGCGGATCGGTCCCCGGGATGCGCGGTTCTTCTTCCAAGCGAACGGCTGGGGACCGAAAGGCGATTGGGGCGCGCCGACGCCGCAGACCGAAGCGGCCTTCGACCGCGTCTGGGCCAGGCCCCTGCTGCACGGGCAGCAGGCCATTCAGCCGTCCGACTTCCCGTGGCCGGCCATGTACCGGCTCCTTCGCGAGAACCGCTCGACGTACTGCGAGGTGTACGCGCCGAGTTTCACGAAGAAGAACCGAGCGGCGCTGGCGCGGGAGATTGTGGCGTTCCGCAAGCACTGCCGCGGGCAGGCGGGGCCGGGCGCCGCGTCATCGGACCAATAGAAGGAGATCGCCATGCGCCGGGTCCTCATGTCCGCCGGCCTCCTGATTGCCGTTGCCTGCGCCGCTGCGGCCGAGGACAGGGTGCGGCCGACGCGCATTCAGGTCGTGCCGAACTTCCACGCCGCCAGTGTGTACGCCTTCTTCGATGGCGACGCCAATAAGAACGCGACCGTGCAGATGGCGTACCGCGCGGGCGATGCCAAGGATTGGCGCGAGGGGCACCCGCTCTCGCGCACGGGGCCGTCGAAGTCCTTCAAGGGCGGCCGCTTTGCCGGGAGCATCTTCTATCTTGAGCCCGACGAGCCGCTCGAGGTCCGCGTGACGTTCGACGACCCCGACGGCCTAGCCGCCGAGGCCGCCCCCTGCCTCACGGCCCGCTCGCGAACGCGGAGCGATAACTTCCCAAGTGGCAGCGGCAAGACGTACTACGTCAGCCCCGACGGCGACGATGCCAATCCCGGCACACGCGAGAAGCCGTTCAAAACGATCCAGCACGCGGTGGACATCGTCGAGCCGGGCGACTCGATCTACCTTAAAGACGGCACGTACCGCGAGAGTGTCACGATCCGCAAGTCCGGCCGGCCCGATGCGTACATCCTGCTGCGACCCGATCCCGAGGACACGGCCCCCCCGATGCACATCTCCACGACAGACGGGTACGGGTTCCTGAAGCACTTGCGCGCCCGGGCACACATGGCGGGTTGGGTCCAAGCCGCCGGACCGTGGGAGGAACTCGGAAACCACCTCTACGCGCTCGCAGAGAAGCGGCGCGTCGGCACGGTCACGATGACCTTGCCGTACCCCAAGGGCGAGTACCGCCCCGTGGGCACGCGCATCTACCATCACGGGTCGCTCGACGATCTGAAGAAGGCGACCGTGCCGCTCCTGCCCGGCTGGTGGCAGGACGAGAAGGCAGGCCGTCTGTACGTCCGCATGGACGGCGACGCCGTGCCCAAGTACCCGACCGCGTGTACGGTGCGCCTGGGCGTGCTGCCGGTGGGCTTGGAGTTCAACGGCGCCTCGCACTGGATCGTCGAGGGCCTGGAGTTCGAGGTTTTCGGGGGTGGGCGATACCCGCGCGGCATCGAGGTGCGCGGCGGGAGCGATATCGTCATCCGGAACTGCTCGTTCGATACCATGCGCACCGGCGTCAGCATCCGCAACCGCGCCGAGCGGGTCCTCGTGGAGCGCTGCACGTTCCGCGACACGAGCATCTTCGACTGGCCATGGAACGCCTGCAAGAGCCACGACGTGGAGGGAGCGGCGGTGAGCCTGGCGGCCGGGCCGGGATGCGTGGTGCGGCACAACCGGATCCGCGGCCTGTTCAACGGCATCGCGCCGGCCACGTGGGGCGACCTCCACAACGACGCCGTCAACTCGGACATGGACATCCACCACAACACCTTCACCGAACTCGGCGACGACCCGATGGAGCCCGAAGGCTCGTGCATGAACGTGCGGTTCTGGCACAACGAGACGTTCAACACG
>DATKXP010000252.1:0-3849 GCA_035529015.1 Phycisphaerae bacterium | reverse complement strand
GGCGGCCGACGTGGAGAACAAGGTCAAGCACCGCAAACTGATCATCCCGGGCTACGTGGCCGTCATGAGCGGAAAACTGGAAGAGGAGACCGGCTGGGAGATCCTGGTCGGTCCGCGGGAATCGAGCGTCATTCCGCGGTACCTTCAGGAGATCTGGGGGTCGTAGAAGATGTCATTCTGAGGCCCGCTTGCGGGCCGAAGAATCTCGCCGTGGTCGTTGCCGTGGCGCCATTCGCACGGCGAGATGCTTCGCTTCGCTCAGCATGACACCCTTGGATGAACGTGTTCGAAAAACCGGAACGGACGGTGACGCCATGACCTCGAAGAAACAAGTGATGTGCAAGGTTCGCTTCGAGCCGTCGGGATTGAAAACAGAAATCCCGCGGGGCGCGACGCTTCTGGAGGCGGCGCGCTTGGCCGGCGTCTACGTGACGAGCATCTGCGGCGGGGACGGGTACTGCGGCAAGTGCAAGGTCGTGGTGGACGAAGGCGAAATCGAGTCGCCGCCCACCACGCTCCTCGCGCCCCAGGAAGTCCGCGAGCGCGTCGTCCTGGCCTGCCAGACCCGCGTGCTGTCGGATACCACCGTCACGGTGCCCAAGAGCCACGCGCTCGACACCGGCCGAATCCTCGTCGACAGCGACGCCCACCGCTTCAGCGAGTTGCCGACCGAAGACCTCGGCGCGGAACGCCCCGCCGGGGAGGGCGCGTTCCCCTACGACCCGCTCGTCCAGAAGCACTACCTCCAGATGGCCAGCCCGACGGAAGAAGACCAGCAGGCGGACCACGAGCGGCTGTACATGGCGATCCGGGGCCGCTTCGAAGCGCCCCTGATGCAGACCGGGTACCGCATCCTCCAGAGCCTGCCCGCCGTCCTCCAGGAATCCCAATACAAGGTGACGGCGATCGTCGCGCAGCGCGGCGGAACGATGGAAGTGGTGGACATCGAGCCGGGCGACACCAGCGCGTGCAACTATGCCGTCGTCGTGGACGTGGGCACGACGACCGTCGTCGCGCACCTGGTGGACCTGGCCGGCGCTTCGACGGTGGACGCGGAGGCGACGTACAACTCGCAGATGCACTTCGGCGAGGATTACATCCGCCGAATCATCTACGCCGAGCAGCACGACGCGTTCGACGAGATGCAGCGGCGAATCGTGCACGACGTCAACGACCTGATTCAGACGCTGGCCGTCCGCCAGGCGATCGAGTTGAGTTGCATCACGGCCGTCATCTGCTCGGGCAATACGGCGATGATCCATTTCCTTTTGAACCTGGACCCGCGCCGCATCCGCCGGTCGCCTTACATTCCGACGGCGGCGTGGGTGCCCCCCATCCGGGCCTCGGAGGCCGGCATCCGCATCCACAAGCGGGGCCTCTTGTACACGCTGCCCGCCGTCGGGGCTTATGTCGGCAGCGACATCGTGGCGGGGGTCCTGGCGACGCGCCTCTACGAGGCCCCGCGCCTGAGCCTTTTCATCGACATCGGCACGAACGGCGAGGTGGTGCTCGGATCGCGCGAATGGATGGTCTGCGCCTCGTCGAGCGCCGGCCCGGCCTTCGAGGGTTCGGGGGTGAAGCACGGCATGCGGGCTGCCCGCGGTGCCATCGAGCGGCTGACCGTGGAGGATGATGGCTCGTTTCGGTTCCAGACGGTGGGTGGCGACCCGCCGCGAGGCCTTTGCGGGTCGGGCCTGCTCGACGCCCTGGCTGCGCTCCTGGAGATCGGCGCCATCGACCGCACGGGGCGGTTCATCCAGCAAGGCGATCCACGCCTTATCGAGGGGCCCGACGGCCCGGAGTTCACGCTCGTGCCGCCCACCGACGGCCGCGAGGCCATCACCATCACCCAGGCCGACATCTCCAACCTCGTCCGCTCGAAGGCCGGCGTCTATGCCGCCGTCCAGGTCCTCCTGGAATCGACCGGCACGCAAGTGGACAAACTCGACACCATCTACGTGGCGGGCGGGTTCGGGAACTACCTGGACGTGCGCAAGGCCATCCGGATCGGCATGTTGCCGGACATTCCGGTGGACCGGATTCGTTTCGTGGGGAACTCGTCGATCGCGGGGGCGAAGATGGCCGTCATGAGCCGACACGCCCTCGCCAAAGCCGAGGAAATTGCCGACCGCATGACGTACTTCGACCTGATGAACCACCCCGGCTACATGGACGCGTTCATCCAGGCGAACTTTTTGCCGCACACGGACCTCGCGCGGTTTCCGAGCGCCGGCGAGAAACCGGCCGGGAGCGCACCGTCGCCCTTCGAGAACCCCAGGGCGACCCTGAGCAAAAAGGCCGAAGGGTCGAAGGGCACAAAGAAAGCATGAGCACGACAGTCGCCATCTCGGGAAAGGGAGGCAGCGGCAAGACGACCGTTGCGGCGATGATCGTCCGTCACCTGGTCCAGCGCACGGGGCGGAGCGTCCTGGCGGTGGACGCCGACCCCAACGCGTGCCTGGGCCTGGCGCTCGGCCTGGAGCCCGAGACGACGGTCGGCAAGATTTGCGACCAGGCTCTCGACCGGAAACTCCAGACCGGCGCCGGAACGAGCCGCGAACGCGCCATCGAATACGCCATTCACCGGGCCGTCGCCGAGGCCAAGGGCTTCGACCTCCTCGCGATGGGCCACACCGAGGGGCCCAAGTGCTACTGCGCGGTCAACCACCTGCTGCGCACATACCTCGACGAAGCCGGGCAGGACTACGCCTACGTGGTCATCGACAACGAGGCGGGCATGGAACACCTGTCGCGTCTGACCACCAATGCCGTGGACTTTCTTCTGATCGTGACGGAGGCGACGGTGGTCGGAGCGAAGACCGCCCAGCGCATCCTCGGCCTGTCCGAGCGCCTGCCGATCAGCGTCGGCGATCGGCTCGTCCTGTGGAACAAGGTGGAGGAAGGCGGCGCCGCGCCTGCCGGCGGGAGCGACCTGCCGGCGGCGGGAAGCATCCCCTTCGACCGCGCGGTTCTCGACCTTTCGACGCAAGGCAAGAGCGTTTTTGCCCTGGGAGCCGACAGCCCGGCGCTGGCGGCCGTGGGCAGGACCCTTACGGAACTTCTCGGCACTCCGGCGGCCAGCGCGCCCTAGACGAAGGAGAGATCATGCCTCTACCGGCGGTTCAGGAAAGTTATTCGGGAAGCGTGAACGAGGTCACGCTCGGCGGCGGGAGCCGCAAGACCACCGTCAAGATCGGCGGCGCGAAAACGATTCCCTACGGCGGGGACGCCCCGGCGACAGGCCACCGGCCGGTCATCGCCATCGACGTCCTCGACGCCGCGCCCGCGGAATGGCCCCCTGCCCTCGCGGAGGCGTATGCGGGCGTTCTGGAAGACCCGGCCGCCTGGGCGAAGAAAGCCGTCGAGGAATGGGGCGCGGACCTGGTGTGCGTGAAGTTCGACGGCATCCAGCCCGACAAGGGCGACCGCGACGCCGCCCACGCGGTCGGCGTGACCAAGAAGGTGCTCGCGGCCGTCGGCGTTCCGCTTATCCTGGGGGGTTGCGGGAACGACGAAAAGGACAACGCCGTCATGCCGAAGGTGTCGGAGGCGGCCAAGGGCGAGAACGTGCTTCTCGGCATCGTATCGCAGGACAATTACAAGAACCTGACGGCGGTGGCCCTGGCGGACGGGCACCTGCTCATCGCCCAGGCCCCGCTCGACATCAACATCGCCAAGCAGGTCAACATCCTGGTCTCCGACATGGGGTTCCCGCTCGAGCGCCTCGTGATGTTCCAGACGACGGGGAGCCTCGGCTACGGGATGGAGTACGCGTATTCGATCCAGGAACGGGAGCGTCTGGCGGCGCTGGCGGGCGACAAACTGATGGCCATGCCCGTCATCTGCGAC
>DATKXP010000251.1:0-2866 GCA_035529015.1 Phycisphaerae bacterium | reverse complement strand
GGCCACCGGATCAGCGAGACGCTGTCATCTGGGGGGAACAAGACACATGATTTCTCCATGCACAACTACACGGCGACAGTGGAGGTGGCAAAAGGGCAGCATCTGCTGGTGGTTCGTTTTATCAGAGGTAACGATTCAGCGCGGCTTGCTGTGGGCGGCCCGCGGGACTTGGAGGACAAACGAGTGACCGCGCCCGGCGCGGCGGTGATTGTCTATAGGCGCCAGAAATGACAATAAACAAATCCCTGAAACAACAAACCTTAAAGGATCAAAACCCCCCGCCCCCGCTCCGCCATCGCACCTCTCCACGCGAGGTCAAATTTCCTATCACTAAATCTCCTGTAATGCCTGCCCAACTCGATGCCTTGCGTCTGTCCTCCTCGATCCAGAGGCGTCTGGTCGATCTGGCCTTGGATCTCTCGGAGCCCCAGAAGCTGGACACGATCTGCCGTGCCGCTGGTAGCCGGCAAATGGTGGTCGGCCAATGGCTCGGGCGTCGGTGCCGGGCCTTCGGCATTATTACATGAACCGAAAAGAAGAAGAGATGAACAACAGCAAGACGCTGACCGCAATCGCACTTGTTCTCGCGCTGGCCCCCGCAGTGGCTACAGCAAAGCCAGACGAACCGGCTGGCAAGCAAGTGGGCGTACCGGCGGTGGCGCCGGTTGAAATGAACCTGGGTGCCGAGTGGAAGGTGCAATTCGAAGACCTGCGCGTGCAGATCGCCGAGCACCCCCGGCTCCTGGAGGAGATGGCGCGCAAGAAACACGTGCTGGAGGAGCAAGTGCTTCGCCCGGAGTCGTTGATCCTCCCGGCGGACCGGGATGCGGTGGACATCGTCTTGCGCCGCACCGAGGCGCTGTTGCGGGAGATCCGGCGAATGGGGCCGAAGGCCGATCTGTCGGCCGTTGACGCCGAATTGCGCCGGCTGAAGGACCAGGCCGGCCGGACGTCCCCGGAAGACGGCGGGGCACGATACGAGCTGTTCGTCAAGCTGTGCGAGGTCCGGAGGCGGATCGCGCTGGCCAACCCGCTGCTGGATTTCACCGACGTGGTGTTCATCAAGCGCACGGGCGCACCCGACCACTGTTGCGATCAGTACTTCGGCTTCGCGAACGGGGAGGGCGGCGGGCTGTTCGTGCTGGAGAACGCTTTCGGGCCCGATCCCCGGCTGCGTGACCTGCTGGCCGAGGCCACCGTCATGCGCGGGCGACTGAAGGGCCAGAAGCTCGCGCGCAAGGCGTTTCTCTCACCCGCCCTGAGCTACGACGCGCGGACCATCCTCTTTGCCTACGCCGAAAAGCAGCGGAATGCGCCGCATTGGTCCGAAGGTGCGTCGTTCCACATCTTCAAGATCAAAGCCGACGGTACGCAGTTGGAGCAATTGACCGACGGCCCATGGAACGACTTCGACCCGTGTTTCATGCCGGACGGACGCGTCGTGTTCATCTCCGAGCGGCGCCGCGGCTTCGGCCGGTGCCACGGGCGGCCCGTGCCCACCTACACACTGCACAGCATGAACCTCGACGGCAGCGACATCGTTTGCCTGAGCTATCACGAGACGAACGAGTGGAACCCGAGCGTGAGCCACGACGGCATGGTCCTCTACACGCGATGGGACTATGTGGACCGCGGCTTCGGCGTTGCCCATCACCCGTGGGTCACCCGGCCCGACGGCACCGATGCGCGGGCCATCCACGGCAATTACCCGCGGGACCAAGAGCGCCGGCCGAACATGGAGGCCCATGTGCGCGCGGTGCCGGGCTCGCACCGGTACCTGGCCACGGCATGTGCCCATCACGGAGCGTCTCAGGGATCGCTGATTCTGGTCGATCCGGCGGTCGAGGACGACCACGCCATGGCGCCGGTGAGGCGCATTACGCCGGAGATGGTGTTCCCTGAATCGGAGAGTTTCAAGGACATGACCAGGGGGATGTTCGCCACGGGGTGGCCGCTTTCTGAGGACTTCTATCTGGCCGTGTACGAGCCGCGCTGCGCGGCGCCGCCCAAGGACGGGCGGCGACCCACGCCCGGGCTGTATCTGGTCGATAGCTTCGGGAACCGGGAGTTGCTCTACCGCGACCCGGCAATCCGCTGCTGGAACCCCATCCCGGTCAAGCCCCGGCCCGTGCCGCCGGTGGTGCCGCCGCGCACCGCGGACGGGCGCCGGATCGCTGCGGCGCGCGAGGCCGGTGCTGCGTTGCCGGCCAAGCAGGCCCTTGCGCAGGAAGGCACGGTCGCCCTGATGAACGTCTACGACGGGTCAGGACCCTGGCCCAAGGACACCAGGATCACGGCCCTGCGGGTTGTGCAGCTCTTCCCGAGGTCGACGCCACTCCAGAGCGACCCGGAGATCGGCCGGGGAGCAATGGCCCTGGCGCGCGGCGTGCTGGGCACCGTCCCCGTGGAAGAGGATGGGAGCGCCCACTTCTTCCTGCCGGCGGGCAAGGCCGTCTATTTCCAGGCCCTGGACGAGCGGGGCCTGGCCGTGCAGTCGATGATGTCGGACACCTATGTCCATGCGGGCGAGCGTCTGGTGTGCCAGGGGTGCCACGAGCCGGCCCATCGGGCGCCCATCGGTCCCGCCGCAGTGCCGGCGGCCTTGCGTCGCGCCCCTTCGCGACTGAAGCCCGAGGTCGACGGCGCGTGGCCGCTGTCGTTTCCCAGGCTGGTGCAGCCGGTGCTGGATCGGCGGTGTGCAGGCTGCCATGCCAAGGAGCCCAAGGCCCCTTCGCTGAAGGCCGATGTGGTCACGATCGATCCGTACGACAGCCGCAAAGCCGACCCACGTGGCTGGAGCGAAGCGTATTGGACGCTTAGGCACAAGGCCTGGAGCGGCGGCGGCAACTGGTCCACGCCCGGCCGC
>DATKXP010000250.1:0-3630 GCA_035529015.1 Phycisphaerae bacterium | reverse complement strand
GCTCTATTGGACGAGCATGTGGCCGAAGGGCCGGGGCAAACCGTCGGCCGACCTGAAGGCCGCCATCGAGGCCTCGTTCGGCAGCCACGAGAAGATGCTCGCCCAGTTCGCCGCCGCCACCAAGGCCGTCGAGGCCAGCGGATGGGGCATCCTGGCGCACGAACCCGTGGGCAAGCGCCTGATGGTGCTCCAGGCCGAGCGGCACCAGGACCTGACGGTCTGGGGCTGCGTTCCCATCCTCGTCTGCGACGTCTGGGAACACGCCTATTACTTGAAGTACCAGAACCGCCGGGCCGACTACGTGGACGCGTGGCTCGGCATCATCGACTGGGACTCGGCGACCAAACGCTTCGCGGCCGCGACGGCGTAGGCGCGTGCGTACAGAGGGGCTTCGGCCCGACCCTCTTGACGCAGAGATTCGCCGCACCGCGCGGGAGAATCGTCGGCCAAGTCTTTTCAACGCAGAGCACGCGGAGGGAACGGAGAGACCGCGGAGAAGGGCGGGAGTTTTTGTAACGGCAGAGGATGGCACCCGCCGGGCAAGCCCGGCGGCTAAATGGCCGCTCGGGCACGTTCGTCACTGCGTCACTCCGTTGCTCAGTCGCTCAGTTACTCAGTTACTTGGTCGTATCTTTAATGATCCCCGGCGGGAAGATCTCTTCCATCCACTGTTCGATGTACTCGACGGCTTTGGGGGGGGCGACGCGCCAGTAGGTGGGGCAGGGGGAGAGGATTTCGATGAGCGAGAACGCCTTCAGGTCCCTCTGGACGCGGAAACTCTTCTTGATGGCGTTTTTGGCGCGGCGGATTTCCTTCGGCGTGCCGATGACGCACCGCTCGATGTACGCCGGCTGCTCCAGCGTCGCCAGCAGTTCGCACACGCGGATGGGGTAACCTTCGCCCGTGATGCTGCGGCCTTGGGGGCTGGTGGTGGTCTTCTGGCCGGGCACCGTGGTGGGGGCCATCTGGCCGCCGGTCATCCCGTAGACGGCGTTGTTGATGAAGATGACGCTGATGGGCTCGCCGCGATTGGCCACGTGGATGATCTCGTTCGTTCCGATGGCAGCCAGGTCGCCGTCGCCCTGGTACGAGAAGACGAGTGTGTCGGGCCGGGCCCGTTTGATGCCTGCGGCGACCTCGGGGGTGCGGCCGTGAGCCGCCTCGCACATGTCGATGTCGAGGTACTGGTACGCCAGCACGGCGCAGCCGACGGGGGCCATGCCGATACACGAGTCGCGGATGTCCCACTCGTCGATGATCTCGGCCAGGATCCGATGAACCACCCCGTGTCCGCAACCCGGGCAGAAGTGCGTCCGGTTGTCGAGCAGCGCCTTCGGGCGGCCGAGTTTGAGTTCCATTGCGGCTTGCATCATGGGGACTCCCTCACTGAGATTCACCCTTGGCCTCGGCCGTGAGTTCGGGGATCCGCTTTTTCGCGCGTTCCCCGAGGTCGCATCCGGCGAACTCGCGGACGAGCACCCGCAGGATGGCCGCAGCCCGGGGAACCTGCTTGTTGGCGGCGGCCTGCTCGGCCTCGGCGAACCGTTTCTCGAACGCCTCGGCAAGCGCCTGGGCCTGGCGTGCGGCTTCCTGGCACAGGCCGAACGTATCGGACATGGCGGCGGCGTCTTTCAGCGCGTTGTAAGCCAGGCCGAGTTTCTTCCGCTTGACCAGTTCCTTCGACGCGGCGATCGCCGGCTCGACCGTTCGGAACTCGGTGTTCGCCAGGAACCAGTCGCGCATGACCTCGGACTTGGCGTCAACGGCGTGGCCGAGCCCCTTGTAGATTTCGAACGTGACCTTGGCGCCGAGCCGCTTGTAGGACGCGACGGCGGTTTCGGCCGATGCGCGGAACTGGTCGGTCTCACCAACGCCGACATAGACGGCCTTCCCCCTGCAACTGCCCGGCCCGCCCGGCCCGCTGCCCCCGGCGCCCAGGATGAGGATCCCGGCCCACAGCGAAAGCGTCTGGCCGGCAATCTGGTTCGTCGTGAATCCGCCCTTGCTGAAGCCGCCGATGAACAACTGCTCGGTATCGACCTTCAGTTTCTTCACGAGAGGCGGAAGGATACGCTTCACGTTCTCCACGTCCCTGCTGCCGCCGGAGCCTCCGCTGCCCCGCTCGTGGTACTCCATGCCGACAACGATGCACCGCTTGCCGCCGAGAACGTTCTTGAACGGCCACGTCGTTACCTTGCCGTTGAGCCCGTGATAGCAGACGACGAGCGGCCACGTGCGGTCGGGTGTGTAGTCACTCGGCACGTACACGAGGTAGTACCCGTCTCCGCCGATGGAGGCGTCCTCGATCTTCGTTTCCTTGCCTGCAGGGAAGTCGGGCAGTTCGGCCCCCGCGGCAGAAGCGGCCAGCAGGCACAGCACGCCGAAAAAGCAGTATCTCATGTCAGCCACCCTCCCGCCTCGACCGCAGGAATGGAACACCCGGCGCCTTGACCTGCCGGCTACGGCGCGTCTTCGACCCGGTCACTGCGCCGCCATCTGTTGAATCCGCTCGGCCACTTCGTGGACGGTCGGCACGCCGCCGCCCGCGCGCCAGACGAGGTCCACCGGCGCGGGATGGCCGTACAGGGCGAGTTTCACGTCCTCGATCATCTGGCCCCAACTCATCTCAACCACGAGAAACCGCGCCCCGCGCTCCGCCGCAGCCACGAGCGGCTCGGCCGGAAACGGCCACAGCGTGATCGGCCGCACGAGGCCCGCCTTGATGCCGGCCTGGCGTGCGGCCCGGACGGCGTCGCGGGCGATCCGCGCACTCGTGCCGTACGCCACGAGGATGACCTCGGCGTCGTCGGTCGCACCTTCCTCCCATCGCGGCAGTTCCTTGTCCATGGTCTCATACTTGGCACGGAGGCGCTGGTTGAACGCTTCGAGTTCGCCCGGCCGCCAGTAGAAACTCTTGACGATGCGTCTCTGGCGGCCGCCCGCCGCGCCCGTCAGGGCCCAGGGGTGGTCCTGCACGGGCGGGAGATCCTTCATAGGCGGCGGCGTGGCGGGCTCCATCATCTGGCCGAGTTGCTGGTCCGACAGGATCATGACGGGGCACCGCCACTGCTCGGCCAGGTCGAAGGCCTCGTACGCCAGGTCGCACAGTTCCTGGACGGTGTGCGGCGCCAGGACGATCGTCCGGTAATCGCCGTGCCCCCCACCCCGCGTCGCCTGGAAGTAATCGCTCTGGGCGCAGCGGACGTCGCCCAGGCCCGGCCCGGCGCGCTGGACGTTCAGGATAACGGCGGGCAGTTCGCTGCCCGCGAGGTAACTGATCCCCTCCTGCTTGAGGCTGATGCCGGGGCTGGACGAGGAGGTCATGGCCCGCCCGCCGGCGGCCGCCGCCCCGTGCACCAGGCTGATGGCCGCCAGTTCGCTCTCGGCCTGGACGAACACCCCGCCCACCTCCGGCATACGGGCCGACATGTATTCCGGCACGTCGTTCTGCGGCGTGATGGGGTACCCGAAGTAGAAGCGGCACCCGGCGCGGACCGCCCCCTCGGCCGCCGCCACGTTCCCCGTCACAAGGACCTTCTCTTCCGCCTTCACTGCCACGGTGCGGGCCTCCTCCCCAAGACAAGGTGCTGTATCATCTTAGGGTGGGAGCAGGGGGAGGGCAACGCAAAA
>DATKXP010000249.1:0-2303 GCA_035529015.1 Phycisphaerae bacterium | reverse complement strand
GTTGGCCCCTTTGAGGATGCCCTCGCGGTTGCGTTGGGCGCGGGCCTCCCAGTCTTCGCGGGTGTGGAACGTTTTGGCGAAGGCGGCGAGTTGCTCGCGCGCGGCCTCCTCGCTCTGGTGGGGATGGTCGGATTTGGCGTGGGCCATGGCACACAGGGCTCCAACAAGCACAAGCGAGAGCGGGACTTTCATCGGGCACCTGCCTTTTCTATCACACGCGTGGCAGCCGCTCGCTTACGCGCGCGGCTAGTTGCCGAACGTTGCGTTCGGGTCTGAGCGTTGGGTCACTCGGCCACGAGTTGGCGGCCGAGGTCGGCGGCTTTTTCCATGACGGCCGCGTTGTCGG
This sequence comes from Phycisphaerae bacterium, assembly GCA_035529015.1. Lineage (GTDB taxonomy): Bacteria > Planctomycetota > Phycisphaerae > FEN-1346 > FEN-1346 > JAUVZF01. The sequence goes on along the minus strand of DATKXP010000249.1, from coordinate 1,957 downwards.
CGATCTTGCCGGCACCCGTGCTGCCGTGGACCATGCCGACGATCTCGGAGCCGACGAAACCGAATATGTCCTGGAACATCCGGATGGCGTTGATGCAGCCCGACTCGACGGCGTCGTCCGCCCCGTAGGTGAAGGCCAGCCCGATCCGCTTGCCGGCCAGGCCGTGGGTCTGCTCGTCCGGACCGACGAGGCCATAGCAGCGGTCCATCGCGGCTTTCAGTTGCGCGCTGACGGTGAACCAGTAGACGGGGCTGGCGTAGACGATGGAGGCGGCCTCGGCGAGTTTGGGGTAGAGGCCCTGCATGTCGTCTTCGATGACGCAGCCGTCGGCGCCCGGCTTGTGGCAGCCCTCGCACCCCGTGCACGGAGCGATGTCGAGGTCGGCCAGGCAGACGGTCTCGACGTCGGCCCCGGCGCCGGCGGCGCCTTCGGCGATGCGTTCGGCCAGCGCGGCGGTGTTGCCGTCCTTCCGCGGGCTTCCCAACAGGATGACGACCGTCTTGCCTGCCATGGGCGTATCTCCGGATTCCGTAGTGGGCGACCGGCGGATACCGTACCGCCGCGCCCGGCCGCCGTCAAACGTTCCCTGAGTGCGCCGGGGGACACGATTCACCGTCCCGCCAGCGGCACGGCGGCGTTTAAGGGCGCGGACCTTAAAAGGAGAACGGCATGAGACGATCCCCTTGGCGCCTGCCTGTGAGCATCCTCCTGGCGGTTGTCCTCGCGACGACGGTGTGCGCGGCGGCGGAGAAGAAGGGAGAAAGCCGCGACACGTGGCAGCAGCCCGACCGCGTGGTCAAGGACCTGGGGCTGAAGCCCGGGGAGGTGGTCGCCGACATCGGCTGCGGCAGCGGGTACTTCACCTTCCGGTTGGCGAAGGCCGTCGGGGCCGACGGCAAGGTCTACGCCGAGGATATCAGCGACAAGGCGCTCAAGTCTCTCAAGGACCGCGTCGAACGCGACAAACTCACGAACATCGCCGTCGTCAAGGGCGACGCCACGGACATCAAGATCCCCGACGCGGCGTGCGATGCGGCCGCTGTCATCAACGTCGTACATCACGTTCCGAAGGAGAAGCGGCTGGGGCTGATGAAGGACGTCGTCCGGGCGGTGAAGCCGGGCGGCCGCCTGTTCCTCATCGACTGGCGCATGGACGCCAAGACCAAACACGACCTGAAGAACCGCATCCCGAAGGACGAACTTCTTGCGCTCGGCAAGGACGCGGGCCTCGTGCTGGAGACCGAGTTCGACTACCTCGTGAACCAGGTCTTCTTCCGCTTCACCAAGCCGCCGGCCAAGTGACGGGGTGACCTGCAGTGAACGCGAAGCCCTTCGCCGCCGTCATCGCGGCCGCCGTGTGCCTCGCCGCGGTCCATGGCGGTGCGGCGTGGGCCGAAACGGCGCCAACCCCCCAAACGGGCATCGCCGCCAGGCACGCGAGCGATGCCGGCATCGCCGGGGACCCGGCCGTCATCTTCGCCGACGACTTCGAGTCCTGGACCGACGCCGGCACACAGCCGCCGGCCGGCGCGTGGAGCGTCCGAAAGAACAACGTCAGCCGGACCTGCGTCATACCGGGCAAGGTGGCGCCCGCCGCCCCCGACGGTCACGTCCTGGAGATCGCCTGCTGGACTCCGGGCAAGGGATCGCAGACCGGCGGCCTGAGCCGGAAACTCGGCAACTACGACCACGCGGGCGAGGGCCTCGGCGACGGCCACGACGACCTGTACGTGCGGTACTACATCAAGTTCGACGAGGACTACCGGGCCGTCCGCAACCACGGTGCGAACCTCGGCGGACGCGACCTGAAGATGAAGGGCGCCGCCTGGGTCGGCATGGCGGGTATCCGCGACACCTCCACGCGCGGCTATTTCTACTCGGGGCTCCAGCCCTACGGCAAGCAGGGAAGCCGCGAACTCGAAATGGGCTTCTACAGTTATCACCTCGACAAACGGGG
>DATKXP010000248.1:0-2878 GCA_035529015.1 Phycisphaerae bacterium | reverse complement strand
GACCCTGACGGCCACCTTCAACAACGATTGTCTGGGTCTGGCCGATTGCGTCGTCGTGGACGTGCAGTGCGACTACTCGAAGAACGACCTGGGGAACATGCGGACCGGCGAGGCCGACATGGCCGCCCTCGAAGCCACCATGCGGGTCATCGGCGAGAAGGTCCCGCCGCACTGTCTGGTCCTCATCGAAACGACGGTCGCGCCCGGGACGACCGAGTTCGTGGCGATGCCGATCATGCGGAAGGCCTTCCGGGCGCGGGGCATCGAGTCGGACCCCGTGCTGGCCCACTCGTTCGAGCGCGTCATGCCCGGCCGCGACTACGTCAAGAGCATCCGCGACTTCTGGCGCGTCTGCTCGGGGTGCACCCCCGAGGCCCGGGAGCGGGTCGTCAGGTTCCTCGAGGAAGTCCTCAACACCGACGAGTTCCCGCTGACCGTCATGGACCGGCCCATCGAGTCGGAGACCACCAAGATCGTCGAGAACTCGTACCGGGCCACGATCCTGGCGTTTCTGCACGAGTGGAGCCTGTTTGCCGAACGCAACGGCGTGGACCTCGTCAAGGTTTACAAGGCGATCAAGGTGCGGCCCACCCACTCGAACATCATCTTCCCGGGGCCGGGCATCGGCGGGTACTGCCTGCCGAAGGACGGCGGCCTGGGGTACTGGGCGTACAAGCACGTCCTGGGGTTCGAGGACCAGGACCGCGTGTTCAAGATCACCCCCACGGCCATCGACATCAACGACACGCGGGCGCTGCATGCGGCGGAACTGGTGCGCGACGCCCTGCGGAACATGGGTCGGTACATCGCCGGGGCCCGCATCCTCCTCCTGGGCGCCAGTTACCGCGAGGACGTCGGCGACACACGCTACTCCGGCTCGGAACTCGTCGTGCGGAAACTCACCGAAATGGGCGCCGACGTGCATGCGCACGACCCGTACGTGGACCACTGGTACGAGTTCGAAAAGCAGGACACCTACCCGGCGCCGGGCCACTCGCTGGCACGGTTCTTCCGGAACCAGGGGGATCTTGTGAACCTGCGGATCGAGACCGACCTCGTGGCCGCCATGAAAGACGCCGAGGCCGTCGTCCTGGCCGTCCGGCACGAACCGTACCTGAACCTCTCGCCGGAAGACGTGGTTGCATGGGCCGGCGGGCCGCTGGCCGTCGTCGATTGTTTCGGCATCCTGTCCGACGACCAGATCCGCCGATACCTCGAACTCGGTTGCGAGGTCAAAGCCCTCGGTCGCGGCCACATCCGGCGGATCAAAGAAGAGTTGCGGCCGGCCGGGGACTAACACTACTACGCTACGTTCCGCGCGGCGGCCTTCCCAGGCCGCCGCGAAGGCGGGTTACACCTGTTCCTGGTGGCCTGGGAAGGCCACCAGGCGGACATAAAGGCGACGTGGCGTGTAGTACTCCTGCTCTGTGACCGCTCATTTGCGGGGTGCCACTGGCTGCTTGTCAGCCAGTGCCCACTCGATTTCGACACGCACGGGCGGACAAGCCGCCCGTGGCACCCATCATTTCAGGAGTAACCGAGCCCTACAGCGGCGCGCCGGCGGCTTGGAGCGCATCGCGCAGACGCTGGGTGTCCACGTCTTTGGCGGGCTGATCGTCGCGGCGCAGCGCCGCGGCGGTGCCGGCGGCCTGGCCGAACTGCATGCAGTTGATCATGACGCGGATGGCCCCGGCCGCCTCGTGGTCGGCGCCGATGCAGCGGCCGGCGGCCAGGACGTTATCAAAGTCCGCCGGCACGAGGCTCTTGTACGGGACGCGCCAGCAGAGGGTCTTGCGCTTGGGCGCCCCGGGGTCCTGACCGTCCCAGCGTCCCGCCGTCACGCGGGTGTCGCCGTGGATCGTCTTCGACGTGCCGTCGAGGTACTCGAACGTGATGCCCGGCGAGTCGGGGTGGTGGATGTCCACGGGGTACGTGCCCTGGGCGATGGTGTCGCCGAAGACGGTCCCGTGCAGCAGGTGCTCGCGCGTGAGACGATGCTCGGCCTCGATGCGGTGGGTCTCGCGGACGCCGATCTGGGCGCCCATGTCCACGAGGTAAGCCTTCTCCCAGCCCTTGAGGGTCTTGAGGCGGCCGAGGATCCAGCGCAGTTGGTACCGCGCTTCGACCTCGGCCCGTGTGAAGTCGCGGGCGTCGGCGGCGTTGACGGCGAGGACCCGCGTGCCGGCCATCATCTGCTCGGCCGGGTTCCAGACGCTCGGCCGGCCCCAGAGGAAGCACGGGTACCGCTGGCCGTTGTAGTCCATGGGCGTGGCGAACAGTTCGGCCTGGACGCGCCTCAGCGGCAGGGCATTCTCGCCCTTTCCGCCGACGCGAAAGCACAGCGTGGGCGCCTGGCACTTGCCTTCGGGGTTCCCCAGGTGGGTCGCGCCGCCGGCGAAGCGCACCAGGTCGGCGTCGCCCGTGCAGTCGATGTAGGTGGCGGCGCGGATGGCCTGGCGGCCGCTCTTCGACTCGACCAGCGCCGCCGTGATGCGGCGTCCGTCGCGAAGGGCGCCCGCGAGCCTCGTGTGGAAGGCGAGCCGCACGCCGCTGCCGACGGCCATGTCGTCCCAGGCGAACTTGGCGGTCTCGCAGCAGATTCCCCAGTCGCCGGTTTCGCCGTCGCCGGCCACGTTGCGGGCGCCGCCCATGCGCTCGAGCCGCCGCAGGAACTCTTCCGGCAGGCCGCCGATAATCCTCGTCTTGCGGTCCGTGCCGTAGAGCGTGTGGATGATGGCGACCCACCCGACGGTGGACATGCCGCCCAGGCAGTTGTGCCGCTCGACAAGGACCGTGCGTTTGCCCGCCCGTGCCGCCGCCGCTGCCGCGCACACGCCCGCCGGTCCGCCGCCGAAGACGGCCACGTCGCACTCGGCCA
>DATKXP010000247.1:0-7273 GCA_035529015.1 Phycisphaerae bacterium | reverse complement strand
TCCTGGGGGCTATGGTGGTCGGCCGGCACGCCGCCGATGTCATTCAGGAGATCGCCCTGGCCATCCGCAACGAGTTGACCGTCGAGGAGTTGGCCGCCACCATCCACCCGCACCCCACCTTCGGCGAGGCGGTCTGCGAGGCCGCCGAAGCCTGGCTGGGGCTGCCCGTCCACATCACCGGCTGAGCCATGGCCGAACTGGTCACCCTCGATCTCGGTCGCGCGGCCTACGAGCCGACGTTGCGGTTGCAGGAACGCCTCCGCGACCAGGTCAAGGCCGCCCACGACGAACGCGCGTACCTCGTTCTCGTCGAACACGATCCGCCCGTCATCACCCTGGGCCGCGGCGCCGACGCGGCACACGTGACGGCTTCACGCGAACGCCTGGCCCGCGAGGGCGTCGAGGTCCACCAGTCGGCACGCGGCGGCGACGTCACCTATCACGGGCCCGGACAACTCGTGGCGTACCCGATCCTGCGGCTCGACCTGCACGGTCGCGACGTGCACCGCTACTTGCGCGACCTCGAGGAGGTCCTGATCCGCGTGCTGGCCCGTCTTGGCCTCGAAGGGTCCCGGGCCGGCGGGATGACCGGCGTCTGGGTCGGTGCCGAGAAGGTGGCCGCCATCGGCGTGGCCATCAGCCGCTGGGTCACGTGGCACGGTGTGGCGATCAACGTGGACACGAACCTCGACCACTTCGACCTGATCGTGCCGTGCGGCATCCGCGGCCGGGGCGTGACGAGCCTGGCCCGGCTGCTCGGGCGGCCGATGGGGGTTGCCGACGTCACCCCGCACCTTGTAGAATGCGTCGTTGACGTCTTTGGCTTCGACGGCGCTCGCCCGGGCGACGTGCCGCCGCCGGCCTAGCACGACGACACTGTTTCCCGCGCGGCGGGTCTCCCGGGCCTGTTGCTCAAACCCTGGTGTAGGGGTGAGGCATGCCTCGGTACGTGTTTAGCGCGGGTGGCACGGCAGCGGTGCAGCCGCGGCCGTGGGCACCCGGCGTCCAACACGGCCGCCCTTCGGGCTGCCGTGCCACCCGGCCTGCGGTGTGGCTTCGGGGCGGCCTGGGAAGGCCCCCAGGCGGAGAGGTATAGCGATGCCGAACCATACTGAAACCCGGTCCGCGAAGCCGCCGCGCTTCCCGCCGTGGCTGCGCAAACGCGTCCCCACCGGCGAAGCCGCCGCACGCGTCAGAGACCTTCTGGCCGAACTCGGCCTGGAAACCGTCTGCTCCAGTGCCCACTGCCCGAACCTTCCCGAATGTTTCGCGCGCGGCACGGCCACGTTTCTGATCCTGGGCGCCTCCTGCACGCGCTCGTGCCGCTTCTGCGCCATCCCGAACGAGGCGCCCGGACCGCTACGGGATGAGGAACCGGAAGCGGTGGCCGAAGCCTGCGAGCGGCTTGGCCTGCGGCACGTCGTCATTACCAGCGTCACGCGCGACGACCTGCCCGACGGCGGGGCCGCCCATTTTGCGAAGACCGTCCGCGCCGTCCGCCGCCGCATGATGAAGACCGTCATCGAGGTCCTGACGCCCGACTTCCTCGGCCGCCAGGCTTCCGTCGATATCGTGCTTGACGCCGGGCCCGACATCTTCAACCATAACGTTGAGACGGTGCCGCGGCTGTATCCGCACGTGCGGCCCGAAGCGGACTACCGCCGAAGCCTCGACGTGCTGGCCTGCGCGAAACGCCGGGCCGAGGGCGACGCCGCGTCGCTCTACACCAAGAGCGGGCTCATGGTCGGCCTGGGCGAGACGCCCGACGAGGTCCGGACCGTCCTGCGCGACCTTCGCGCCGTGGCGTGCGACATCGTGACGATCGGCCAGTACCTGGCCCCGTCGTCGGCGCACCTGCCGGTTGCACGGTTCGTCGAACCGGCCGAGTTCGAGGCGTGGGAGGTCGAGGCCCGTGCCCTCGGCTTTGCGGCCGTTGCAGCGGGGCCGTTCGTCCGAAGCAGTTACCAGGCCGAGAGCGTGTTCGAAGGCCGCCACGATTGAATGCGGCGTAGCGCCGCCCGCGTCAGGTGCGCATGTTAGCCGCGGGGCTTGTCGAAGACCCGCCGAAGCGGATCGATGATCCGCGAAGGCGGGCCCCGCGCGTCATTTGCAGGAGGTCGTTATGGCTGTCATTGACGTACCGTTGCCGGACCTGGGCGAGGACGCGGGAAACGAGGCCCGCGTGGCCTTCTGGTACGTGGACGTCGGCGAGACGCTCAACAAAGGCGACGACCTTGTCCAGATGCTCACCGACAAAGCCACCTTCGACGTTTCGAGTCCGGCAACCGGCAAGGTGGCCGAACTGATGGCCGACGAGGAGCAGACCGTCAAGGTCGGCGGGGTCCTGTGCCGACTCCAGGTCGAGGAGTGACGTGACCGAAACACGATGCGGCTGTTTTCTCGTGCTCGACGGGCCGGAGGGCGCCGGCAAGACCACCCAGGCCGAGCGCCTCGTCCAACGGCTCCGCCACACGGGGCGCGAAGCGACCGGCGTGCGCGACCCCGGCTCCACGCCCGTCTCCGAGCGGATCCGCGAGGTCCTGCTCGACCGGCGCCTCCCCGAGATGGACGCCCGGACCGAGGTCTTCCTCTACATGGCCAGCCGGGCCGAGATGGTCGCACGGATCATCCGGCCGGCCCTCGACGTGGGTCTGATCGTCGTCTGCGACCGCTTCGTCTCCTCGACCGTCGCGTACCAGGGCTACGCGGGGGGCATCGATCCCGACCTCATCTGGCACCTTGGCCGGACCGCCTGCGAGGGGCTCGAACCGGACCTGACGGTCATTCTCGATCTTCCCGTTCAGGAGGGCCTTGCCCGGGCGAGGCGCTTATCTGAGCCCGACCGTATCGAGGCCAAGGCCCCGGCCTATCACGAGAAGGTCCGCCAGGGGTTCCTGGCGATGGCCGAGGCGCGGCCGGAGGTGTTTGCCGTCGTGGACGCAAGCCGGCCGCCCGACGCCGTGGCGGACGACATCTGGGAGGCTGCCAAGCGTGTCCTTTAATCGGATACGGTACCAATCCTCCGCCGTCCGGATGCTTCGGGCCGCCGTGGCCGGCGACCGCGTGCCGCACGCGTACCTCTTTGTCGGGCCGCGCGGCGTGGGGAAGGGGCTGGCAGCGAGGGAACTGACGAAACTGCTGTTCTGCAAGTCCGCCCGCGGCGCCGACGCCGACAGCCTTGAGCCTTGCGACGCGTGTGCCGCGTGCGGCCGTGTGGACCGCGATGTTCACCCCGACCTGCACTGGTTCCGCAAGGAGGCCGACCGCAACGACTTCCGCATCGAACTCGTGGCACGCCGCGAGGGAAGCCCCGAAGCCATCGTCACCGAGTCGGTCATCCTGACGCCGATGGAGGCGCCGCTCACGGTGACCGTCCTCGACGACGCGGAGTTGTTGAATGCGGCGGCGGCCAACGCCCTGCTGAAAACGCTGGAGGAACCCTCATCGCACGCCCTGCTGATCCTGCTCTGCGCCGACGCCTCTCGCCTTCCCGGAACGATCCATTCCCGGTGCCAGTGGGTGCGGTTCCGCCCGTTGCCGGAGGCCTTCGTTGCCGAGAAGGTCCGCGAAGTGCTGGCCGCCCGGCAGCAAGACGAGGCCGCTGCAAACAGCCGCGCCGAGAAGCAACAGCCCCTCTCGGCGGGCGAGATCGACTTCGTCTGCCGCTTTGCCGGAGGCAGCATCGAGGGCGCCGCCGGTCTGGCGGGCAGCGGCCTGTGGGACCTCAAGCAGCAACTCATCGCCTCTCTCCCCGAAATCGATGCCGGCGTCGCCCTGGACATGGCCGAGCGGATCAGAGAATGGGGCCGCGCCCTGGCCCGGCGAGAGCACATCAAGGCCGACACGCCCGAGGCGAACGCCGTCCGGCGGCGGTCGGCCCGGCTGGGACTTGCCGCCGTCGCGTCGGCCTTTGGCGATGCGGCCCTTGTGGCGGCAGGTGGCGACGTCGCCGGCCGCCTCGTCAACGCCGGTCAGCCGCGCGAGATCCAGGCCCTCGCTGCCTGGCCCGCCGAACTCGGTGCGCGGGCCGTGGGCCTTCTGGCCGACGGCCAGGCCGAGATCGGACGCTACGTCCATACCGAACTCGCCACCGAGAACGCCCTCATTCAAGTCTCCCGCCTGCGACCGTCGATGTAAACGGCGTCGGGCACATCCGGTCCGATTGGTGCGCGGCGGGTCTCCGCACCCGCCGCGCAACAGATGCCTTTTGTGTTGCAGAACGACGTTGCGGTGCCTATGGTATGGGCCTTTGAGTGGCCCGCGCGGGCCGCATAGCGAAAGGCAGGACGCATGACACTCTCGTTCTTCAGACGCCACCGCAAGGCGTTCATGGTCTTGATGTTTGCCGCTGTCATCTCGATGGTCTTCTTCATGTCGTGGAGGGCCATGTGGGAGACACTGGGCGAGTGGTTGTCCTCGAGCGGCCCGCGCCGGGTTGTGGCAACCATCGGCGGCCGGGCCGTTCGAGCCAGGGAGGAGGGCGAGTTCTACGCCGGCGTGAAACTGGCGGGCCAGGCCGCCCAGTGGCTCCAACTGACGCTCGATTCGCCCGACAAGTCCCCCGATGAGCGACGCCTCGTCTACGGGTACACGCTCGGCATGACGGCCTGGCCGATCATCGCTCAGTCGATCAAGGCAGAGCGGGCCCAACGCGACACGGTCCTGGCCTGGCTGGCCCTGTATAAGGAAGCCTGCCGCCTTGGGTTCGACGCCTCCGAGGCCCAGGTCAACGCCCGCTTCGAGCAACTCAAAGGCCTGGGCATGACCGACGTCCACCTGGCCCGCGTGGCGGACGACGTGGCCGGCGGCCGGCGAGGCCTCCTCATGGAGGGCTTCCGCAAGGACATGACCCTGGTGGCCTACATCAACTGGCTGAGCGAGACGCTTGGCGCGGCCGTCGAGCCCGAGATGCGGCGCGAGTTCACCAGGATGGACGAACGCGTCAAGGTCCGGTTGGTCACGCTCGAAGTCGGCGACGCCCTCGACCAGGTCAAGGATGTGCCCGAAGACGCCCTCGAAACGCAGTTCGGAAAGTACCGGACCTTCCTCGCCGGCAAGAGCCCCGAGGGTTACGGATACCGCATTCCCGACAAGGTGGCGATCGAGTACCTCGTGGCCGACCCGGCCGGTTTTGAAAAAGAGGCCGAGCCCCAGGTGACCGGCGACGACGTCCGCGCCTACTACGATGCCAACAGGGAAAGCGAGTTCCGCATCGAGGAAGAGAAGAAGGACGAGCCCGCTTCGGCCGACAAGAAGGACGCCGAGAACGCCGAAGACCGGAAGCCGCCCGAGCCGACCTATCGCCCCTTTGACGAGGTCCGAGACGAGATCCGCAAGAAACTCGTCCGCCGCGAGGCCCAGCTCCGGGCCCGACAACGCCTCAACGAGAACGTGGCCGAAATCCGCACCATGAGGAAAAAGCCCGAACTCGGCATCTGGGCCGATGGAACCGTCGTTCGCCATGTCGCGGTCGAGGGCCGGCACACCGCCGAGGACCTCGCCAAACTGGAGGGCATCGCACAGGCCATGCGCGAGACCGATGCCTTCCCCACGTGCGCCCTGGCGGTGGTCGAACTCGTCGGGCAGGACAAGGCCAGGATCGCCGTCGGCGAGATCAGCGACGTCTTCACGGACCCCGACGGCGCGGCCTACGCGTTTCGCGTGACCGCCGTCGAGGCCAACCACGAGCCGGCCGCACTCGGCGAGGTCCGCGACAAGGTCCTGGCCGATGTCCGCCGCGCCAAGGCCTTCGAGTTGATCCGCGACCAGGGAAAGCGCCTCCTCGAAGACGCCTCGGCCAAGAAAAGCCTCGAAACCGCCGCCAAAAACGCCGGACTCCAGACCGTCGAAAGCGAACTGTTCCCCCGCGAACGGACCATACCCTACGGCGGGCGGTGGGTGACGTTCCCGCCCTCGCTGCCGAAGGTCGGTTCCAGCCCGCTCGTGGTGGCGGAGTGTTTTCGCATGGCCGAAGAGGGCCGGCAGCGGACCCTCGTCACCCTGGCCGACCGCCAGATGGTGGTTGCCGCCGAACTCATCGAGCGCAAATTGCCGCGCGAAGCCGCTTTCGATACGATGCGGCCGCTCGTCGCCCAGCGGGTCGCGAGCCGGCTGGTCCAGACCGCCATCGGCGGCGTGCTCGACACCGGCGCGGTGCAGCGGAGGATGACCGTCGTGGCCGAAATATCCGATGCGGCTCCCGAGCCGCGCGAAACCGACGAGGAGGACCCCGGCCTGTAAACCCGCGGTCGGCAACGCGGCCGTTGCCCGCAACCACGGCATGGACCGCGAGCCCGCCGATTCGCCGCCGCGACCGGTTGACAAGCGTGCCGTCGGCGGCTATAGTTCCGCACGCACGCCTGTGTGGGTAGGTAGCTCAGGCGGTAGAGCAACGGACTGAAAATCCGTGTGTCGTGGGTTCAACTCCCACCCTGCCCACCACATTCTGATCGGTGCGATGACGGTGCCCGGCGCGGCCGTTTTTTTTATGCCGACGCTTCCGGCTGCGGGGGCTTACCCGCGCCAAGGTGCGAAGCCGCCAAGACGGCCCCGAGGCCCGCCGCCGCGGGCGTTGCCCGCTATGGCGGGTCTTCGACGAGCCCCGCGCTAACACTTGGGGCTGGTTGGGGCCGGCGCCGGTATATACTTTACGAAAACGGCCTTTCTTGAGACCCCCCCAAATCGCGCTTTTCGGAGGTCCGAACCCCGTTTCTGGGCTGGAAACGGCGATTCGGCCCTCAAATGTTAAGATAGGCAAGGCAAAAAGCGCTCCGTTTTGATCGGTTTCTGATCGCTTTTTACTCAAACTTGGTCCGTTCTTCGTCCTTTTTACCCCTTTTTTAACCTAAGTGGAGCGGGGTCAATAGGTGCTAAAGTATACAAAATGGCGGGACGGACGAGGCTGGAGGCCGGAGACCGGAGGCTGGAGGCACGGCAAATTGTTAGAACTCTAACAAAACCGGGGGCGGAAAAACGGCCTTGGCGCTATCGAAAAGGGCGATTTTGGCCAATTGGCCGCGCGGGACCGGATTTGACGTATGGCCCGAATGGAATAGGACAGGCCGAAATCGGGCGATCTGTGTAAGGCCTTGTGCGCAAAGGACTTACGTCGCGAATAGGGCGGCCGAGATTGTTAGAGCGGTTTTCAGAAAAGCTGTCGTGATTGGCGTAGAGTTGCCGATGTCGAGTCCATGGGAATCGCATCGGCAGATACGAGACGACGGGCCTTGGCGGCGTACGAGCAAGGCGGGAAGACACAGTCGGAGATTGCCGC
>DATKXP010000246.1:0-6048 GCA_035529015.1 Phycisphaerae bacterium | reverse complement strand
CTCTATGCGCTGGTCTCGACGGGCGGGCGGATCTTCTACGTCGCCGATGAGGGCGCCATCGGGGCCGTCAACCAGCCTCCCCGGTGGTATCTCCTCGCCCGCGACGCCTACAACGGCACGCTGCTCTGGAAGCGGCCCATCGCGGCGTGGTTTCCGCATCTGGTGAACTGGGGCCAGACACCCAGCCACCTCCAGCGGAGGCTGGTTGCCGTGGGCGACCGCGTCTATGTCACCCTCGGCCTTCACGCCCCGCTGAGCGCCGTGGATGCGGCGACCGGCGAGACGCTCAAGGTGTACGATGAGACGCGCGGCACGGAGGAAGTGCTGTGCCACGAGGGAATCCTCCTGCTTGCCGTCCGGAGCGTCACCGCCGAGCGGACCGCCGAACTCCAGGAGTGGGCCGGCCTTGTGACAGAGAAGAAGTCGCCCGTGTACGTCAGAGAGACTGCGGAACCGCTGGTCAAACGCCTTCGCGCGGTTGAGTCCGGGGGCGAGAGAACGGTCCTCGCCCTCGATGCCGGCACGGGGCGCCTGCTCTGGAAGAAGGCGGGCGACGACGTTGCCGGCCTGCGGCCGGACACGCTCTCGGCCATCGGCGACCGCGTGTTCTATCAGAAGGGCAGGGACGTGGTCTGCCTCGACCTGAAGACCGGCCGAGACGTCTGGTCGGCGCCCTCGGCTCCGTTGCGCGTGGTGTGCGAGAGGGGCGTCGTCTGCGCCGATGCCAACGCCGTCGCGGCCCTGTCGGCCGAGACCGGCAAGACCCTCTGGACGCAGCCCGCGACGCTGTGCCAGATTCGCGACGTCTTCGTGGCGGGCGGGTCGCTCTGGGTGGGCGGGTTCAAACCGTACCAGGGAAGGACGTCGGGGAAACGGGGGCCCGCGTGGGGCCCGTACTTCGCGACGCAGCGCGACCTGGACACCGGCAAGATGCTCAGGCACGTCGAGCCCGAGGGTCCCGGGCACCATCATCGGTGTTGGCGGAACAAGGCCACCGACCGCTACATCCTCGGCGGCCGGCGCGGCGTCGAGTTCATCGACCTGGCCAGCGGCGACGTCCTGTGGCACAGTTGGGTGCGAGGCGTCTGCCGGTACGGCGTGATGCCTGCGAACGGCCTGCTCTACGCGCCGCCTCACGCCTGTGCGTGCTACATTGCGGCGAAACTGGATGGCTTCTACGCCCTCGCGCCCGCCGCCGCAGGGCCGCCGGCGACCCAGCCGTTGAGTCCGCGGCTGGAGAAGGGGCCGGCGTTCGCTGAAATTTCAAATCGCAAATCTGGAATCTCAAGTCTCAAATCTCAAATCTCAAATTTGACAGATGAGATCTCAAATCTCAGTTCTCAAATCTCAAATCTCAGATCCGAGATCTCAAAGGCCGATTGGCCGACGTACCGTCACGATGCCGCGCGAAGCGGCCGCACCACGGACGCCGTGCCCGCCGTCCTGAGCCGCAGGTGGCAGGCGGATGTCGGCCCGACGCTCACCAGTCCCACGGTTTGCGGCGGCAAGGTGTTCGTGGCCTCGGCGGACGAGCACCGGGTCAGTGCGATCGACGCCGACTCGGGCCGCCCCGCGTGGCACTTCACGGCGGGCGCTCGCGTGGACTCGCCGCCCACCCTGCACAAGGGCCGGGCGATCTTCGGCTGCCGCGACGGATGCGTCTACAGCGTGCGAGCCTCCGACGGCGTGTTGGCCTGGCGTCTGCGGGCGGCGCGCGCCGACCGGCGGATCACGGCGTGCGGCCAACTGGAATCGCCGTCGCCCGTCCACGGCAGCGTGCTGGTCCACGACGGCGCGGCCTGTTTCACGGCGGGCAGGTCGTCGTACCTCGACGGCGGGATCGACCTCTACCGGCTCCAGCCCGAAACCGGGAAGGTGCTGTCGAGGACCCCCATCTACAGCCCGGACCCCGAGACGGGCCGACAGCCCAAACAGGACGGGCCGGCCTACATGCCCGGCGCGCTCGGCGACATCCTCTCGGGCGACGACCGCCACGTCTATCTGCGGGACACGGTCTTCGACTCGGGCGGCGGCAGCGTGGAGAAGGGCGATCCCCACCTGTTCACGCTGACGGGGTTCCTGGACGGCACCTGGCCACACCGCTCGTACTGGATCTTCGGCACGCGCTGTTCCATCTCGGGCGGGTGCAGCGGGCGCGACAAGGATCTCGTCTTCGGCAGGCTGCTCGTCTTTGATGATTCCACCACCTACGGGTTCGGACGGGCACAGGTCCACTGGTCGAACCAACTCCAGGACGGCCCGTACCGGCTGTTCGCCCTGAAACGCGCCGAGGGGAGCCAGCAGTGGGCGAAGCCCGCGGCGATCCAGGTCCGGGCGATGGTCCTCGCGGACAAGGTGCTGTTCGTGGCCGGCCCACCCGCCGCAGGCGATGGGGCCGAAACGCCCGGCGGAGCCCCGCCAGCGCTGCTCGAGGCCGTCTCGGCCTCCTACGGCACCGAGTTGGCGAGGTTCCGACTCGACTCGCCGCCTGTTTTTGACGGCATGGCTGCCGCAGGGGGACGCCTGTACCTGGCGATGCTCAACGGTCAGGTCGCCTGTTACGGCCGGGGCAAGTAAAGCGGCAGGCGCATGCGCGGGGCACCGAATACGCATGCACCGGTGGGACGCCGCCGGGGCGCTTGCGCGCGGGGGCGCGGGCACGCCTCGCCCCTACTACTACAACGCCACTTCCCGCGCGGCGGCCTTCCCAGGCCGCCGCGAACGCAGTTTATGCCTGTTCCTGGTGGCCTGGGAAGGCCACCAGGCGGATAACAAGGCGAAGTGGCGTTGTAGTACTACTGCCCCGCCCAGCACTGGAGGCGGCCGTCGGTCGTGACGATGAACACCTTGCCGCCCGCGACGATCAGGCCGTCGAAGACGGGCGGCGACTCCATCTTGTATTCGGCGGTGGTCTTGCCCGTGTCGGCGTCCACGGCATGCATCAGCGCGCCGCGTTTCCCCGCCAGGGCGGCGTCCTGATCGGCGAGTTGTTCCTGCGTGGCGCGGTCCGCGAACGTCTGGAACGCCGCGTCTTCGTCCAGCAGATCCTGCGGCCCCGCGACGAGCAGGGTGCGGCCGGCCAGGGCCATGGCCCGCACCATCATCGGGACGTCGCGCGTCCAGAGAAAGGCGATGGACGGTTTGCCTTTCCTTCGCTTGGCGGTGACGGACAGGGGCTTGCCCGCGGCATCATGGCTTCTGGCCGTGGCAAACAGTTGGTAGTCGATGACCGACGACCAGCGGTAGTACTCGGGCTTGCGGCCGTATCCGAAGATGGTGGTCTTATCGCTCGCGAGGATGCGTCCGGCGGGGTTGGTGCGTCCGTTTCCGTAGCCGCCGATCCCGCCCTGGAAACCGTCGCCATACAGCCAGTAGACCCGGTGGAACCACGTGTCGTCGGTGAATCCGTACGGGGCGAACAGATGGTCTCGGCCGCTGCCGCCCGGCCCCAGCACGAGACGCTTGCCTTCCAGGTCCATGGCCTGGGAGCGCATGTAGAGACACTCGCCGTCGCTGGCGAGGATGTCGGGCAGGGCGACCGGCATGTTCAGGCCCTTGATGCGGACCTGCAGGTTCTTGCCGCTTTCGGGGTCGCGGTCGTCGAGGACCGTCTCGCCCACCAGTTTGCCCGTGTCGGCGTTCAGCCGGCACAGGCGAAGTCCGCCGTCGAGGAACATCGAGCGGCCGGCGACGGCCGACACGATGCCTCCCTGCACGAGCACCGACCCGTGCACGGGCCACACGGATTCGACCTGGTCGAACGCGACCAGCCGTCGATCGACCGGCGCGGCGCGGAATTGCCACGCCAGGGCGCCGTCGCTCGCGCGCAGGGCGGTCACGTAGCCGTCGGCCGACCCGAAGAACAGGCGGCCGCCCTCGCAGGTGGGCGGGGAATCGACCCGTCCGCCGGCGGTGTGGGTCCAGAGCACCTCGCCCGAGGCCGCGTCGATGGCGTGGACGACGCAGCGGTCGAGGTCCGCGACGAAGAGGCGTCCTCCGCCCGCGACCGGCGGCGTGAGTCGCCCGCCCAGCGCCCTCTGCCACTCGCACCGCAACCGGGCGGGGACCTCCGACGCCGTGGCGCCGCTTCGAGCAGGATCGTGGCGGTAGGTCGGCCAGTCATCCGGATTTCGGATTTCAGATTTCGGATTTCGGATTTGGCCGTACGCCGGGCCGCGATGCAGGCGACCGCCGGGAATCGTCTTGGGCAGCGCACGCGACGGCGAGGCGGCGGCCAGCGCAACGAAACCGTACAGTTTCGCCTCCGGATAGCACGCGCACGGGTGCGGCGGCGCGTACAACAGGCCGTTGGCGGGCATGATGCCGTAAAGGCACCCGCCCCGGACCCAGTGGTTGATCGTCCACTCGCCCGTTTGAACATCGACGAACTCGATGCCCGCTCGCGAGCACAGGATGTAGCGGTCGGTGGCCTTGGCGCGATGGCAGCGATGATGGAACCAGGAGGTGCTGACCGTCGGCGGAAACTCGTTCGCCAACTTGCCCGAGCCGAGGTCGTGACCCACGTACCGGCCTTGCCCGCTGCCCTTGGCGGTCGCGCCGGCCCAGACCTTGCCGTCGATGACGAACAGGTCCTCCGGCGAGTTGTAGCCGCAGTACGGATGGGGTGCCGTCCACAGTTTCTCCCCCGTTTTGGCCGAGAAGGCCGTCATCGTGTCTTCGCCGATGTCCTTCGACCCCCATCCGACGTAGGGCATGTGCATTTTCTCGCCGCCCGCCAGCAGCACCTTGCCTTCGGAGGCGACCAGCGTCGGGGCGAACCAGGATTGCAGCCCGTGCCCGCCGAGACCCTGCCACACGGGCACCGGCTCCGACGTCCACCGCGTCTTGCCCGTCGAACGCTCCAGGGCCCTGATCGCGCTTCCGTTGTGGTGGTAGACCTGGTCGGCGTCGGCGGCCAACGTCAGCGGGATCACGGGCCCCGGCTGTTCCCAGAGTTGCCGGCCGCCGGCGGCGTCGAAGGCGCGAAGGACGCGGTCGCCGTGGCTCCACCGCCGCGAGCGGATGCCGGCCCAGATGCGGGCCATGTACGGCGAGTAGGTGGTTCGGTGATCGCGCGACTTGCCCTCCTCCGGATCGGTCGCCAGGTCGGCCTCCATGTCGAAGGGCGTCCGGTTGACCAGCACCAGCAGCACGCCGCCCGAGAGAATGAGTTCCTCGGCGCCGGCCGTGTTCGGGTACTCGCACAGGGTTTTGCCGGAGGCGGCGTCGATGGCCGCGACCGGCGCGCCGGTGCCCAGGGTGACGTAGACGACGGCGCCTTCGGCCACCAGCCGCCGCGGCAGATTCGCCGGACCGCTCTTCAGCGGCCACAGTTGCGGATGCCACTGCTCGATCGGGCGCTTCCACAGGAGGACGCCGCTGAAGGCGTCGCGGGCCACCAGGTGCCAGTCCGCCGGCAGTTGCGGCGAGACGCGGGACCCCTCGTCCAGGATGTAGAACACGCGCCCCCCGGCCGAAACCACCGCCGACACGCTCGCCATGTGGTCATGGTGCCGGCTCCACCGCGGGCCGGACTGCCATTGCAGATGCCGCGGCGGACCCACCTGTGTGTCGTGGGCCACCGCGTTGTTGCCGGGGTCGTGAAGGTAGTGCGTCCACTCGTCGATCGTCCTGGGGCGAGGCTTGACCACCCGCTTCCATCCCCCACCTTCCTTGACGTAAGCGACGCCGCCCGGCGCAAGCACACGCATCACTTCGGCCGTGGGGACGTTGCCCGGGTCCTCCGCCACGACGAGGTTGACGATGTTCTCGATGTACGGCAGCCGCGCTCCATCGAACGTTGCCACCGACACGGCCCCGTCCAGGTCCAGCGACCGGATGTGCGTCCGGGCCTTGGCCACGTTCGCCGCGTCGGTGTCGAGACCGTGCACGAGGTAGGCGTCGCCGGCGCGCAGCGCGGCGGTCAGGCTGCCGTCGCCACACCCCAGGTGCACGACCAGCCCGCCCTTGACGCCGGCGGCGTCGAGGATCTGCCGGGCGTCCTCTTTCGGTCCCGCGACGGCGCCTGCTGCGAGGCCGATGACGCCC
>DATKXP010000245.1:0-2096 GCA_035529015.1 Phycisphaerae bacterium | reverse complement strand
GCGGCCGTCATCGCATAGGCGAAGCCGTAGAGCGCCAGCCCGGCGCTGATGACGAAGAAGTCCTCGAAATCACCGCCCGGGCGCCGGCCGAAGGGCCCGTCCACCAGATAGAAGATCGCGAGCGTCAGAACGATCATGCCGACCGTCCAGAGCACGCCGCCGGCCGACCCGCTGGTGAAGAGGAAAGCAATCATCCGCGGCAGGAAACGCTTCGGAATCCGCCGCCGGATGCGGGCGCCCCAGGCGGACCTTTCGCTGACGGCAACGGCGAACCAAAGGGAGAAAAAGACGGTGGAACAACCCGCCCATGCCACCAGGCCCCCGTCAGCACCGCCCACGTACTTCCACAGGGCGGAGACGATGCCCAGGACCAGCCAGGCCCCCACGATGTACGCGCGCACCGGGAGCATCCGGTTGGCCGACGGCGGAGAAAGGACGGCCACCGAGAAAACGTACAGAAGACCCATGATCGTTAGGGTCGAAAGCACCGAGGTGCCCAGGATTGGCCAGAAATCGGCTCCGCCGACCGACATGTGGAAAAGACCGGGCGCGAAGAACATCGCGAAGCCCGCCCAGAGGCCCCCGAACATCCAGAACAGAAGGACGCCCATCCCGAACAGGCCCAGAAAGACCTTGGCGAGGATGCTCGTCGGAATGCACGCCAGGAAGAGGGCAAACTGGACGGCCAGGGCGACGTTCAGGAGCCCCGTAGCAAGCAGGAGGAAGATGGTCGGCAGGTCCACGCCCCGCAGCAGGTACGCGAACGTCATGAACGGCGCGCAGACGCTGTAGATCAGACCGGTCAGGAGCGCGGCATTGACCATCTTGCCGCGGATCACCGCCCCGGGGCTGACCGTCGTAGTGAACATCAGGTCCATCTGGACGGCCGAACGTTCCCACGCCAGACGGACGGCCGAGTAGATCGGCACGAAGAGCATGCAGGACCCCGTCAGGATGCAGAACAGGATGCTCGCGACGTCCTGGCCGCCCGACAGTTCCGACGCCAGGTCCGGGTTGAAGAGCACGTACAGCCACACCACCACCAATTGGAGGGCGAGGAACACCAGAAGGATGGCGGCGACGAAGCGGCTGCGCACCGCCTGCCGCGCCTCTTTGACGACGATCGGGTTCAGCCCGTCGTCCACGCGTTTCGCAACGGCCGAGAAGACGTTCACTGCACCTCCCCTTTGGTGAGGTTCATGAAGAGTTCCTCGAGGTCGGCCCTGCGCTGCGTGAACTCGACGACGGGGAAGCCGCGGCGCAGAAGTTCGGCGAGAAGGGCGCGGCAGGCCTCTTCATCGCCCTCGACGGCCGCCTCCACGTGCCGGCCGGCGATTCGGGCGGTCTGGACGCCCGGCATCTGGAGCAGCGCCTTGTGGAGTTCCTCGGGCGGCTGGTTGACACGGATGACGACGAGGCGGCCGGGCAAGTCGCGGCTGAGGATTTCGTCCATCATGCCGGCCCGGACAATCTTGCCACGCTCGATGATGATCGCGCCGTCCACGATCTCCGACAGTTCCGACAGGATGTGCGAACTGACGAGGATCGCCTTGCCCTGCTGGGCCAGAATCTTGAGCAGTTCACGCAGTTCGACCCGCGCGCGGGGGTCCAGGCCGGCCGCCGGCTCGTCCAGGATCAGCACCGGCGGGTCATGCACCAAGGCCCGCGCCAGACTCACGCGCTGTTTCATGCCCTTCGAGAGGCTCTGGATCGTCTTGTCGCGCAGGGTTGCCAGACCCGCGAACTCCTCGAGGCCGGCCAGCGCCTCCCGCCGGCGCGGGTTCCGCAGACCGTACGCCCGCGCGAAAAAGTCCAGGTACTCGGGCACCGTCATGTCGCGGTGCGAGGGCAGATAATCGGGCATGAAGCCGACCAAGTGGCGGGCTTTCTCCGGGTCCTCGACGACCGAGACGCCGTCAACGAAGGCGTCGCCGGCGGTCGGCTCGTCGGCGGTGGCCAGAATCCGCATCGTGGTTGTCTTGCCGGCACCGTTCGGCCCGACGAAACCGAAAATCCGGCCGGACGGGAATGTGAACGAAATCCCGTCCACCGCCCGGGTCCGCCCAAAGTGCCGCGTCAGGTTCTCAACCCGAACT